>JBBIIE010000146.1:0-8928 GCA_037446605.1 Geminicoccaceae bacterium | reverse complement strand
ACCCTGCCGGAGCATCCGCGCCATCCGGTGCCGCTGCCGCCGCGCCGGGCACGGCTGACGCTGGTCGCCGCCTGAGCTCGTCGGCCGCCTCCGGCCGCGCCGCCGGCGGCGGCTCGACCGCGCGCAACCGGCAGAGCTGCCAGAGTTCGCGCACCCGCACCCCGTCGTCGGAGGTGGGCAGCAGCAGCTGGCGCCAGCGCTCGACCGCGAGCGGGCCGCCGACCAGGAGGTCCTGCAGGAGCGGCGAGCCCGTGAAGCGCACGGTGCGCTGATCCTCGAGCAGGAGATCGCCCAGCCGCGGCCGCGCCGCCTCCGGATCGACGGCGCGCGCCTCGGCCAGGGCGGCGAGCCGGCCGAGGGCGGCCGTGCCCGCGGCCGTGCGCTCGAGCCACTCGGCCTCCGGCAGGAGCAGGCGGAGCTGGGGCGTGTCGAGCGTGCAGCGCGCCGGCAGGAGCCCGTCGCGCCGCCGCTCCGACCAGGCGCGCAGCGCCAGGTCGAGGGCGAGGTCGGCGCCGTCGAGCGCGGCGAGCGGCAGGGGGCGCTTGGCGAGCCAGGCGAGGGCGGTCATCGAGGCTCCCGCGGGGAAGACCGGCGCGCCGGGGATGCGTCGGTCGATCCGCCGCACCCCGGCCACGCCGCCAGCTTCCGCCGGGAGGGTAAAGGCGGCTCGAACGTGCGGGCGGATCGCGGGTCGCGGCGCACCGAGGTATCGCTGCGACCCGTCCGACCGCGGCCGCTCAGCCGCCGACGCCGAACCGCCGCAGGCGCTCGGCGTCGACCTGCCGCTCCGCCTGGGCCAGCGCCTGCTCCCAGGCCTCCAGCCACTCGCGGCCGTACTTCTCCTCGAACCACTTCTTGGCGCCGTCCCGCCCGGGCAGGAGCTTGGCCTTCTCCTCGGGCGGCAGCACGCGGATCGTGCCGCCGTCCTTGACGAACTGGTCGTACGCCCGGCTCTCGAACGACTTGTTGAAGTCGACCTGCACGCTCGCCATCTGGTCGACCCCGTCGACGACCAGGGCCTGCAGGTCCTTGGGCAGCGACTTCAGGAACGCGTCGCTCATCCAGTAGAAGCCGAACAGGTACATGTGCTCGTCGATGACGACGTTCTTGACGACCTCGTGCAGCTTGTTCGGCACGACGTCGGTGACCGCGATGTTGAGGCCCTCGGCCACGCCGGTGGCGAGCGAGGTGTAGACCTCGCCCCAGGGGATCGGCACCGGGTTGGCGCCGGCCCCCTTGACGAAGCTCACCTGGATCGGGCTGTCGACGATGCGGATCTTCATGCCGGCGAGATCGGCCGCCTTCACCACCGGCTTCTTGGTGAAGAAGCTGCGCCAGCGGCCGGTGTTGCCCATCGCCATCAGCCGCACGTTTCCGGTCTTCTTCAGGACGGCGTCGCGCAGCTTCTCGAAGAACGGCCCGCGGCCGACCGCCTCGGCCACGAGATCGTCGCGGATCATGTAGGGGATGTCGGTCACCTGCAGCTCGGGGAAGAAGGCCGAGGCGCCGCCGACCGAGGTGTGCGTGAGCTCGAGCGTGTTGAGCTGGACCTGCTCGAACAGCTCGCGGAACTGGCCGAGCTGGCCCGCCGGGTAGATCTCGACCTTGATCCGCCCGCCGGAGCGGCTCTCGAGGAACGACTTGAGGAACACGCCCGGCACGTGGTCGTCCGAGTTCTCGGTCGCCGGGCCGACATGGGCGTACTTCAAGGTGAACTGCTGCGCCCAGGTGGGACCCGTGGCGAGCAGGGCGGCGCTCCAGGCGACCGCCCCCAACAGCAAGCTGCGCATGACCATGCCCCCTTCGTTCGCCTCCCGAACGCTCCTCAGCTCGCGAACCCGAACAGCCGCGGCAGCGCCAGGGTCACCGCCGGGACGTAGGTCACGAGCAGGATGACCGCCAGATGCACCGCGTAGTAGGGCAGCATCTCGCGGGCGATCCGCTCGATCGTCTCGCGCGAGAGCGCCGAGGTCACGAACAGCACGAGGCCGACCGGCGGCGTGGCGAGCCCGATCGTCAGGTTGATGCACATCACGAGCGCGAAGTGGATCGGGTCGACCCCGAGCTGCTGCATGGTGGGTGCCAGGATCGGGCCCAGGATGAGGATCGCCGGGCCGGCGTCCATGAACATCCCGACCACGAGCAGCAGCACGTTGACGAGGAAGAGCACGACGAGCGGCTCGCTCGCGACCGCGAGCAGGGCGCCCGCGAGCTTGGCGGGCAGGCCGGAGAGCGTGGCCACCCAGCCGAACAGTGCGGCCGTGCCGATGGCGAGCAGCACCGCGCTCGCCGCCACGCCGGCGCGCAGGAAGAGCGGCGGCAGGTCGCGCAGGCGCAGGGTGCGGAGCACGAGGAGGGCCAGCAGCAGCGCGTAGACCACGGCCGCCGCCGCCGCCTCGGTGGGCGTGAAGATGCCGCCCAGGATGCCGCCCAGGATGATGACCGGGGTCAGCATCGGCAGGAGCGCGCCGCGCGTGGCGGCGAGCAGCTCCGGGACCGGCGCGCGGGCGGCGCTGCGCGGATAGTCGCGGCGGCGGGCCAGGAGGTTGGTGACCAGCATGAGGCCCAGACCGACGAGGATGCCCGGCAGGAAGCCGCCGAGGAACATCGCCGCCACCGACACGTTCATGATGTAGGCGTAGATCACCATGATGATCGAGGGCGGGATGATCGGCCCGATCACCGCCGAGGCGGCGGTGACCGCGGCGGCGAAGGCGCGGCTGTAGCCCTGCCGCTGCATCGCCGGCACGAGGATCGAGCCGAGTGCCGAGACGTCCGCCACGGCCGAGCCCGAGAGACCCGCGAACAGCATCGAGGTCAGGATGTTGACCTGGGCGAGGCCGCCGCGGAAATGGCCCACCAGCGCGGTGGCGAAGCGCACCAGCCGCTCGGTGATCCCGCCCACGTTCATCACCTCGCCGGCCAGGATGAACAGCGGGATGGCGAGCAGCGGGAACTGGTTGATGCCCTGGAAGATGCGCTGCGGCATGACCGCCAGGAACTGCGCCCGGTCGGCCAGCAGGAAGGCTGCGATCGGCGCCAGCGCCATGGCGAAGACGATCGGCACGCCGATCGCCATGGCGGCGAGGAAGATCCAGACGTAGGCGGTCCCGAGCATCGCCTCAGTCGACCCCGGCGATCGCACCCTCGGGGACCGGTGCGGCGTGCCGGTCCGGGGCGAGGGCGTGCAGGAGGTGGCGGATCGCCTGCTCGACCGCGATCGCCAGCATGACCAGGCTGCCGATCGGGATGGCGGCGAACACCCAGGCCATCGACACGTCGCCGAGCATGGCCACGACCTGGGTGCGGCCGTTCCAGGCGAAGGTCGTGCCCCGCCAGGCCATCACCGCCAGCACGAGCGTCACGACCAGGAGCACGAGGGCCAGCAGCAGGTGGCGGAGCCGGCGCGGCAGGAGCCGCGGCAGCATCTCGATCGCCACGTGACCGCCCGCCACGAGCGCGAGCGGCGCGCCCGTGAAGGTCAGCCAGACCATGGCGAGCTTGGCCACCTCCTCGGTCCAGGAGAGCGCATCGTTGAGCACGTAGCGCCAGAAGACGCCGACCGCGACGACCGCGGTCAGCCCGGCGCACAGCAGCACGGTGGCGATGCGGCAGAGGCCGAGCAGGACGCGGTTGAGGCGCCCGAGCCCGTCGGCGGCGCGCGCCAGCCCGTTCACCGCGGGACCGGCCCGCGGTTCGCCCGCTCCACCCTCGGCCGCCCGCGCATGCCCATCCCCGGCCCCCCGCGGCGAGATTGCGGGGGCCCCGGCCGAGCGTCAAGGACGCGGGTCCGCCCGCCGGCGCGGGGCGGGTGCCCAGCGAACGGGCAGCTCCGGCCGCGTCGCGGGTGGATCTGCACGATTCTTGGGCAGTGAGCGGTCGACTGCCGCGGCGGCGCGCGGATCGGCGCCGGCAGTGGCCGCGGCACGATTCTTGATCGGGCCCCGTGCGGATCGCGCCGCCGGCCCGGCCGGCCGGACGCCTGGACCAGAGGGACGAGAGGAGCCGCGATGAACCGTTGGCAGAAGGTGGCGCTCGGCGCCTTGGGCGTGGGCCTCGCGGGCGCCGCACCGGCGTTCGCCGACGAGCCGACGCTCGACAAGGGCGACACGGCCTGGATGATCACCGCCACCGCGCTCGTGCTGATGATGACCATCCCCGGCGTGGCGCTGTTCTACGGCGGCATGGTCCGCAAGAAGAACGTGCTGTCGGTGCTCATGCAGGTCTTCGCGATCTGCTGCGTGATGAGCATCGTCTGGATGGTCCTCGGCTACAGCCTGGCCTTCGCCGAGGGCACGCCCTGTGTCGGCGGCCTCTCCAGGATGTTCTTCGCCGGGATGGGCGCCGACACGCTGCAGGGCACCATCCCCGAGAGCGTGTTCGCCACCTTCCAGATGACCTTCGCGATCATCACCCCGGCCCTCGTCGTGGGTGCCCTGGTCGACCGGATGAAGTTCGGGGCGCTGTTGCTGTTCATGATCCTCTGGTCGATCGTCGTCTACGCACCGATCACGCACTGGGTGTGGGGCGGCGGCTTCCTGATGGGCGACGGCGTGCTCGACTATGCGGGCGGCACGGTCGTCCACATCAACGCCGGCATCGCCGGGCTCGTCGCCTGCCTCGTGCTCGGACCGCGGATCGGCTACCGCACCGAGCCCCTGGCGCCGCACAACCTGACGCTCACCGTGATCGGCGCCTCGCTGCTCTGGGTCGGCTGGTTCGGCTTCAACGCCGGCTCGGCGGTGGCGGCCGACGGGCGGGCCGGCATGGCCATGCTCGTGACCCAGATCGCCACCGCCGCCGCCGCGGTCGCCTGGATGCTCGCCGAGTGGATCGCCAAGGGGAAGCCCTCGGTGCTCGGCATCGCCTCGGGTGCGGTGGCCGGGCTCGTGGCGATCACCCCGGCCTCGGGCTTCGTCCTGCCGAACGGCGCGCTGGTGATCGGCCTCGTTGCCGGGATCGTCTGCTTCTGGGCCTCGGTCTACGTCAAGAACTGGCTCGGCTACGACGACAGCCTGGACGTCTTCGGCGTGCACGGCGTGGGCGGGATCGTGGGCGCGATCCTCACCGGCGTGTTCGCGGTCGAGGCCGTGGGCGGCACCGCGGGCCTGCTCGAGGGCAATGCCGGGCAGGTCTGGGTGCAGTTCATGGGCATCGTGTGGACGGTCGTCTGGTGCGCGGTCGCCACCTTCGTGATCCTGATGATCGTCAAGCTCCTGGTCGGTCTGCGGGTCGACCGCGACAGTGAGCGCGAAGGTCTCGATCTCGCCCTGCACGGCGAAGCGGTGCAGTAACCGGTCTTCCTCGGCCTCCCCGACTTCGACCGCCCGGTCCGCCGGGCGGTCCTTTCTTTTCGCGGCCCGGACCCGTCGCACCTCACCGCCCGCCGACGTAGGGTTCACGGAACCCGTCCCGGGTGGTAGATCGCATCCTCGGTCGTTTCTTTCGCGAACAGCGATCCGGGGGAGCAAGCGCCATGGCCACGGCTTTGAGGCCCGATCCGACCTTCTACCCGAGCCCGCGGCTCGCCGCCAAAGCGCCGCCGGAAACCTTCGCCTACGTCGTCGCCTTCGATCCGAACCGGGTGGTGCCCGATCGGCTCGCCGTGGTCGACGTCGATCCGGCCTCGCCCAGCTACGGGCGGATCCTGCACGAGAGCGAGGCGAGCACGGCCGGCGACGAGTTCCACCATTTCGGCTGGAACGCCTGCAGCTCGCATCTCTGCCCGAACGCCCCGCACCCGCACGTCGAACGCCGCTACCTCCTGGTCCCGGGCCTGCGCTCCTCGCGCATCCACGTCTTCGACACCAGGCCCGATCCGCGCAAACCCCGGCTCGCCCACGTCGTGCAGCCGGAGGAGATCGCCGAGCGCGCCGGCTATTCCCGGCCGCACACGGTCCATTGCGGGCCCGAGGGGATCTACGTGAGCGCGCTCGGCAACGGCGGCGGCAAGGGGCCGGGTGGCGTCTTCCTGATGGATCCCCAGAGCTTCGCCGTCCTCGGCCGCTGGGAGCTCGACCGCGGCCCGCAACATTTCGCCTACGATTTCTGGTGGCATCTCGGGCAGGACACGCTCGTCACGAGCGAGTGGGGCACGCCCGACATGGTCGAGAACGGGCTCGTGCCGGAGCTCATCCTGGGTGCCAAGTACGGCCGGCGGCTGCACTTCTTCGACCTGCACAAGCGCCGACACCTGCAGGAGATCGACTTCGGCGAGAAGTACCAGCTCGTCTTCGAGCTGCGCCCGGCCCACGATCCGACCAAGGCTTACGGCTTCGTCAATTGCGTGCTCTCGCTCGAGGATCTTTCCTCCTCGATCTGGCTCTGGTTCCGCGAGAACGGCAAATGGGCGGTCGAGAAGGTCGCGACGATCCCGGCCGAGCCCGCCGATCCCGACCTGCTGCCGCCGGTCCTCAAGCCGTTCAAGGCCGTCCCGCCACTCGTCACCGACATCGACCTATCGGTCGACGACCGCTTCCTCTACGTCTCCTGCTGGGGGACCGGCCGGTTCCTGCAGTACGACGTGTCCGATCCGCGCCATCCGAAGCTCACCGGGGAGCTCCGGATCGGCGGGATCGTGAGCCGGGCGCCGCATCCTTCGGCACCCGACCGGCCCTTGAACGGCGGGCCGCAGATGGTCGAAGTGAGCCGCGACGGACGGCGGATCTACTTCACGAATTCGCTCTACGGCGCGGTCGACCCGCAATTCTACCCCGACGGGATCGAGGGTTGGATGGTCAAGGTCGAGGCCGACCCGGCGGGCGGCATGCGCTTCGATCCGCGCTTCTTCCTCGCTTGGCCCGGTCCGCACCGGCCGCACCAGATCCGCCTCGAGGGGGGCGACGCCTCGTCCGACTCCTACTGCTACCCTTCGTGAGCGGTCGGTCCGCGGAAGCCGATCCGCCCGGCCCGCCGGTCGACCCCGCGAGGTGAGCGAGGGGCTCGCGCCTTGGCTCCTCGTCGCCGGGCTCGGCGCCTTCCACGGGCTGAACCCGGCGATGGGCTGGCTCTTCGCGGTCGCCCTCGGGCTGCATCGCGGCTCGAGCCGGGTGGTCGCCTGGGCGCTGTTGCCGATCGCCCTCGGCCACGCGCTCGCGATCGCCGTGGCCGTCGCGACCTTCCTCCTCGCGGGTGCGGTGCTCGATCTCGCGATCCTGCGGCGCATCGCGGGCGGGCTCCTGCTCGCCTGGGCCCTCTGGGTGGTCCGCCGCGGCCATCCCCGCCGGGTGCGCGTGGGCATGACGACCGGAGCCGCGGGGCTCGTCCTCTGGTCCTTCACCATGGCTAGCGCGCACGGCGCGGGCCTCATGCTCCTGCCGGCGCTCGTGCCGATCTGTTTCGCCGGGGAAACGGTCCCGCATCTCGCGACGACGAGCGCCCACGCCTTCCTCGTCGTGCTCCTGCACGGCGCCGCGATGCTCGCCTTGACCGCGGCCGCGGCGTTTCTCGTCTACCGCGTGCTCGGGGTGGCGATCCTGCGCTCGGCCTGGCTCAACCTCGACCTTCTCTGGGCCCTCGCGCTTGCCGCGACCGGCCTCTGGCTCCTCTTCGCCTGACGGACCCGCTCAGCGGAGGCGCCAGATCCGCGCCCGGGGGAAGGTCACGCCCTCCCGATCCCGGGCGTAGAAGACGGTGAGCAGCGTCCCGTCGCGGCGCGGCAGCGTGCAGGGATAGCCCAGATCCTTCGAAGGCAGCCCGCTCGCGATCTCGATCGGCGCCTCGATCCGCCAGGTCCGGCCACCGTCGTCGGAGAGGACCGCGCGGATCGTGAAGGGAGGCCGGCGGAAGCCGTAGGTGCAGAGGAGCCGCCCGTCCTGGAGCCCAGAGAGATGGGCGGGATAGCCCTCGATGCCGGTCGGCGCGGGTTCGGACCAGGACCGGCCACCGTCGGCCGAGACCACCTGCCAGAGCGTGCGGCTCACGTTCTCGCGCAGCAGCAGGAGCACCCGGCCGTCCGCGAGGAGGAGCGGGGCGGGCTCCTCGAACCGCCGGTCCGGCGCGGCGGCGACGGGGACGGGTCGCGACCAGCTCCGCCCGCCGTCCTCCGAGCGCAGCGCGAAGACCCGGCGATAGGCCGGGCAATCGCCGAGCGGGAGGAGGAGCGCACCGTCGGGGAGGACGACCCCGCCCCTGAGCCCGTAGCCGCCCACATGGGGTGCGGTGTCGAGTGGCAGGGTCGAGGGCCAGCTCCGGCCGGCGTCCTCCGAGCGGTGCAGGAAGGCGCGCCCCGGTGCCCGGGCCCAGGGGAGCAGCCGGCGCGCTTCCTCGAGGCGAAGACCCGCCGGCTCGTGCTCGGCCGAGGCCAGATGCGCGCGCACCAGGTCCGCGGGCCAGGCGATCGCGTCGCGCTCCGGGTACGCGTCGGCCGCGGCGAGGTCGAGCCAGGCGAAGCGGTGCTGGTGGAGGAGGAGCGCGCCGTCGGGGAGTGCCGTGAGCCCGGCGCACTCGACCCCGGTCCAGTCCGGTCCCGGGGCGGGCACGGGTGCGGACCAGCTCGCCCCCTCGTCGGTCGAGCGGACCAGCAGGTTCACGAAGGCCGGATCCTCGGGCGGGTGGAGGACGAAGGGACGGCGGGGCGCCCGGGTGAAGACGCAGAGGAACTCGGCGCGGCAGCGCACGAGGTGCGGATGGGCGCAGTAGCTCGCCGGGTCGCGGTGGACGACGGGCTCGGCCAGGACCTCGGCCGCGGCCGTCACGCGGTTCGCTCGGTCGGCGAGACGGAAGCGCGTGCAGCGGACGTACTGCAGCGGCCGCTCGTCCTCGCTCCATTCGTGGTAGAGGCAGGTGATCGTGCCGTCCGCGTTCTGCACGACGCTCGGATAGCCGATGTGCTGGAAGACGCCCGGATGGTGCCAGTCGATCGCACCGGCGCCGATCCTGCCGGACCAGGGGCTCATCCGCGAGGAGCCGGGCTTCTCGGCCGCGGCC
>JBBIIE010000145.1:0-8937 GCA_037446605.1 Geminicoccaceae bacterium | reverse complement strand
CGCGGCCCCGTCCGCGCCGCGCGCGCGTCGCACGGCGCCCGGTGCCCGCCCTGCGGTTTGGTCGGTCGGATGCGACGGTCGGCCGCGACCGCCGTTCGGATCGGGCCCGGCTCAGGCCGGCGGCGTGGTGTCGAGCGCCTTGATGCGCTGCGCCAGCCTCGAGATCTTGCGCGAGGCGGTGTTCAGGTGGAGTACGCCGCGGCTGACGCCGCGCCGGATCTCCGGCTCGGCGGCCGCGAAGGCCGCCTTGGCGGCGCCGGCGTCACCGGCGGCGAGGGCCGCCTCGACCTTGCGCACGAAGGTCTTGATGCGGCTCTTGCGGCTCTTGTTGAGCGCGGTGCGCTTGGCCGTCTGGCGGACGCGCTTGCGCGCCGAGGGGGTGTTCGCCACGAGGAGGATCTCCGGATTTCGGACGCCGGCAGATAGCGATCCGGCCGGCGCCCGTCAACGCCACCGCCGGCCGCAGGCGGGCGCTCGACCCACGGGCGGCCGCTCAGCGATGCGTGAAGGCGGGTGCCCGCTTGTCGACGAACGCGCTCATCCCCTCGCGGCGGTCGGCGGTGGCGAAGGTCGCGTAGAACACCCGCTGCTCGAACCGCACGCCCTCGGCCAGCGTCGTCTCGAAGGCGACGTTGACCGCCTCCTTGGCGAGCCGGACGATCGGCTGCGACTTCTTGGCGATCTCCTCGCCGAGTGCGAGCGCCTCCTCGAGCAGCTTGCCGACTGGCACCACCCGCGCCACGAGGTTGGCCCGCTCGGCTTCCTCGGCGCTCATCAGCCGGCCGGTCAGGATCATCTCCATGGCCTTGGACTTGCCGATGGCCCGGGTCAGCCGCTGGGTGCCGCCGACGCCCGGGATGGTGCCGAGGTTGATCTCCGGCTGGCCGAAGCGGGCATTGTCGGCCGCCAGGATGATGTCGCACATCATCGCGAGCTCGCACCCGCCGCCGAGCGCGTAGCCCGCGACCGCCGCGATGATCGGCTTCCTGTGCCGGGCGATCCGGTTCCAGGCGCCGACGAAGTCCGACTCGAGCGCCTGGGCGAAGTCCTTGTCGAGCATCTCCTTGATGTCGGCGCCGGCGGCGAACGCCTTCTCCGAGCCGGTGATCACCACCGCCGCCACCTTGGGATCGGCGTCGAACGCGGCCAGGGCCGTCTCGATCTCGCCGATCACCTGCCCGTTCAGCGCGTTGAGCTGCTTCGGCCGATTCAGCGTCACGAGCCCGACGGGCCCGCGCGTCTCGACCAGGATCGTCTCGTAGGCCATGCCATCCTCCGGAGCCGCGCGGCGTCGCCGCGCCGGGTCGAACGGGCCCGGCGGCGCACCGCAGACGCCGCGGGGCCGCGGCTTCTAGCCCGGCTCGGGCGGCTCCGTCCAGCGCGCCCGGAGCGATCCTCACCGCTGGCAGCCGGCGCACAAGAAGCTCGCGCGCCCGCCCTGGACGATCCGCCGGATCGGACGGGCGCAGACGGGGCAGGGCTCGCCGGCCCGGTCGTAGACCCGGAACTCGCCCTGGAAGCTGCCGAGCTCGCCGTCCGCCTGCACGTAGTCGCGCAGGCTGGTGCCGCCCTTGGCGATCGCCGCCTCGAGCACCTCGCGGACCGCGCGGGCGAGCCGGGCGGCCCGCTCGGGCCCGACCGTGAACGCCTGCCGCCGCGGCGAGAGCCCGGCCCGGAACAGCGCCTCGTTGGCGTAGATGTTGCCCACGCCCACCACGAGGCGCTGGTCCATGAGCGCCGTCTTGAGCGCCACCCGCCGGCCGCGCAGCAGCCGCAGCAGGGTGGGGCCGTCGAAGCCGCGGTCGAGGGGCTCGACGCCCAGGCCGCGGAGCAGCCGGTGCTCGGCCAGCCGGTCGGTCGGCCAGAGATCGCACATGCCGAACCGGCGCGGGTCGACGAAGCGCAGCAGCGTCCCGCCCTCGAAGGCGAAGGTCAGGTGCTCGTGCGGGCCGCGCGGCGCGCCGTCGAGCACGAGGCGCCCGGACATGCCCAGGTGCAGGAGCAGGGTCGAGCCCCCCTCGAGGCCCGCGAGGATGTACTTGGCGCGCCGGTCGACGCCCAGGAGCCGGCGGCCGGCGAGCCGCTCGGCGAGCCGTTCGGGCAGCGCGAAGCGGAGATCGGCGCGGCGCTGCTCGACCGCCAGGATCCGCCGCCCGACCAGCCGCCGGGCGAGGCCGCGCACGATCGTCTCGACCTCCGGCAGCTCCGGCACGCGGCCCCCTCTCCCCGGCGCCCCACGCGCGCCTTGCCCGGTCGCCGACCGCCGCGTACATCGCCTCGGTCGCAACGGAGCGGTCGCTGTCTGCATGAGCGCCCAGGACCCGGCAAGCGCCGCCGCGAGGCTCGCCGCCTCGTTCGGCTTCGAGCCGGTCGAGCCGGCCGCCAAGGCGGCCCGCGTGCGGGGCGTGTTCGAGCGCGTGGCGACCCGCTACGACCTCATGAACGACCTCATGAGCGCGGGCATCCACCGGCTCTGGAAGGAGGCGCTCCTCGACTGGCTGATGCCGCGGCCGGGCCTGCACCTGGTCGACGTCGCGGGCGGCACGGGCGACGTCGCGCAGCGGCTCCTCGCCCGACTCGGGGGTCGCGCCCGCGTCACGGTGGTCGACGCCAATCCGGCCATGGTGTCGGTCGGCCGCGACCGTGCCCTGGATGCCGGCCGGCTGGGCGGGCTCGACTGGGTGGTGGGCGACGCCGAGCGGCTGCCTCTGCCCTCCTCCTCCGTCGACGCCTACACGATCGCCTTCGGCATCCGCAACGTCACCCGGATCGACCGCGCGCTGGCCGAGGCCCGCCGCGTCCTCCGCCCCGGCGGCCGCTTCCTCTGCCTCGAGTTCTCGCGCCTCGTCCTGCCCGCCCTCGAGCCCGCCTACGACCTCTACTCCTTCCGCGTCCTGCCGGCGCTCGGCGGGCTCGTGGCCGGCGACGCGGCCAGCTACCGCTACCTCGCCGAGAGCATCCGCCGCTTCCCCGACCAGCCGACCTTCGCCGCGCTGATCGAGCAGGCCGGGCTCGAGCGCGTGCGCTGGCGCAACCTTTCGGGCGGGATCGCCGCGATCCACTCCGCCTGGCGGCTCTGAGCTCGGATGCTCAGGGGCGCGCGCAACCTGGCGCGACTGGTCGCGGGGGCGCGCTGCCTCGCCCGCCACAACGCCCTCTTCCCGATGGCGCTCGTACCGCAGCTCGTCCCGGCGCTGCGGCTCGCCGAGCGGTTCGCCGACCGAGGCGCCCCGGGTCGCCCCGGCGAGCGGCTGGCCCGCGCGCTGCAGGAGCTCGGGCCCGCGTTCATCAAGCTCGGCCAGAGCCTCGCCACCCGGGCCGACCTCCTGGGCGAGGGCATCGCCCGCGATCTCTCGCTGCTGCAGGACCGGCTGCCCCCCTTCCCGAGCGAGGCCGCCCGGGCCACCGTCGAGCGCGACCTGGAGCAGCCGCTCGACTCGCTCTTCGCCAGCTTCGAGGATCGGCCGGTGGCCGCCGCCTCGATCGCCCAGGTGCATTTCGCCACCACCACCGAGGGCGAGCCGGTGGCGGTCAAGGTGCTCCGCCCGGGCATCGAGGAGGCGATCGCCCGCGACCTCGATCTGTTCCTCTGGACGGCCGAGTGGGCGGAGCGGCTGCACCCTCCGCTCCGGCGCTACAAGCCGGTCGAGGCGGTGCGCCTGCTCGCCCGCTCGACGCGCCGCGAGATGGACCTGCGCCTGGAGGCGGCGGCGGCCGCCGAGTTCGCCCAGAACAACCGCGACGCGCAGGGCTTCCGTGTGCCGCGGGTCGACTGGCGCCGGACCGGGCGGCGGGTCGTCACCTTCGAGCGGGTCGAGGGATTGCCCGCCGACGAGCGCGAGCGCCTCGTGGCCGCCGGGCTCGACCCCGACGCCATCCTCGAGCGGGCCGCCGTCGTCTTCTTCAACCAGGTGTTCCGCGACGGCTTCTTCCACGCCGACATGCACCCCGGCAACATGCTCATCGACCCGAAGACGGGCGACATCGTGGCGCTCGATTTCGGCATCATGGGCCGGCTCGAACTCGCCGACCGCCGCAACCTCGCCGAGGTGCTGCTGGGCTTCCTCGAGCGCGACTATGCGCGCGTGGCCGACGTCTTCTTCCGCGCCGGCTTCCTGCCGCCCGACCAGGACCGCGCCGCCTTCACCCAGGCCTGCCGGGCGCTCGGCGAGCCGATCCTGGGCCTGCCGTTGAGCGAGATCTCCTTCGGCCGGCTGCTCGGCCAGCTCCTGGCCACCGCCGAGGAGTTCGAGATGGAGACCCAGCCGCAGCTCCTGCTCCTGCAGAAGACCATGGTGGTGGCCGAGGGTGTCGGGCGCGCGCTCGACCCGACCGTCAACATCTGGACGCTCGCCCGGCCGCTCGTGGAGGCCTGGATGCGCGAGAACCTCGGGCCCGAGGCGCAGCTCCGGGAGGCCGTGGCCGAGGGGGTGCAGACGCTCCGGCGCCTGCCCGTCACGCTCGGCCGGATCGAGCGGCTGCTGGAGCCCGCGGGCGGGCGGCCGGCCGGCGAGACCGGCGGCCTGACCCCGGGGCGGCTCGGCCTCTTGCTGGCCGCCGCGCTCGGCCTGCTGCTCGGCCTTGCCTTGGGCTGAGGCGGCGCCACACTCGCGCCGGTGCCACGGGCGGAGGTGGGGGTGCCCGGCAAGCGCGTGCTGCTCGTGATCGGCGGTGGGATCGCCGCCTACAAGTGCCTGGAGCTGATCCGCCGCCTCCGGGAGCGCGGCGTCGCGGTGCGCTGCGTGCTGACCCGGGCCGCCAGGGAGCTCGTGAGCCCGCTCGCCGTGGCGGCCCTTTCGGGCGAGCAGGTCTTCGACGAGCTGTTCTCCCTCACCGACGAGGCGCAGATGGGCCACATCCGCCTGTCGCGCGAGGCCGACCTCGTGGTGGTGGCACCCGCCACCGCCGATCTGCTGGCCCGGATGGCCGCCGGGCTGGCCGACGATCTGGCCACCACGCTCCTGCTCGCGACCGACAAGCCGGTGCTGGTGGCGCCGGCCATGAACCCGCAGATGTGGGCGCACCCCGCGACCCGCCGCAACCTCGCCCGGCTGGAGGCGGACGGGATCCGCGTCGTGGGTCCCGCCGCGGGCGACATGGCCTGCGGTGAGACCGGCCCCGGGCGGCTGGTCGAGCCGGCCGAGCTCCTGGCGGCGATCCTCGACCAGCTGCAGCCCACGCCGCGCCCGCTCGAGGGGATCCGCGCGCTCGTGACGAGCGGGCCCACGCACGAGCCGATCGACCCGGTACGCTTCCTCGCCAACCGCAGCTCGGGCCGCCAGGGGCATGCGATCGCCGCCGCCCTCGCCCGGGCCGGCGCCGAGGTCGTGCTCGTCTCGGGCCCGGTCGCCCTCGCCGACCCGCCCGGCCTGCGCACCGTGCACGTCGAGACCGCGCGGCAGATGCACGCGGCCTGCCTGGAGGCGCTGCCGGTCGACGTCGTGGTGTGCGCCGCCGCCGTCGCCGACTGGCGGCCGGAGGTCGCGACCGCGGCCAAGCTCAAGAAGGAGGAGGGCCGGGGTCCGCCGGCGCTGCACCTGGTCGAGAACCCGGACATCCTGGCCACGCTCGCCCGCCACCCGACGCTGCGCCCGCGCCTGGTCGTGGGCTTCGCCGCCGAGACCGGCGGGCTCGAGGCGAAGGCCCGCGCCAAACGGGCCCGCAAGGGCTGCGACTGGATCCTCGCCAACGACGTCTCGGAGGGCACCGGCGTGCTCGGCGGCGACCGCAACCGGATCCTTCTCCTGACCGGCGACGGGCCGGCCGAGGCCTGGGAGCCGATGCGCAAGGAGGAGGTGGCGCTCCGGCTCGTGCCCCGGATCGCCCGGGCGCTCGGGCGCGAGGCGACGTGAGCGCGCCGCTGCGCGTCGCGGTCGAGCGGCTGCCGCATGCCGCGGACCTGCCCCTGCCTTCCTATGCGAGCGCCGGTGCCGCCGGCCTCGACCTGCTCGCGGCCCTGCCCGCCGACCGCCCGCTCGAGCTCGCACCGGGCGCGCGCGCGCTCGTCCCGACCGGGCTGCGGATCGCCGTGCCGGAGGGCTACGAGGCGCAGGTCCGGCCGCGCTCGGGCCTGGCACTGCGCCTGGGCCTCACCGTGCTCAACGCGCCCGGGACCATCGACAGCGACTATCGGGGCGAGGTCGGCGTGCTGCTCGTCAACCTGGGTGCGGAGCCGGTCACGGTCCGCCGCGGCGAGCGGATCGCCCAGCTCGTACTCGCCGCGGTCGCCCGCCTCGCCTGGGAGGAGCGCCCGGTCGCTCCGGATGCCACCGCGCGCGGCACGGGCGGCTTCGGCTCGACCGGCACCGGCCGATCGGGCGAGGCGGAGCCGGCCGGCTGATGCTCGGCCTGCTCGGCACCGACCGCCGCCTGCAGCTCGCCACGCTGGCGGTGCTCGACATCGCGCTGCACGCCGGCAGCGGCCCGGTCCAGAGCAAGGACACCGCCGCCCGGCTCGGCCTGCCGCGACGCCACCTCGAGCAGCTCATGCAGCAGCTCGTCAAGGCGGGCCTCCTCAAGGGCGTGCGCGGGCCCAGGGGCGGCTACCGCCTCGCCCGCGAGCGCCGGCGGGTGAGCGTCGCCGACATCCTCCTGGCACTCCAGGTGGAACGCGAGGGCGGCGAGCCCGGGTCGGGCCCCGAGGCCGCCCTGGCCCTCGCCCGCGACGTCCTGGCGCCGCTCTGGGCCGAGCTCGAGGCGCTGCTGGTCGAGCGGCTGGCGGCGGTCTCGCTCGAGGATCTGTGCGAGCGCGCCGCCGCCGCCGGGTGCGCGCCGCGCGCCCAGGACGTCGACTTCGTGATCTGAGCCGGGCGTCGGGCAGCCCAGACCTGCCGTCCGAGGCGTTGCGCGGCGCGCCCGGCGGCGCTCTTCTCGGGCATCGACGCGGAGGGGGGCGACGATGAGCGAGGCGGGTCGGATCGGCCGGGGCTTCGCCCTGGCGGCGTTCCTGATGGGGCTCGGATGCGCGCCGGCCGGCGCGGAACTCGTTCGCCTCGAGGTCCTGGGCACCGCTCCGGCGTTCGCCGGGCGGAGCTTCGCCGGCGTCGGGCCCTACGAGCTCGTGACCGCCCGGGCCGTGATCGCGGTCGATCCGAGCCACCCGCGCAACGCCGGCATCGTCGACCTGGCGCTCGCGCCGCGCGACGCCGGAGGCCGCGTCGAGGCGTCCGCGCCGGTCGTCGTCCTGCGCCCGCAGGATCCGGCTCGCGGCAACCGCACGCTCCTCTACGACGTCAACAACCGCGGCCGGAACCTCCTGCTGGCGCTGTTCAACGACGGGCCGATCGGCAACGACTTCGCGCCGGCCGCCAGCGCCGGCAACGGCTTCCTGTTCGAGCAGGGCTACACGGTGGTCTGGAGCGGCTGGCAGTTCGACGCGCCGCGCTCGGCCGGCCAGCTCGCCCTCGACGTGCCGCGGCTGCCGGGCGTGACCGGCCCGGCGCGCGAGGAGATCGTCCTCGACAAGCCGCCGGCCGGTCCGTTCCGGGTCAGGCTCACCTACCCCTCCCTGGAGGCCGAGCAGGCCGCGGCCCGGCTCACGGTCCGCGCCGAGGAGGACGATGCCCGGCTGACGCCTCCGGGCCTCGCCTTCCGCTTCACCGCCGCCGACGAGATCGAGGTGACGCCGGCTCCGGGCTACGACGGCGGCGCCATCTACGAGCTCGTCTACACGGCCCGCGATCCGGCCGTGGTGGGTCTGGGCTTCGCCGCCGTGCGCGACCTGCTCGCCCACCTGCGCAGCGGCCGCAGCGGCCCCGACCTCGCCAACCCCCTGGCGCGCGACGGCCGGCCGCTGGTCGACCGGGTGATCGGCCTCGGCATCTCGCAGAGCGGCCGGTTCATCAAGGACCTGCTCTACCAGGGCTTCCACGTCGACGAAGCCGGCCGACCGGTGTTCGACGCCATCTGGACGCACATCGGCGGCTCGCGCCGTGGCGACTTCAACGCCCGCTTCGCCCAGCCCGGGCGCTACTCGCGCCAGCACGAGGACCACCTCTACCGGGGCGACCAGTTCCCCTTCACCTATCCCGTCGTCCAGGACCCGCTCACCGGGCGGCGCGACGGCATCCTCGCCCGCTGCCGGGAGGAGGGCAGCTGTCCCTTGGTGATCCACACCGACAGCGACACCGAGGGCTTCCAGGCGCGCGCGGCGCTGGTCACGACCGCACCCGACGGCGAGCCGGTCGTGCTCCCGGCCAATGTCCGCGCCTACTACCTGGCCGGCGTGCCACACTTCACGGCCGCCGGCGGCAAGGCCGCGCCGACCGCGACCTGCGCGGCGCCCGGCAACCCGCTCCATGCGGGCCCGGTGGCGCGGGCGCTGCTCGTCGCCCTCGAGGCCTGGATGCGCGACGGCACGCCGCCGCCGGCGAGCCGCTATCCGAGCCGGGCCGGCGGCACCCTGATCGCCGCCGACCTGGCCGCGGTCGCCTACCCGCGCCTGCCGGGCCTGGGCTTCGCCGGGGCCGTCAACCGCCTGCGGCTCGTCGACCACACCGTCGAGCCGCCGCGCGAGGGGCCGTCCTACCCGCTGTGGGTGCCCCTGCCCGATGCCGACGGTCACGCGCTCGGCGCGGTGCGGCTGCCCCAGATCGAGGTGCCGCGCGCCACCTATCTCGGCTGGAACCTCCGCCGCGAAGGCTTCGCCCCGGGCGCGCTGTGCAGCCTGACCGGCTCCGCCCTGGCGCTGCCCGCCGACGCCGAGGCGGCACGCCGGGCCGGCGACCCGCGGCGGCCGATCGCCGAGCGCTGGCCGAGCGATGAGGCGTATGTCGAGGCGGTGCGCGCCGCCGCCGACCGGCTCGTGGCCGACCGGCTGCTGCTGCCCGCCTTCTTCCTCCTCGCTCTCCTCTTCCTTCCGTGGCTGATGGCCTGTCCCAACTGTGTCCCGTTTCCGCCCAACTCGGCCTATACCGATCTACTGCTCTCGCATTTGCC
>JBBIIE010000144.1:0-8978 GCA_037446605.1 Geminicoccaceae bacterium | reverse complement strand
AGGGCACGGTGGGCGCGGCCGCGCCCGGCGCCGCCCAGGACGCCGGGGCGATCCGCCCGGCGAGCCCGGCCGGCAGGACCCGGCCCAGGGCGAGCGCGAGCAGCCAGCCGGCGTGCCGGCCGAGCAGCTGGAAGAGGGCCAGCGCGCCGCCGGAGAGCGCGGTCAGGAGGAGCAGGCGGGGCAACGCATCGAGGCCCACGAGCAGGGCGAGTGCCGCCGCCAGCTTGACGTCGCCGCCGCCGATCAGACCGGCGCGCCAGACCAGCAGGCCGGGCGCCAGGACCAGGAGCGCCGCGGCCGGACCGGCGTGCCAGGGCACCGCCGCCGCGTCCAGGAAGGGCCGCAGCAGGCCGAGCACGAGGACCGCGAGCACCGCACGGTTCTCGATCCGGCGTGCGCGGAGGTCGGTCCAGGCGACCCGCGCGAGCACCGCCAGGAGTGCCATCGGCACGGCGGTCGCGGCATCGAACGACACGGCGGTGGTCGGATCGAGGGCCACGCGGCTCCCCTCGGGCTGCGCGGGCCGGCGGCTCGCACCGGCCACGCTTCGACGGTTGCATCCCGGCCGGCACGGCGTGCCGACCGCGGTCCGAGATCGCGTCCGCGGCCGGCGCCTCGGCCGGCCGTGGCTCTTGGTTAAGGCCCCGGTTGGTTAAGGCCCCGGTGCGGCCGGACGGGCGGGGCTCCCGGGCGACCGGGCGGGCCACGGCTCGGCCGCGGCCCGCCGGCCCGGCAGCGCCCGCCGGCCGGCGGGGCCGCCGGATCAGCCGCCGAGTGCGGTGGTGATCGAGTTGAAGGTTGCGGTGAGCGCGTCCTCGAGGCTGGTGAGGGCCGCGATGATCGCCACCGAGATGAGCGCGGCGATCAGACCGTACTCGATCGCCGTGGCGCCGCGCTCGTCGCGGCAGAAGCGCTTGAGGAAGGACATGACCCGAACACTCCCAGCGAGAGAAGGCCCCATCGCCGGCGACTCTGCCCCACATTCCTTGACAAACCGTGAACGTCCCCGGCCCCTCCCGCCGCCTCGTATCCCGGGATGACCGCGGCCCGGGCGGACCCGCGAAAGGTCGCAGCCGCGCGGCATTGCACCGCCGCCGGCCGGGCGACTACAAGATCGCCACCGCCGCCCATCCCCTGCCCGGAGACCCCCCTTGACCGACGTCGTCATCGTCGCCGCCGCCCGCACCGCGATCGGCTCCTTCAACGGGGCACTCGCGAGCCTGCCCGCGCACGCGCTGGGCAAGTGCGCGATCCAGGCGGCCCTCGCCCGCGCCGGGCTCGAGCCGGGCGAGGTCTCGGAGGTGATCCTGGGTCAGATCCTGACCGCCGGGCAGGGCCAGAACCCGGCCCGCCAGGCGGCCGTGACTGCCGGGATCCCGGTCGAGGTGCCGGCCTACGGCGTGAACATCCTGTGCGGCTCCGGCCTCAAGTCCGTGGCCCTCGCGCACCAGGCGATCCGGAACGGCGATTCGCGCATCGTCGTGGCCGGCGGCCAGGAGAGCATGAGCCGCGCCCCGCACGTCGCGCATCTGCGCGACGGCGCCAAGATGGGCGGGGTCGAGTTCCTCGACAGCATGCTCAAGGACGGGCTGTGGGACGCCTTCCACGGCTACCACATGGGCAACACCGCGGAGAACGTCGCGCAGCAGTGGCAGATCACCCGCGACGAGCAGGACCGCTTCGCCGTGGCCTCGCAGAACAAGGCCGAGGCGGCGGTCAAGGCCGGCCGCTTCAAGGAGGAGATCGCCCCGGTCACCATCGCCACCCGCAAGGGCGACGTGGTGGTCGACACCGACGAGTATCCGCGCTTCGGCACCATTCTCGAGGCGGTGCAGAAGCTGCGCCCGGCCTTCGCCAAGGACGGCACGGTCACCGCCGGCAACGCCTCGGGCATCAACGACGGGGCCGCGGCCCTGGTCGTCACGAGCGCCGCCGAGGCCTCCCGGCGCGGCCTCGAGCCGCTGGCGCGGATCGTCTCCTGGGCGCAGGCCGGTGTCGATCCCTCGATCATGGGCACGGGCCCCATCCCGGCCTCGCGCAGGGCGCTCGAGAAGGCCGGCTGGAAGGTCGACGATCTCGATCTGATCGAGGCCAACGAGGCCTTCGCGGCGCAGGCGATCGCGGTCAACCGCGAGCTCGGCTGGGACACCGCCAAGGTCAACGTCAACGGCGGGGCGATCGCGCTCGGCCACCCGATCGGCGCCTCGGGCGCCCGGGTGCTGGTCACGCTCCTGCACGAGATGCGCCGGCGCGACGCCAAGAAGGGGCTCGCCACGCTGTGCATCGGCGGCGGCATGGGCATCGCCCTCTGCGTGGCGCGCGACTGAACCCGGGCCGCCCGGGCCGCGATCGGCGGTCCGGGCGGGCAGCCTTCGGGTCACTCGATCGGGGAGGAACGACATGGCGGACGAGGGCAAGGGGCGCGTGGCGCTGGTCACCGGCGGCACGCGCGGCATCGGTGCGGCGATCTCGGCCGCACTCGCGGCGAGCGGGCACCGGGTGGTCGCGACATATGCCGGCAACGACGAGGCGGCCGAGCGCTTCCGCGCCCGGACCGGCATCGCCGTCTACAAGTGGAACGTGGCCGACTACGACGAATGCGCCGCCGGGGTGAAGCGGGTCGAGGCCGAGGTCGGCCCGATCGCCGTGCTCGTCAACAATGCCGGCATCACCCGCGACGCGCCGTTCCACCGCATGACCCGCGAGATGTGGGACGCGGTGATCCGCACCAACCTCGACGGCCTGTTCAACATGACCCATCCGGTCTGGGCCGGCATGCGCGAGCGCAAGTTCGGGCGGATCGTCAACATCTCCTCGGTCAACGGCCAGAAGGGCCAGTTCGGCCAGGTGAACTACTCGGCGTCGAAGGCGGGCGACCTCGGCTTCACCAAGGCGCTCGCGCTCGAGGGCGCCAAGCTCGGCATCACCGTGAACGCGATCTGCCCGGGCTACATCGACACCGACATGGTGCGCGCGGTCGATCCCAAGGTGGTGGCCGACAAGATCGTGCCGCTGATCCCGGTCGGCCGGCTCGGCACCGCCGAGGAGATCGGCCGCTGCGTGGCGTTCCTCGCGAGCGACGAGGCCGGCTTCATCACCGGCTCGACGATCTCCGCCAACGGCGGCATGTACATGATCTGAGCGTCCGGGGCCCGGCCCGACGCCCGCGCGGCCTCGGGCGGCGCGGCCCTCAGGCGGCGCGGCGGAGCGGCAGCGTGCTGTCGCGCACGCAGCGCTCGAGGGCGCGCGGCGCGTCGGCCGGCCGGGCGAGCCGCCCGCACACCGCGGCCACCTGGACGAGCTCGCCACCGCCGTCCGGCACCGGCAACGCCAGCTCGTGCACGAGCCGCTGCGCCAGCGCCTCGGGCTCGCCCGCCGGGGTCGGCGGCAGCACCAGGACGAACACCCCCTCGCCCAGATGCGCCACGAGGTCCTCGGCGCGGACCCGCTCGCCGAGCCGCGCCCCGCACGCCGCCACGAGCCGCTCGGCGCGCAGATGGCCGGCGCGCGCGGCGAGCGCCTCGAGCCCGCCCAGGCGCAGCACCACGCAGGCCCGCTCGCGCCCGCCCGGATAGGCCTCGCGGCGGTTCAGATAGTCGAGCAGCATGGCGCGGCTCCACAGCCCGGTCGAGGGATCCACCGCCGGGCCCGCCGCGGCCGCCCGGCGCTGCGCCACGAGCCCGCGCCGCACCTGCACCCGGCGCAGCCAGAAGGACAGCCGCAGGCGCAGCTCCTCGGGCGAATCGTCGGCCGCGATGCGGTCGGCGAAGCCGAGCTGCAGGGCGCGCACGGCCGGCACCGCCGCGGACGGTGCGGCGAGCAGGCAGGTGACCGAGGCCCGCCGTGCCGCGGCCAGGAGCTCGTCGAGCGCCGGCAGGCCGCGCTCCGGATCGCCGGTCGCGGCGACGACCACGAGGAGCGGCGGCTCCTCGGCGATGCGCGCCGCGGCGGTGCGCGGCGTGCGCACGAACACCACCCGCTTGAGCGGCAGCGCCTCGGCGAGCTCGACCTGCACCGGCGAGGGCGGGCCCACCAGCAGCACGTCGCCCGCCTCCAACGCCGACCCCGTGGCCGGCGCGGCGCCGGGCTCGCGCCAGCGCTCGCAGACCTGCTCGCGCAGGCGCAGCTCGCGGACCAGGAGCGCGTAGCCGGCCAGCGCCTCCAGGCGCAGCCGCAGCTCGTCCTCGGCCAGGGGGAAGGCGATGCCGTCGTCGCAGCCGAGCGCGAGTGCCAGGGAGACGCTGCGCGGCCGGCCGCGGCGGACCAGCGCCACCACCGGGCCACCCGCCGCGTGCCGGCGGGCGAGCACCTGGCGCAGGCTGGCGCGCCCCTCCTCGCCGTCGAGGGCCAGGAGATCGAGGCCCGGCTCGCCGACCGGCTCGGCCAGCGCCCGGGCGGTGTCGACCACGCGGCAGGGCAGCCCCCAGCCGGCGATCAGCGCCGCGAGGCCACCATAGAGCTCGGGCCGGCTCGTCACGATCCGACAGGGCAGCACGGCACGGACCTTCGTTCGGGGCTGGCTCGCCCGGGACTCCTGCTCGCTCATAGCCCCCGAAGCCTAACGATCCGTTGACGCCACCCGACGCGCTCAGCGCGTCCCGAACAGCCGGTCGCCGGCATCGCCCAGCCCCGGCAGGATGTAGCCGTGATCGTTCAGCCGCTCGTCCAGCGCCCCGGCGTAGATCGGCACCTCGGGGTGCGCCTCGTGCATCCGCGCCACACCCTCCGGGGCCGCGATCAGGCAGGCGAACTTGATGTCGCACGCACCGTCGGCCTTGAGGCGCTCGACCGCGCGCACCGCCGAGTTCGCGGTCGCGAGCATCGGATCGACCACGATCACCGGCCGCTCGGCGATGTCGGCCGGCATCTTGTAGTAGTACTCGACCGGCTGCAGCGTGGCCGGATCGCGCCAGAGGCCGATATGGCCGACGCGCGCCGAGGGGACGAGCTCCAGCATGCCCTCGAGCAGGCCGTTGCCGGCGCGCAGGATCGACACGATGCAGACCTTCTTGCCGGCCAGCATGCGCGCCTCGGTGGCCACGAGCGGGGTCTCGATCGGCACGGTCGCGAGCGGCAGGTCGCGGGTGATCTCGTAGGCCAGGAGATGCGCGATCTCGCGCACGAGCCGGCGGAACTCGGCCACCGGCGTCTGCTTCATGCGCAGGAGCGCGAGCTTGTGCTGGACCAGCGGATGGTCGACCAGGACGAGCTGCCGCACGACGTCCCTCCCGGCGGTTGCGCGCCTGCCGGCGAACCCGGCCCTCCCGCCGAATCCAGGCGACACGGCGCTGGCCGAGCGATAGAAGAGCGCGTCCGGGCTGGCAACCGCGCCGGCGGTCGCGGGGGACGGGGTGCGGACGCGGGTCAAGATCTGCTGCATGGCCGACGAGGCCGAGCTGCGCACGGCGGTGGCCGCGGGTGCGGATGCGGTCGGGCTCGTCGGCCCGATGCCGAGCGGCCCCGGCCCGATCCCGCTCGATCGGGCGGCCGGGCTCGCCCGGCTGGTGCCACCCGGGGTCACGAGCGTGCTGTTGAGCTCGGGGCGGAACGCCGAGGAGCTCGCCCGCGACGTGCTCGAGGTCCGCCCGCTCGCGCTGCAGATCGTCGACCGGGTCGAGGCGGCGACGCGCCGGGCGCTCCGCCGCGCCTTCCCCTGGCTGCGTCTCGTCCAGGTCGTCCACGTCGCGGGGCCCGAGGCGGTCGAGGAGGCGCGCGCCGCCGCCCGCGACGCGGACGCGCTCCTGCTCGACAGCGGCCGGCCCACGGCCGCCGTCCCCGAGCTCGGCGGCACCGGGCGCACCCACGACTGGCACATCGCGCGGGCGATCGTCGAGGCCGTGCCGCTGCCCGTGCTGCTCGCGGGCGGGCTCGTGGCCGAGAACGTCGCCGCCGCGATCCGCGCCGTGCGGCCCCACGCGGTCGACGTGTGCAGCGGGGTGCGCAGCTCCGGGCGGCTCGATGCGCGACGCCTCGGCGCGTTCATGGCGGCGGTGGCGGCGGCATGAGCGGGACCCGCGAGCTCGTGGTCGGCGTGATGGGCGGCATGGGCCCGGCCGCGACGCTCGATCTGGTGGCCAAGGTGCTCGAGGCCACCGGCGCGCGCAGCGACCAGGAGCATCTGCACATCCTGGTCGACTGCAACCCCAAGGTGCCCAACCGCAACGAGGCGCTCGCCGGCACCGGCCCCTCGCCCGCGCCCGTGCTCGCCGCCATGGCGCGCCGCCTGGAGGCGGCCGGCGCCGACTTCCTGGTGATGGCCTGCAACACCGCGCACGCCTTCGAGGAGGCGATCCGCGCCGCGGTCGGGATCCCGTTCGTCTCGATCCTCGAGGAGACCGTGGCCGAGGTCGCGGCACTCGTGCCCCAAGGTGCCCGCTGCGGCGTGCTGGCGGCCGGCGGCTGCCGCCGGGCGCGGCTCTACGAGCGTGCCCTGGAGGCGGCGGGTCGCGTGCCGGTGGTGCTCGACGCGGCGCGCCAGGAGCGCTTCATGGAGCTCCTCTACCGGATCAAGGCGGGCGAGCGGGACGCCCCGGTGCGCGCCGCGATGGCCGGCCTCGCCGGCGAGCTGGTCGGCCAGGGTGCCGAGCTCGTCGTCGCCGGCTGCACCGAGGTGCCGCTCGTGCTCGCCGCCAACGACCTCGCCGTGCCGCTGGTCGACAGCACGCGGGCGCTGGCGCGCGCCACCGTGGCCTACGCGCGGCGCGCCCGTCCCCTGCCCCCGGCCGGTCCGCGCGCCGCCCGCTGAGCCGTCCTCGACCCAGGGAGACCCCGATGCACCTCGCCCGCTTCCCGCGCGTCAAGCTCGCCCATCTGCCGACCCCGCTCGAGCCGATGCCGAGCCTGTCGCGGGCACTCGGCGGGCCCGATCTCTGGATCAAGCGCGACGACTGCACCGGCCTGGGTACCGGCGGCAACAAGACGCGCAAGCTCGAGTTCCTGGCCGGCGAGGCGCTCGCCCGGGGCGCCGACACGCTCGTCACGCAGGGCGCGGTGCAGACCAACCACGGCCGTCAGACGGCCGCGGCGGCGGCCCGGCTCGGGCTGCGCTGCGTGATCCTGCTCGAGCACCGGGTGCAGACCGACGATCCGGATTATCTGCGGAACGGCAACGTGCTGCTCGACCGGCTGTTCGGCGCCGAACTGCGCGAGCTGCCCGGCGGCGGCGACATGAACGCCGCCATGGAGTCGGTCGGCGAGGAGATCCGCCGCGCCGGCGGGAAGCCCTACCTCATCCCGGGCGGCGGCTCGAACGAGGTCGGAGCACTCGGCTACGCCGCCTGCGCGCTCGAGCTGGTCGCCCAGGCCAACGAGATGGGGCTCCGCATCGACCACCTCGTGCACGCCACGGGCTCGGCCGGGACGCAGGCCGGGCTCGTGGCCGGGCTCGCCGCGATGCACGCCGGCATCCCCGTGCTCGGGATCGGCGTGCGCGCGCCGAGGGACCGCCAGGAGGCCAACGTGCACGCGCTCGCCTGCCGGGTCGCCGAGCGGCTCGGCGTCGCGGGCGGGGTCGACCGGGCGACGGTGGTCGCCAACTGCGACCATGTCGGCGAGGGCTACGGGATCCCCACCCCCGCCATGGTCGAGGCGGTGCAGCTCTTCGCCCGCCACGAGGGGATCCTCCTCGACCCGGTCTACACCGGCAAGGGCGCGGCCGGGCTGATCGACCTCGTGCGCAAGGGCTTCTTCGCGAGGGACGAGAACGTCGTGTTCCTGCACACCGGCGGGTCGGCCGGCCTGTTCGCCTACCGCTCCACCTTCGAGCGGGCGAGCAACTGAGCGGCGGACGCGCGCCCGGGTTCCGGCGGCTCAGTCGTCCTGCAGCACCACCGTGCCGTAGCGTGGCCGCTGCAGGGCGCGGACGTAGAACCGGGTCGGGCCGCGGATCAGGAGCCCGATCAGGGGCTCGACCTCGAGGAAAGCCTCGGCGACGATCAGCTCCTCGCCGGCGGCGAGGGTGATGCTGCCGGCGAGGTCGGCGCTGCCGCCCTGGCTGCCGACCCGGCTCGGTGCGGCGAGCCCGTCGCCACTGGCGAGCTGCCAGCCCACCCGGGCGCCGTTGCCGTCGTCGTTGGTGACGCTCGACACGTAGGCCCGGCCGTTGGCGGCGAAGTCGAGCGGGGCCGCGACCTCGCGCGCGGCGTTGAACAGGTCGGTCACGTCGGCTGGGCGGATCTCGGCGGTGCGCGCGGTCAGGTCGGCGAGCACGCCCGCGGCGCGCGCCACCTTCTGCTGGGCGATGTAGAGCCAGGTGACGTCGGTGGCGCCGACCAGGAGCAGCATCATGACCGGCAGGACCAGGGCCAGCTCGACCGGCAGCGTGCCGCGCCGGTCGCCGCGCAACCGGGTGAGGAGCTGGCGGCCGCGGCGGCCGATCGGGCGCATCGCCTCAGCTCTCCGGGAACGGTTCGTTGCGCACGGCGAAGCTGGCCGAGAGCTCGAGCGCGCCGTCGTCGGGCAAGAGGCCGCGCAGGAGCGGGGTCATCGGCCGCCAGTCGTAGAGGATCCGGTAGAGGACGATGTCGTTCGGGCCGCCCAGGCCGCTGCGGCCCTGGTCGAGGTCCCAGATCCCGTTGCCGTTGACGTCGTTGAACGGCTCGCCGGCATCGTACGCGCCGTCGTTGTCGAGGTCGGTGTAGGGCTCGGGCCGGCCGACATTGGCGAAGCTCGTGTAGACGAGCGTCTCCAGCCGGAGATGCTCGGGCTTGATCAGCCTGCCGCCGACCCGCTCGGCGGCGAGGTGGATCAGCTCCTCGCGGGTCAGCGTCTCGCCGGGCTCGCCGGTGATCCCGCTGCGCGCGGCGTCGGCCACGGCGGTCTGCAGGAGCGTCTGGGTCAGCATCAGCATCGACGCCTCGAGGACGCCGACCAGCAGCAGGACGAAGCTCGGGCCGATGATCGCGAAGTCGACCGCGGCCGAGCCGCGCCGGTCGCCGAGCAGACGCGCCAGCCGCCCGCCCCCCCGCGGCCGCGGCCGG
>JBBIIE010000143.1:0-8979 GCA_037446605.1 Geminicoccaceae bacterium | reverse complement strand
CGAGCTCGTCCTCCTCGGGCTCGGCGGCCGCGTCGGCCGGCCGCTTGGCCGGCTCGTCCTGCTCGTCGGCGATGATCCGCCGGATCGAGGAGAGGATCTCCTCCATCGACGGCTCCTGCGTGTCCCTGCGATCGGACATGGTCCCCACCTCCGCCTCGGGCCCTCGCGGCCGGGCTCCCGACGACCGGACGCCCGCCTTCTCGCGCCTCGGGCGCCCGCGATCAAGGCCGCCGCGCGCCATCGGCCTCGCCCGTCCCGAACCATCTGCCGCGCACCGACCGGTAGTGCGCCTCGACGTCGTAGGGTGCGGTCGGCACGCGCAGCCGCTCCACGCCGAGCGTGCCGGTGGCGGCCAGGAGCGCGTGCGCGGCGAGCACCTCCTCGCGCTGCGCGCGCGTCCGGTCCACCCGCGCGGCGAACAGCTCCTGCTCGGCGTCGAGGATGTCGAGCACGGTGCGCGCACCGGTCAGCGCCTCGGTCCGCACCCCGTCGAGCGCCAGCTCGGCGGCGCGGATCTGGGTGGCGATCGAGCCCAGCCGGGCGCGCACGGTGAGCAGCCCCTGCCAGGCGGCGGCGATGTCGCGGGCGACCGCCCGGCGCGCATCGTCCAGGTCGTAGCGCCGCTGCACCACGGTCTGCCGGCTCTGCCGCACCCGGGCGTACTCGCCACCGCCCTGGTAGAGGGGCACCTTGAGCGTGGCGCCGAGCGACAGCTCGCTCTGCCAGGAATAGGTCGTGTCGGGATCGTTCGTGTAGGCCGCCTCGCCCTGCAGCACGAGGCGCGGCTTGAGCGCCGCCAGCGCCGCGTCGGTGTCGTCCCGGGCGCCGTCCAGGGTGTGCCGCGCGGCGCGCACGATCGGGTGCGTCTCGACCGCCTGCAGCGCCTCCTCGAGGCTCGCCGGCAGCGGCTCGGGCAGTGCCACCGGGACGAGCGCTCCGGGCGGCTCGCCGACCAGGCGCTGATAGTCGCTCGCGGCGATCGCGAGATCGCCCTCGGCGGCCAGCCGCCCGGCGATCGCCCGCGCCAGCCGGCTCTCCGCCTGCGCCACGTCGGTGCGGGTCACCTCGCCGAAACGGAAGCGGTCGCGGGTGGCGGCGAGCTGGCGCTCGAGGCTCTTCTCGTTGCTGCGGGCGAGCTCGAGCACGGCGCGGTCGCGCAGCACCGCACCGTAGACCGCCACGGTCTCGAGCAGCACGTCCTGCTCGACCGCGGCGAGGCGGGCGCGCTCGGCGCGCACCGCGTTCTCGGCCCGGCTCACCAGCGCCGGGGTCAGACCGCCGCTGTAGAGCTGCTGCTCGAGCGCCAGCACCTGGCGGAAGGTCGAGAGGTTGGCGCCGTTGCGGTTGGTCTCGACCCGGCTCGCGGTCGCCCCCGAGCTCGCGGTGAGCCGCGGCCTGCCGGTCCCGAGCGCCTGCGGCACGTCCTCGTCGACGGCACGCAGGCGGGCGCGCGCGGCCGCCAGCCGCGGGCTCGTCTCGTAGACCCTGGCGAGCGCCTCCTCGAGGGTGGTAGCAGCAGCGGCCGACCCGAGGAGCGCCAGCACGAGGAGGGCGGACCCGACCACGCGCAGCATGGCAGGGTCCTAGCACGCTCTCTCGTTTCGCGCTAGTCCGAATGAGGATCTGAAACCATTACGCGAAACGACGTTCGCCGGCTCAGAGCGAGAAGACCGGCGGCGGGCGCAGCGCCACGAGCTCGGGAACCCGCGCATCATCGACCACGCGCCGGCCGACGGCACCGCCGACCTTCTCGAACACCGTGACCTCGCCGGGCCGCCCGTCGGCGACCACCGCCACGAGCCGGCCGCCCTCGCCGAGCTGGTCCAGGAGGTGCTGCGGCACGCGCGCGACCGCACCTGCGAGCAGGATCACGTCGAAGGGAGCCTGGCTCGGCAGGCCCAGGCGCGGGTCGCCCACCTGGATCACGAGGTTGTCGGCCCCGGCCTCGGCCACCCGGCGGTCGAGCGCGGCGCTCTCCGCGGCATCGCCCGCGAGCAGGATCACCGTGCCGGCGAGCCGCGCCGCCACCGCGCCGGCGTAGCCGCTCGCGCAGCCGATCAGGAGCACCACGTCGTCGGGCCGGATCCGGGCCGCCTGCAGGAGCTTGGCGAGCGCCAGGGGCTCGATCAGGAAGCGGCCCTCGCCGAGCGGCACGTCCTCGTCGACATAGGCCGCACCCCTGAGCGCGGTCGGCACGAACAGCTCGCGCGGCACCTCGCCCATCGCGGCGAGCAGCCGCGGGTCGACGATCCGGTTGGGCTTGAGCTGGTTCTCGACCATCCGGCGGCGGGCCTCGGCGTGATCGTACATGGACGCTCCCAGCGCTCGGGACGGGCGCGCTCTTACGCGCGCCGGCGCGCCGCGGGCAAGGTGGCGGGCGCGATTGACCCGCCCCGCGGCCGATCCTAAGAACCTCGCGGTGCGGCCCGGCTGGGGCAGGGCGGCCCGGTGGCAGAGTGGCCATGCAGCGGACTGCAAATCCGCGTACGTCGGTTCGATTCCGGCCCGGGCCTCCACGCAGCCGGCCTTCCCGGCCTCGCCGCGCCCTGCTATAGGCGCGCTCCGTTCCGGCGTAGCTCAGTCGGTAGAGCAAGCGGCTGTTAACCGCTGGGTCGTAGGTTCGAGTCCTACCGCCGGAGCCAGCTTCCCTCGCGCGAGCGGGTGCGCCCCGGTGCAGCGTCCGGCGCTCGTCGTCCTGACCGGGGCCGGGGTGTCGGCCGAATCGGGCCTGCCGACCTTCCGCGGCGCGGGCGGGCTCTGGGAGGGCCACCGGGTCGAGGAGGTGGCGACACCCGAGGCGTTCGCCCGCGACCCCGACCTCGTGCTCCGCTTCTACGACGCCCGCAGGCGGGCGCTCGCGACCGTCCGGCCGAACCCGGCGCATGCGGCACTCGCCCGCCTCGAGGCGGCGTGGCAGGGGCCCTTCCTCCTGGTCACCCAGAACGTCGACGACCTGCACGAGCGGGCCGGCTCGAGGCGGCTCGTGCACCTGCACGGCGAACTGCTGCGCGCGCGCTGCACGCGCTGCCGCTGGGCGGGACGCTGGACGGGCGATCTTTCGGGAGTGGCCTGCCCGGGTTGCGGCCGCGCGCCGGCGCTGCGTCCCGACATCGTGTGGTTCGGGGAGGTGCCGCTCGGGCTCGAGCGGGTCGAGGCGGCGCTCGGGCGGGCCGCTCTGTTCGCCGCGATCGGCACCTCGGGGCGGGTCTGGCCGGCGGCGGGCTTCGTCGAGCGGGCGCGGCGGGCGGGTGCGCACACGGTCGAGCTCGACCTCGCGCCGACCGAGGCGAGCGGCTGGTTCGCCGAGCGGCGGCAGGGCCCGGCGAGCCGGTTGGTCCCGGCCTGGGTCGAGGAGCTCCTGGCCACGCGCTGAGCCGCAGCCGGGCCTTCGCGCCTGCGGCAAACCGCCGTGCGGGTGGCGCCGGCGGGCTCGCTTGTGACCACCCGGGAACCGTGTTAAGGCGCCGCCGCCTTCGGCGGAGCCGGTGCCGGGCCCTGGCCCCGTGCGCGCCGGCTTTCCGCGACATCAGACGGGGACGCACCGGGTGGCAGGCAGCTCAGCCGCGTCTTGGGGTGTGGCGCAGCGCTACGCGTCGGCGCTGTTCGAGCTCGCCCGCGAGCGCGACGCGCTCGACGCGGTGGCGGCCGACCTCGACCGCCTGGACGCGATCCTGGCCGAGAGCAGCGAGCTCGGACGGATGCTGGCGAGCCCGGTGGCGAGCCGGGCCGAGCAGCGCCGCGCCGTCCTGGCGGTGGCCGAGCGCGCCGGGCTCGGCGAGCTCACCCGCAACACCTTGGGCGTGCTCGCCGAGCATCGCCGGCTGGGCGCGCTGCGGGCACTCGCCCGGGCGTTCCGCGAGCGCCTGGCCGAGGTCCGCGGCGAGGTGACGGCCGAGGTCGTCGCGGCCGCCCCGCTCGGCGCCGAGGAGCTGGGGGCGATCGAGGGTGCGGTCGCCCGCTTCGCCGGCCGCAAGGTCCGGCTGGAGACCAGCGTCGATCCGACGCTCCTGGCCGGGCTCGTCGTCAAGGTCGGCTCGCGCATGGTGGACGCCTCGCTGCGCCGGCGGCTGCAGCAGCTCGAGCAGGTGATGAAAGGGATCGGCTGATGGACATCCGCGCTGCCGAGATCTCGGCGATCCTCAAGGAGCAGATCGCGAGCTTCGGCACCGAGGCCGAGGTCGCCGAGGTCGGCCGCGTGCTGTCGGTCGGCGACGGCATCGCCCGCGTCTACGGCCTGGACGAGGTGCAGGCCGGCGAGATGGTCGAGTTCGAGGACGGCACCCGCGGCATGGCCTTGAACCTCGAGGTCGACAATGTCGGCGTCGTGATCTTCGGCGACGACCGCAACATCCGCGAGGGTGCGGTCTGCAAGCGCACCAAGTCGATCGTCGACGTGCCGGTCGGCAAGGGGCTCCTCGGCCGGGTGGTCGACGCGCTCGGCAATCCGCTCGACGGCAAGGGGCCGATCCAGGCCACCGAGCGTCGCCTGGTCGAGCTCAAGGCGCCGGGCATCGTGCCGCGCCGCTCGGTGCACGAGCCGATGATGACGGGCCTCAAGGCGATCGACGGGCTGATCCCGATCGGCCGCGGCCAGCGTGAGCTCATCATCGGCGACCGGCAGACCGGCAAGACCCAGATCGCCCTCGACTGCTTCGTCAACCAGCGCAGCCTGAACGCCGCGGCCGGTGCCGACGAATCGAAGAAGCTCTACTGCATCTACGTCGCGGTCGGCCAGAAGCGCTCCTCGGTCGCCAAGTTCGTCAAGGCGCTGCAGGACCACGGTGCCCTCGACTACACCGTGGTCGTGGCGGCGACCGCCTCCGACCCGGCGCCGATGCAGTTCCTCGCACCCTATGCCGGCTGTGCGATCGGCGAGTACTTCCGCGACAACGGCATGCACGCGGTCATCGTCTACGACGACCTGTCCAAGCAGGCGACCGCCTACCGCCAGATGTCGCTGCTGCTGCGCCGGCCGCCGGGCCGCGAGGCCTATCCGGGCGACGTCTTCTACCTGCATTCGCGGCTGCTCGAGCGCGCCGCCAAGATGAACAAGGACCACGGCTCGGGCTCGCTCACCGCCCTGCCCGTGGTCGAGACGCAGGCCAACGACGTCTCGGCCTACATCCCGACCAACGTGATCTCGATCACGGATGGGCAGATCTTCCTCGAGACCGGCCTGTTCTACCAGGGCATCCGGCCGGCCGTGAACGTCGGCCTGTCGGTGTCGCGGGTCGGCTCGGCCGCCCAGGTCAAGGCCATGAAGAAGGTGGCCGGGCGGATCAAGCTCGAGCTCGCCCAGTACCGCGAGATGGCCGCCTTCGCGCAGTTCGCCTCCGACCTCGATCTGGCCACCCAGCGGCTGCTGAACCGCGGCTCGCGCCTGACCGAGCTCTTGAAGCAGCCGCAGCTCAGCCCGATGCCGGTCGAGGAGCAGGTCTGCTCGATCTTCGCCGGCGTCAACGGCTATCTGGACGCCATCAAGGTCGCCGACGTGCAGCGCTTCGAGGCCGAGCTCCTGAGCGAGCTGCGCGACAGCGGCCGCGACATCCTGGCGGCGATCCGCACCACCGGCGACCTCGACGCCGAGACCGAGACGAAGCTCCGGGCGCTGCTCGACTCGTTCACCAAGAAGTTCGCCTGAGGCCGGCGGCGTCCGCCCATGCCCAGCCTCAAGGACATGCGGACCCGGATCAACTCGGTCCGGGCCACCCGCAAGATCACCAGCGCCATGAAGCTCGTGGCCGGCTCCAAGCTGCGCCGCGCCCAGGAGCACGCCGAGGCGGCGCGGCCCTTCGCCGCCAGGATGGCGGCGATGCTCGCCAACCTCGCGGCCGCCGTGCAGGGCCAGGGCGAGGCGCCGCCGCTCTTGGCCGGCACCGGCCGGGACGAGACCCACCTGATCGTGGTGGCGACCGCCGACCGGGGCCTGTGCGGCGCCTTCAACAGCTCGATCGTGCGCGCCACGCGCCGGCGCATCCAGGAGCTCAAGGAGCAGGGCAAGACGGTCAAGCTGATCTGCGTCGGCCGCAAGGGGCGCGACATGCTGCGCCGCGAGTACGGCGATCTGATCGTCGAGTTCCTGGACGGCATCGCCGGCAAGCGGCGCATCGCCTTCGCCGATGCCGAGCGGATCGGGCAGAAGATCCTGGAGCTCTACGAGGCGGGCGGCTTCGACGTCGCGAGCATGGTCTTCAACCGCTTCAAGAGCGCCATGAGCCAGGTCGTCACCTTCAAGCAGCTCGTGCCGGTCGAGCCGCCCGAGGCCCAGGCCGCGGCGGAGGGGCTGCAGGCGGTCTACGAGTTCGAGCCGGGCGAGGAGCAGATCCTGGCCGAGCTCCTGCCGCGCAACCTGGCGGTGCAGGTCTACGGCGCGCTGCTCGAGAACGCGGCGAGCGAGCAGGGCGCCCGGATGGTGGCGATGGACAACGCCACCCGCAACGCGGGCGAGATGATCGACCGTCTGACGCTGCGCTACAACCGCCAGCGCCAGGCCAACATCACCAAGGAGCTGATCGAGATCGTCTCGGGTGCCGAGGCCGTCTGAGGCCGCACCGGACGATCGGGAGAGGGGTCGAGCGATGGTCAAGGGCAACGTTGCGCGCGGCCGGGTCGCGCAGGTCATGGGCGCGGTCGTCGACGTGCAGTTCGACGGCGCCTTGCCGGCGATCCTGAACGCGCTCACGACCGACAACCAGGGCAAGAAGCTCACCCTCGAGGTCGCCCAGCACCTGGGCGAGAGCACGGTGCGCACGATCGCCATGGACTCGACCGACGGGCTCACCCGCGGTCGGGAGGTGATCGACACCGGTGCCGCGATCGCCGTGCCGGTCGGGCGCGAGACGCTCGGGCGCATCCTCAACGTGATCGGCGAGCCGGTCGACGAGCGCGGCCCGATGACCGCCAAGGCCACCGCGCCGATCCACGCCCCGGCGCCCGCCTTCGTCGACCAGTCGACCGAGGCCGAGATCCTGGCCACCGGCATCAAGGTCGTGGACCTGCTCACCCCCTACCCCAAGGGCGGCAAGATCGGGCTCTTCGGCGGGGCCGGCGTCGGCAAGACCGTGCTCATCATGGAGCTCATCAACAACATCGCCAAGGCGCACGGCGGTGTGTCGGTCTTCGCGGGCGTGGGTGAGCGGACCCGCGAGGGCAACGACCTCTACCACGAGATGATCGAGTCCGGGGTCATCGACCTCGAGGACCCCTCCAAGTCCAAGGTCGCCCTGATCTACGGCCAGATGAACGAGCCGCCCGGGGCGCGCGCCCGCGTCGGCCTGACCGGCCTCACCGTCGCCGAGTATTTCCGCGACCAGGAAGGCCAGGACGTGCTGTTCTTCGTCGACAACATCTTCCGCTTCACCCAGGCGGGTGCGGAGGTGTCGGCGCTGCTCGGCCGCATCCCCTCGGCGGTGGGCTACCAGCCGACGCTGGGTACCGACATGGGTGCGCTGCAGGAGCGCATCACCTCGACCAAGAAGGGCTCGATCACCTCGGTGCAGGCGGTCTACGTGCCCGCCGACGACCTCACCGACCCGGCCCCGGCCACGACCTTCGCGCATCTGGATGCGACCACCGTGCTGTCGCGCCAGATCGCCGAGCTCGGCATCTACCCGGCCGTGGATCCGCTCGATTCGACCTCGCGCATCCTGGAGCCGGCGGTGGTCGGCGAGGAGCACTACCGCGTCGCCCGCCGCGTCCAGGAGATCCTGCAGCGCTACAAGTCGCTCCAGGACATCATCGCCATCCTCGGCATGGAGGAGCTGTCCGAGGAGGACAAGCTCACCGTCGCCCGGGCGCGCAAGATCCAGCGCTTCCTCTCCCAGCCCTTCCACGTGGCCGAGGTGTTCACCGGCTCGCCCGGCAAGTTCGTCAAGGTCGAGGACACCATCAAGGGCTTCAAGGGCATCTGCGACGGCGCCTACGACCACATGCCGGAGGCGGCCTTCTACATGGTCGGCACGATCGAGGAGGCGGTCGAGAAGGCCAAGCGCCTGGCCGCCGAGGTCTGAGGCCGTGGCCGAGACCCTGACCCTCGAGCTGGTCGATCCCGAGCGCGTGCTCGCGAGCGAGGCCGTCGAGATGGTCGTCCTGCCCGGGGCGGAGGGCGATTTCGGCGTGCTGCCGAACCACGCGCCCCTGGTCTCGCTGCTCCGGCCCGGCGTGATCTCGCTCTACGAGGGCACCCGGGTCACCCGGCGCATCTTCGTGGCGGGCGGCTTCGTCGAGGTCGGCGAGCAGGGCTGCGTCGTGCTCGCCGAAGGCGCCCAGGCGCTCGACGAGCTCGACCGGGCGGCGGTCGAGCAGGCGCTCAGGGACGCCGAGGAGGACCTGGCGGACGCCAAGGATCCGAGCGAGGAGGCGCGCGTCCGCCTGGAGCGCGCGGTGGCCGTGGCCCGCGCCCGCCTCGAGGCGCTCACCGCCAGGGACTGAGCGCCGCCGCCGCGGCGAGCGATCGCGCCCGCGGGCAGGAGCGTTCCGCCCAGGCCCGCTGCAATGCGATCAGGCGGGCGAGGATCGTCTCCCACTGCCCGGGCGCTCGAGCGCGAGAGTGGCCGGCGTGGCGGGCAGCAGGTCGAGTTCCGCGCGTGTCTCGCCGGCCTCGACCGTGATCCGGGCGCCGAGCCGGCGCAGCAGGCCGATCAACCGGCCATTGTCCTCCGCGCACAGCGTGCAGAGGCGGCGCAGGCCGCGGTTGCGCGCGAGCACGAGCAGCCGGTCGAGGAGGAACCGACCGAGCCCCTGGCCGCGGAAAGCCCGCTCGACGGTGAGCGCGAGCTCGGCGGCGCCCGGTCGGCCGGGGAGCGCGTAGAGCTCGGCCACGCCGCGCAGCCGGCCGTCGATCCAGCAGCCGGCCGCGAGCGTGGGGTCGGGCGGGCTGCCGCGCGGCGGCGGCCCGAGGAAGCGTGCCCGGGCCCCCTCCTGGTCCAACCGGGCCAGATGGGCGCGCCGGGCGGCCGGTCCCGGGCGTGGAGACGCCGG
>JBBIIE010000142.1:0-9003 GCA_037446605.1 Geminicoccaceae bacterium | reverse complement strand
CGCAGCCGCCCGCCGCCGTGGCCCCGCAGGCCGGCCGGGTCGAGCTGCCGCCGCCGCCCCCGGGCCAGCCGGCCGAGCTCCAGGTGCTGCCCGGCATGCGCCTCGTCCTGCCCGACGCGGCGTTCCTGCCGCCGCAGGCCAAGTACCTCGTGCAGGGCGACGACCTCGTCATCGAGACGGCCACGGGCGGGGTCCTCACCCTGGACGGCTTCTTCGCCGCCCCCGGCGCCACCATCTCGGTCGCCGGCCGGCCGCCGGTGGCCAACGCCTTCCTGTTCGAGAGCGCCGTCGTCGACGCCGCCGGCCAGACCGTGATCCCGACGGCACCGCCCTCGGGCCCGCAGCCCGCCACCGCGGGCAACGCCAGCTTCTCGCCCTTCGAGCCCGGCGACATCGGCGCCGGCATCGACGCCACCGGCCCGCTCGGCCCGACCGAGCTCGCGCGCGCCGTCTCGTTCGAGATCCGCGACGTCGAGGACGACATCGCAGGCGTCGAGGACGACGGCCCGCCACCGCCGCCCGCGAACACCCCGCCCACGGTCGAGCTGACCGGCTCGGTGGTCGCCACCATCACCGCCGACCCGATCGGCTTCAACCCGCCCGGCAACGCCCCGACCCCGCCCACGCGCGAGGGCGGGTCGATCGACGAGGACGCCGTCAACGGCCTGCCGCCGGGCTTCGTCACGCTCGACACCGACCGGGTGATCGAGATCGTGTTCCGCGGCGAGACCGCCGGGCTCGTCAACTCGCTGGGCGGCTTCCGGGTCGGGCCGGACGGGCGCATCGCCGAGGCCGGCATCCTCTTCCCGCGGGTCAACGACCAGTCCGACCCGCCGGGCTTCCCGGGCGCCCCGGGCCCGCTCACGCCCGGCGACAGCATCTCCCTGGGCGTGGTCCCGGCCGGCACCACGCTCGGCTTCTTCATGGTGCAGAACGGCGGCAAGCTGCCGGGGGTGGACCTCGCCGCGGGGCGGATCGAGATCCGCGACCCGGCGACCGGCGGGCCGGCCGATCTGGACACGCTCACCGGCCCGCCCTCGGTCGTGCACATCGCCCCGGACGGGGTCGAGACGGTGCTCCCGGTGGTCTTCTTCGCGAACGACCCGGATCCCTCGACGCCCGGCAGCAATCCGTTGAACCCCTTCGGCCTCGCCTACGTGATCTCGGGCTTCGATCCCGTCAGCGGCGAGGTCGTGGCGCAGTTCGAGGACCTGGCCGGGCCGCGCGGCGCGCGGGTCCCGGTGCCCGGCACGCGCGACCCGGCCGATCCGACCCGGCCCTGGGTCGGTACCGCCGACCGCGACTTCAACGACGTCGAGTTCTCCGCCCGCTTCTCCGAGGCCTCGCTCGGCGACGTGCTGTTCCTGGGCGACCAGAAGGGCCTGCTCCAGGCTGCCCTCGCCGACGCCGACGGCGACGATCTGAAGGCCGCCTCGGTGCGCATCGGGGCCGGCGGCCAGGCGGGCGACGGCCTCGCCCTCGCCGCCGGGGCCGATGCGGACGGCGACGGGATCGTGGACGGCACCGGCATCCGCGTCGAGCAGGTCTCGCCGACCGAGCTCGCCTTCAGCGGCGTGGACAGCGTCGAGGCCTACGAGCAGGCGCTCGGTGCCGTGGTCTTCCGCAGCACGAGCGGCGACATCCAGCCGGGCACCCGGCAGATCGATGTGACGGTGACCGACGAGCGGGGCGCCACGAGCGATCCGGCCGTGGTCGCGCTCGAGATCCGCGACAACGGCATCGTGCTCGGTGACGACGGCGACACCTTCCTCGGCACCGACCTGCCGGATGCGGTGTTCGGCGGGCGCGGCGACGACACCCTCTTCGGGCTCGGTGCCAACGATCTGTTGATCGGCGGTGGCGGGTCCGACACCCTGAGCGGTGGCGACGGCGACGACGTCCTGGTCGGGCTCGGCGGCCGCGACGTGCTGGTCGGCGGACGTGGCGCCGACCGGTTCGTGCACACCGCGCTCGGCGACGGCCGCGACGACGTCCAGGACTTCAGCACCGCCGAGGGCGACCGGCTCGACCTCGAGAAGCTGTTCCGCGGCACCGCCTTCGACCCCGACGGCCCGGACGCCGACAGCTTCCTGCGCTTCGTGGTGGGCGATCTCGACGGGTCGGGCGGCGCCAACGACGTGGCGGTCGAGGCCGACCGCGACGGCGCCGGCACGGCCTACGGCTTCGCGGCCGTCTTCCACCTCCTGAATCAGATCGACCCGAGCCTGATCACGATCGAGACCGCCACCACCTTCGGCGAGCGGGTCTAGGCGCGCAGCGGCCGGGCGGCGCCGCGCGCCGAATGTCGCAGCGCAGCATGGAAGGGCTCTGCCGGCTTCGCCTTGTCGCGCGAGGGGGGTGCGGCTAGAAGGTGCGCGGCCCGCGCGGCCGCACCGCAGCCGCACCCGAGAGCGAAGGTGAGCCATGGCACGCAGGAAGATCGCCCTCGTGGGCGCCGGCCAGATCGGCGGCACGCTCGCTCTGTTGGCGGCGCAGCGCGAGCTCGGCGACGCGGTGCTCGTCGACGTGGTCGAGGGCGTGCCGCAGGGCAAGGCGCTCGATCTGGCCGAGACCGGGCCGGTCGCGGGCTTCAACGCCGCGCTCTCGGGCAGCAACGATCTGGCCGCGATCGCCGGCGCCGACGTGGTGATCGTCACCGCCGGCGTGCCGAGGAAGCCCGGGATGAGCCGCGACGACCTGATCGCGGTCAACGCCGGGGTGATCAAGGGCGTGGCCGAGGCGATCCGCGCCCACTGCCCGAAGGCCTTCGTGATCGTCGTGACCAATCCCCTGGACGCGATGGTCTGGGTCATGCAGAAGGTGTCCGGCCTGCCGCCCGAGCGCGTGGTCGGCATGGCCGGCGTGCTCGATTCCGCCCGCTTCCGCTACTTCGTGGCATCCGAGCTCGGCGTCTCGGTCGAGGACGTCACCGCCTTCGTGCTCGGCGGGCACGGCGACACCATGGTGCCGCTCGTGCGGTACACGACGGTCGCGGGCATCCCGCTCCCCGATCTCGTGCGGATGGGCTGGACCACCCAGGCGCGGGTCGAGGCCATCGTGCAGCGCACCCGCGACGGCGGTGCCGAGATCGTCAACCTGTTGAAGACCGGCTCGGCCTTCTACGCGCCCGCCGCCTCGGCGATCACCATGGCCGAGAGCTACCTCCTCGACCAGAAGCGCCTCCTGCCCTGCGCCGCGCATCTGAGCGGACAGTACGGCGTGCACGACCTCTATGTCGGCGTGCCGGTGGTGATCGGCGCCGGCGGCGTCGAGCGCATCGTCGAGATCGCCCTGGATGCGGAGGAGCGGGCGATGTTCGAGAAGTCGGTGGCCGCCGTGCGGAGCCTGTGCGCCGCGGTCAAGCTCTGAGCCCCTCGACCCTCGCCACGAGGATCCGATGAACATCCACGAGTACCAGGCCAAGGCGCTCCTGCGCGAGTACGGCGTCGCCACCCTGCGCGGGCGGGTCGCCTACACGCCCGAGGAGGCCGAGCAGGTGGCGCGCGAGCTGCCCGGCCCGGTCCGGGTCGTGAAGGCGCAGATCCACGCCGGCGGCCGCGGCAAGGGGGGCGGGGTCAAGCTCGCGCGCTCGGTCGAGGAGGTCCGCCAGCTCGCCGATTCGATGCTCGGCATGACCCTCGTGACCCACCAGACCGGACCGCAGGGCCGGATCGTCAAGCGGGTCTATGTCGAGGAGGGCTGCCGGATCGCCCGCGAGCTCTATCTGGGTGCGGTGCTCGACCGGGCGACCTCGCGGGTGACGTTCATGGCCTCGACCGAGGGCGGGGTCGAGATCGAGGAGGTCGCCCGGCACAGCCCGGAGAAGATCCTCAAGGTGGCGATCGACCCGGTCACCGGCTTCCAGCCCTTCCACGGGCGCAAGCTCGCCTTCGGCCTCGGGCTCGAGGGCAGGGAGGTGGGCAAGGCGGTGGCCTTCATGAAGGGCCTCTACGCCTGCTTCCTCGACCGGGACGCGAGCCTCGTCGAGATCAACCCGCTCGTGGTGACCGCGGAGGGCGAGCTCGTCGCCCTCGACGCCAAGATGAACTTCGACGCCAACGCCCTCTTCCGCCAGCCGCGGATCGTCGAGCTGCGCGACCTCGACGAGGAGGATCCGCACGAGATCGAGGCGAGCCGGCACGAGCTCAACTACATCAAGCTCGACGGCAACATCGCCTGCATGGTCAACGGCGCCGGGCTCGCCATGGCGACCATGGACATCATCAAGCTCGAGGGCGGGGCGCCCGCCAACTTCCTCGACGTCGGCGGCGGCGCGAGCAAGGAGCGGGTCACCGCGGCCTTCAAGCTGCTCCTGTCCGACCCCAACGTCGAGGCCGTGCTGGTCAACATCTTCGGTGGCATCATGCGCTGCGACGTGATCGCCGAAGGTGTCGTGGCCGCCGCGCGCGAGGTCAATCTGAACGTGCCGCTCGTGGTCCGCCTGGAAGGCACCAACGTCCAGCTCGGCAAGCAGATCCTGACCGAATCGGGTCTCTCGATCATCCCCGGCGACGACCTCGCCGATGCCGCCCGGAAGGTCGTCGCCGCCGTCCGGAAGGCCGCCTGATGCCCGTGCTCGTCGATGCCTCGACCAAGGTGATCTGCCAGGGCTTCACCGGGGCCCAGGGCACCTTCCACTCCGAGCAGGCGATCGCCTACGGCACGCGCATGGTCGGCGGGGTGACGCCCGGCAAGGGCGGCGAGACGCATCTGGGGCTGCCGGTGTTCGACACGGTCGCCGAGGCCAGGGCCGCCACCGGCTGCGACGCCTCGGTCATCTACGTGCCGGCGACCTTCGCGGCGGATGCCATCCTCGAGGCGATCGATGCCGGGATCCCGCTCGTGGTGTGCATCACCGAGGGCATCCCGGTGCTCGACATGGTCAAGGTCAAGCGGGCGCTCGAGGGCTCGAGGACCCGGCTCGTCGGCCCCAACTGCCCGGGCGTCATCACGCCCGGCCAGTGCAAGATCGGCATCATGCCGGGCCACATCCACACGCCGGGCAGGATCGGCATCGTCTCGCGCTCGGGCACCCTCACCTACGAGGCGGTCGCCCAGACGAGCAAGCTCGGCCTCGGCCAGTCGACCTGCATCGGGATCGGCGGCGACCCGGTCAAGGGCATGGAGTTCGTCGATGCCTTGGAGCTGTTCCTGGCCGATCCCGGCACCGAGGGGATCGTGCTGATCGGCGAGATCGGCGGCTCGGCCGAGGAGGAGGCGGCCGAGTTGCTGAAGCGCTCGAAGGTCAGGAAGCCGGTCGCGGGCTTCATCGCCGGGCGCACCGCCCCGCCGGGCCGGCGCATGGGGCACGCCGGGGCGATCATCGCCGGCGGCAAGGGCGGGGCCGAGGAGAAGCTCGAGGCGATGCGGGCGGCCGGCATCACCATCGCCGAGAGTCCGGCCGCGATCGGCCGGGCGATGGTCGAGGCGCTCGGGCGCTGAGGCACCGACGGCGGCGTCGGCGGGCGCCGACGCGCCGCGGCAGCGGGCGGGCTGGAGGAGCGGGCGGGCATGGCGACGCGGCGCGAGCTCGAGCAGACCTCCTTCCTCTACGGCGGCAATGGCGGCTTCCTCGAGGAGCTGTACGCGCTCTATCTGGCCGACCCGCAGTCGGTCGATCCGTCCTGGCGGGCCTATTTCGACGAGCTCGGGCCGGACAACCGCCAGCTCTTCGAGCGTGCCCGCGCGGCTCTCCAACCCAAGCCGCGCGAGCTCCGGCTGGTCGCCGACCGCGGCGCCGCGGCACCTTCCGCCGCGATCGCACCGAGCCTCGACTCGCCCGCCATCAAGGCGCTGGTGCGCGACCATCTGCGCGTGATCATGCTGATCCGCGCCTACCGGGTGCGCGGCCATCTGATCGCCCGACTGGATCCGTTGGGCCTCACCGGCAACGAGGAGCACCCCGAGCTCGACTGGCGGACCTACGGCTTCACCGAGGTCGACCTCGACCGCCCCTTCCACCTCGACTACGTGCTCGGCCTCGAGACCGCCACGCTGCGCGAGATCGTCGAGGTCCTCAAGCGCACCTACTCGGGCACCATCGGCATCGAGTTCCTGCACATCCAGGACCCCGAGCAGAAGGCGTGGATCCAGGCCCGGGTCGAGGGGCCCGGCGGCTTCGCGCGGGCGGAGGCCGAGGAGAAGCGCGAGATCCTGGAGCAGCTCACCGTCACCGAGGCGTTCGAGCAGTTCCTGCACGTCAAGTTCCCGGGCACCAAGCGCTTCGGGCTCGACGGTGGCGAGAGCGCCATCCCGGCGCTGGAGACGATCATCCGCACCGCGGCCGGCCTGGGGGTCGAGGAGATCGTGCTCGGCATGCCGCACCGCGGCCGGCTCAACGTGCTGGCCAACGTCATGGGCAAGCCCTACGCGGCGATCCTCTCGGAGTTCCAGGGGGCGGCCGTCTACGACCGGTTCCTGGGCTCGGGCGACGTCAAGTACCATCTCGGCACCTCGACCGACCGGAGCCTGCCGGACGGGCGTACGATCCATCTCTCGCTCACCGCCAACCCCTCGCACCTCGAGGCGGTCAACCCCGTGGTCATGGGCAAGGTCCGCGCCAAGCAGCGCCAGCGCGGCGACACCGCCGAGCGGGCGCGGGTGATGGGCCTGCTCATGCACGGCGACGCCGCCTTCATCGGCCAGGGCGTGGTGCACGAGTGCCTCGAGATGTGCGAGCTCAAGGGCTACCGCATCGGCGGGGTGGTCCATCTGATCGTCAACAACCAGATCGGCTTCACCACGAGCCCGCACGCCTCGCGCAGCTCGCCCTACCCCTCCGACGTGGCGCGCGGCGTGCAGTGCCCGATCTTCCACGTCAACGGCGAATCAAGCGAATGGAGCAATCGCGTGGCGCGCCTGGCCACCGAGTTCCGCCAGAAGTTCAGGAAGGACGTGGTCATCGACCTGTGGTGCTACCGCCGGCACGGCCACAACGAGGGCGACGAGCCGTCCTTCACCCAGCCGATCATGTACCGCAGGATCGCGCAGCACCCGACCGTGCGGCAGGTCTACGCCCAGGCGCTCGAGGCCGAGGGTGTGGTGAAGCCGGGCGAGGCGGGCGAGCTCCTGGCCGCGGTCAACCGCCAGCTCGAGGCGGCGCACGAGGCCTCGCGCACCTACAAGGCCAACCGGGCCGACTGGCTCGAGGGGGCGTGGAAGGGGCTCCGGCGGGCGCCGGAGGCCTACGAGCGCGGCTCGACCGCGGTGCCGCTGGAGCGGCTGCGCGAGCTCGGCGAGCGGATCACCGAGCTGCCCGAGGGGCTCAAGGTGCACCCCCGCCTCAAGCGGGTCATCCAGCAGCGGCGCGAGGCGATCCGCTCGGGCGAGGGGATCGACTGGGCGACCGCCGAGCACCTGGCCTTCGCGACGCTGCTCGCCGAGGGGTTCGCGGTGCGGCTGTCGGGCGAGGACGTCGGGCGCGGCACCTTCAGCCAGCGCCACGCCATCATCTACGACCAGGAGACCGAGGCGCGCCACGTCCCGCTCCAGACGATCCCCGAGAACCCGCACGACTTCGAGTGCTTCGACAGCCACCTCTCCGAGGAGGCGGTGCTCGGCTACGAGTACGGCCACAGCCTGGCCGATCCCAATTGCCTGACGATCTGGGAAGCGCAGTTCGGCGACTTCGCCAACGGGGCGCAGGTCTACTTCGACCAGTTCATCAGCTCGGGCGAGGAGAAGTGGCTCAGGATGTCGGGCCTGGTCTGCCTGCTGCCGCACGGCTACGAGGGCCAGGGCCCGGAGCACAGCTCGGCCCGGCTCGAGCGCTTCCTCCAGCTCTACGCCGAGCACAACATCCAGGTCGCCTACCCCTCCACCCCGGCCAACTTCTTCCACCTGCTGCGCCGCCAGCTGCACCGCGACTTCAGGAAGCCGCTCATCGTCATGACGCCCAAGTCGCTGCTGCGGCACAAGCGCTGCCAGAGCGCGCTCGCCGAGATGGGGCCGGGGACGAGCTTCCACCGGGTGATGTGGGAGACCCCGCCCTCCGAGGCCGACCGCGCCGTCCGCCGGGTCGTGCTCTGCTCCGGCAAGGTGTTCTACGAGCTCCAGGCGGCGCGCGAGGAGGCCGGGCTCGGGCGCGAGGTGGCGCTGATCCGCCTGGAGCAGCTCGCCCCCTTCCCCGAGGAGGCGCTCGGCCAGGAGCTCGCCCGCTACCCGGCCGAGGCGACCCATGTCTGGTGCCAGGAGGAGCCGCGCAACATGGGCGCCTGGTTCTTCGTCGCCCCGCGCCTCGAGAACCTCATGGAGGCCCAGGGCAAGGCGCAGCGCCGGCCGCTCTACGCCGGGCGCCGGCCCTCGGCCTCGACCGCCACGGGCTTCCACGCCGAGCACGAGCGCGAGCAGCGCCGGCTCGTGGCCGAGGCTTTGGGGCTCGGCTGACCGGCGCCCGAGGGACGAGAGGCGCCCAGGGAGAGAGGAGCCGCGATGAGCATCGAGATCCGCGTCCCGACGCTCGGCGAATCGGTCACCGAGGCGACCATCGCGCGCTGGCTCAAGCGGCCGGGCGAGGCGGTGGCGCAGGACGAGCCGCTGGTCGAGCTCGAGACCGACAAGGTCAACCTCGAGGTCCCGGCCCCGGCCGCGGGGGTGCTCGAGGCGATCCTGGTCGAGGCCGGCCGGGACGTCGCGGTCGGAACCGTGGTCGGACGGATCCAGGAGGGCGCCGCCGCACCCGCCCCGGCTGGCACGGCCGAGGCCCCGCCCACCGAGGCCGCCGCGGCTCCCGCCCCCGCCCCCCGGGCCGAGGGCGAGGTCCGGGCCGGACCGGCGGCGCGCCGGGAGGCCGCGGAGGCCGGGATCGCGCTCGGCACCGTGGCGCCGACCGGCCCCAGGGGCACGGTCACCCGGGAGGATGTGCGCGCGGCCGCCGCCGCGGCGGCGGTGCACGCGGTATTGCACCTGCCAGGCCCGTATCGTCAAACCAAAAATCAATCCCTTACTGTTTCAAGCCTCCGCTGCTGGGCGGAACAGCTTCTTGCGTGCCGGTATCTTTCACCT
>JBBIIE010000141.1:0-9183 GCA_037446605.1 Geminicoccaceae bacterium | reverse complement strand
CCGGCCGCCCGGCCGCGAGCTCGACGGCGGCGCGCTCGTGCCAGCTCGGCGCATGGTCCGGACGGTCGCGCAGCGCCGCCTCGAAGGCGGCCAGGGCCTCCAGCGGCCGTCCCTGGGCACGGCGCAACCGGCCGAGCTCCTCGAGCGCGGGCGGGTCGGAAGCCAGCGCCAGCCTCCGCACGAGCAGCCTTTCGGCCGCCTCGGGCCGCCGCGTCCGTCGCAGCGTCTTGGCGCGGAAGAGGAGTGCTTCCGGATCGTCCGGACAGGCGGCCAGCACGCGCTCGTACAGGCGGTCGGCCCGCTCGAGATCGCCGGCATTGTGGTGCCGGACGGCCTCCTCCATGAGAAGGGTGCGCGCCCGGTCGCGGCCTTCGCCGGCGGTCGGCGTGGCCGGATCGCGGGCGAGCGCGGCCGCGAACGCGGCGAGGGCCGCCGCGGCATCGCCCCGGGCGAGCAGGAGATGGCCGAGATTGGCGTGGGCCGCGGGATCGCCGGGTGCGAGCTCGATCGCGCGGGCGAAGGCGCGCTCGGCCTCGGCCGGACGACCCAGCCGGCGCAGCGCCACGCCGCGGCTGTTCCAGGCCCGGTGATCCGCGGGCGCGAGTGCCAGCACCCGGTCGGCGAGGGCCAGCGCCGCCTCGGCGTCGCCACGGCCGAGCGAGGCGGCCGCCAGGATGTTGAGGGCGAGCAGGTCGTTCGGGTCGCGGTGATGGGCCGTGCGCGCCTCGGCCTCGGCCTCGGCCGTTCGGCCGGCCCGCCACAGAAGGAGGGCGCGCTCGGCGGGGAGCCCCGCACCCGATGGCAGCTCGGTCTCGTCCATGATCCCGCCATGCGAGATCTGGACGAATTGCCGTTCTCCTTCAAGTAGAGGTGTGTTCGGTCGGATCGAGCCGGCGCAGCAGGGCGTCGAGCTGGTCGAGGCTGGAGTAGCGGATGCTCAGCCGCCCGCCCTTGGCGGCCGGCTGGATCGCCACCGGCAGCCCGAGGCGGAGAGACAGGCGCTGCTCGGCCGCGACCAGGTTCGGGTCGCGCCGACGGCTCGCGCGCTGCCGCGCGGCGCGCTCCGCGCTCGCCCGGACCAGCGCCTCGGTCTCGCGCACCGAGAGCTCGCGGCGCACCACCTCGCCGGCGAGGCCGACCGGATCGGCGGCACCCAGCAGGGCGCGGGCGTGGCCGGCGCTGAGCCTGCCCTCCTCGAGCAGGGCCGCGACCGGCTCCGGCAGGGCGAGCAGGCGCAGCGTGTTGGCGATGTGGCTGCGGCTGCGACCGAGAGCGGCGCCGATCTCCTCGGGGTCGTGGCCGAACTCGTCGATCAGGCGGCGGTACGCACGGGCCTCCTCGAGGGGACCGAGGTCGGCGCGCTGCAGGTTCTCGACCAGCGCCAGCTCGAGCACCTCGCGGTCCGCGAGGGTGCGGACCTGCACCGGCAGCTCGTGCAGCCCGGCGCGCTGCGCCGCACGCCAGCGTCGCTCGCCGGCGACGATCTCGTAGCCGGGCGTGCCGTCGGGGACCTGGCGGACCAGGAGCGGCTGCAACAGCCCTTTCTCACGGATCGAGCGGGCGAGCCCGTCGAGCTCCTCCTCGGCGAAGCGGCGGCGCGGCTGCAACGGCGAGGGGCGCAGGAACTCGATCGGGACGATCTCGACCGCGTGCGGCGCCGGCACGCCGGTCACCGCGCCGACCAGCTCGCGCTCCCCGCCGAGCAGCGCGGCGAGGCCCATGCCGAGGCTTCGGCGCCGTGCCTGGCCCTGGTCCTGATCGGTCATGGCGAGCGTTCCTCAGGCTGCGGGAGCGAGCTCGGGGGCCCGGCGCAGCATCTCGCCGGCGAGCCGGGCGTAGGCCTTGGAGCCGGGGCAGCGCAGATCGTAGAGCAGCACCGGCAGCCCGTGGCTCGGCGCCTCCGAGACGCGGACGTTGCGCGGGATCACGGTCTCGAACACCCGCTCGCCGAGGAAGCTGCGCACGTCCGTCTCGACCTGCTCGGACAGGTTGTTGCGGCGGTCGAACATGGTCAGGACCACGCCCTCGACGTGGAGCGTGGGATTGTAGGTGCGGCGCACCCGGTCGATGGTGCGCAGCAGCAGGCTCAGCCCCTCGAGCGCGAAGAACTCGCACTGCAGGGGCACGAGCACGGCGTGCGCGACGACGAGCGCGTTGACGGTGAGCAGCCCGAGCGAGGGCGGGCAGTCGACCAGGACGAAGTCGTAGCCGCCGGGGAAGCGCGCGAAGCCATCCTTCAGCCGGTAGACCCGGCGCGGATCGGCGACGAGCTCGACCTCGGCGGCGGACAGGTCGACGGTGGCCGGAACGATCGACAGCCCGGGTACGCGGGTCGGCAGCACCGCATCCGCGATCGCGGCCCTGCCCAGCAGCACGTCGTAGCTCGTCGTGCGCCGCGCGCCGCGCTCGACGCCGAGGCCGGTCGAGGCGTTGCCCTGCGGGTCGAGGTCGAACAGCAGGGTGCGCCGGCCGGCCGCGGCGAGCGCGGTGCCGAGGTTGATCGCCGTGGTGGTCTTGCCGACGCCGCCCTTCTGGTTGGCGACGGCGAGGATCCGCTCACGCGGCATGACCCTCCTCCCGGCTCGCTCCGCGCGGCGCGGCCGCGTCGATCTCCAGGACGCGGCCCTCGGCCGAGGCGAGGCTCGGATGGAGCCGCGTCGTCATCTTCCAGGAGCGCGAGGCAGCGGTCAATTCGCTCTCGACCTCGCGTCCCTTGAGGAACAGCAGTCGGGTCCGACCGTGTGCGAAGCGCAGCGCCAGGGGCAGGAGCCGCTCCAGCGGTGCCAGCGCCCGCGCGGTCACCACGTCGGCGCCGAACGGGGGGAGCGCCTCGGCACGGGCCTGGTGGACCCGCACGCCGGTCAGGCCGAGACGACCGATGCAGTCGAGCAGGAACGCCGCCTTGCGTCGGTCGCTCTCGACCAGATGCGTCTCCGGCACGCCCAGGATGGCCAGGATCAGACCCGGCAGCCCGGCGCCGCTGCCCAGGTCGACGAGGCTGCGGGCACCCTCGGGCAGGTGGTGGACGAGCTGGGCGCAGTCCAGGATGTGGCGCCGCCAGGGATCGTCGAGCGTCGAGGCGCCGACCAGGTTGATGCGCGCCTGCCAGTGGCGCAGGAGCTCGAGCCACGCCTCGAGGCGGCCGAGTGTTTCACGTGAAACGGAAACCAGCCGCGCAAGCTCCGCGGGATCGAGCGGCGGCTCGCGACGGCTCACGCGGCCCGCCGCAGATGGCGCCAGAGGAGGGTCAGGGCAGCCGGCGTCATGCCGGGGATACGCGCCGCGGCACCGAGCGAGCAGGGGCGGACCCGCGCCAGCCGCTCACGCAGCTCGCCGCTCAGGCCGGGGAGCGCGGCGTAGTCCAGCTCGGCCGGGAGCAGGAGCTGCTCGTCGCGCCGGAACGCTGCGACCTCGGCCGCCTGGCGGCGCAGATAGGGTTCGTAGCGCGCCGCGATCTCGACCTGCTCCGCCACCTCCGCCGGCACCCGCCCGAGCTCCGGCCAGACCCGCGCGAGGCAGGCGAGGTCGATGCCCGGCGAGGCCAGGAGCTCCCGCGCCGTCCGCCGCCGCCCGTCCGGATTGACGGTGAGACCGTGGCGTGCCGCGGCCGTCGGGGTGAGCTCGAGCTCGTCCAACCGCGCCTCCAGCGCACGGATCGCCGCCTCCTTGCGCGCGCGCCGCTCGGCGCGCGCCGCGCCGACGCAGCCGATCGCCACCCCGAGCGGGGTCAGGCGACGGTCGGCATTGTCGGCGCGCAGCTGCAGCCGATACTCCGAGCGCGAGGTGAACATCCGGTACGGCTCGCTCACGCCCTGGGTGACGAGATCGTCCACGAGCACGCCGATCAGGGCGTGCCCGCGGTCGAGGACGAAGCTGCCGCCGCCGCCGGCGCGCAGCGCGGCGTTGATGCCGGCGATCACGCCCTGCGCCGCGGCCTCCTCGTAGCCGGTCGTGCCGTTGATCTGACCCGCGAGGAACAGGCCGCGCACGGTCTCGACCTCGAGCGTCGGCGCGAGCTCGCAGGGGTCCACGTGGTCGTACTCGATGGCATAGCCCGGCCGCAGGATGCGCGCCCGCTCGAGCCCCGGGATGGTCGCCAGCATCGCCGCCTGCGCGGCTTCCGGCAGCGAGGTCGAGATGCCGTTCGGGTAGACGACCGGATCGTCGAGCCCCTCGGGCTCGAGGAAGATCTGGTGGCGCGGGCGATCGGCGAAGCGCACCACCTTGTCCTCGAGCGACGGGCAGTAGCGGACCCCGGTGGCACGGATCTGGCCGTTGCGCGCCGGCGCCTCGGAAAGATGCTCGCGGATCAGCCGATGCGTCCGCTCGTTGGTCCAGGTGATCCAGCACTCGACCTGCGGCCGGTCGATCCGATCGTTCAGGAACGAGAACGGGCGCGGCGGGTCGTCGCCGCTCTGGCGCTCGAGGTCGGCCAGATCGAGGCTGTCGCGGGCCAGCCTCGGCGGTGTGCCCGTCTTGAGGCGGCCGAGCCGGAGCCCCAGCCCCGAGAGGCTCGCGGACAGGCGCAGCGCGGCCGGATCGTCGAACCGACCGGCCGGCCAGCGGCGGGCGCCCAGATGGATCTCGCCGCGCAGGAAGGTGCCGGTCGCGAGCACCACCGCGCCGGCCGGCCACGCCGCACCGGCTGCGGTCACGACGCCCCGGCAACGACCGTCCTCGACGAGCAGCTCGGCCGCCTCGCCTTCGGCGACCTCGAGGTCCGGCTGCGCCGCGAGCAGCTCCTGCACGGCCGCCGCGTAGCGGGCCCGATCGGCCTGCGCGCGGGGCCCGCGCGCCGCCGCCCCCTTGCTCGCGCCGAGCTGGCGGAACTGGATGCCGCCGGCATCGATGGCCCGTCCCATGATCCCGTCGAGCGCGTCGATCTCGCGCACGAGCTGGCCGCGCCCGAGGCCACCGATGGCGGGATTGCAGGACATCGCCCCGATGCTCGCGCGGCGATGCGTCAACAGGAGCGTGCGCGCACCCATCCGCGCCGCGGCGGCCGCAGCCTCAACCCCGGCGTGCCCGCCTCCGACGACGATCACGTCCAGCCCGCGCATGCTGGGCGTTCTGATCGTCCCCGGGTGGCGGCGTCAAGCATCCCCGACGACCGCGTGACGCGACCGCGCTATAGGACCGGGCGAGGGAGCCGATGGACCGCGGAATGGACGCTCTGGCGCTCGTCGTGTTCGAGGTCGCCGGCCTGCTCGGGCTCGTGGCGCTGCTCCCGGCCGCGGCCCGTCGGCTCCGCCTGCCCACGACCGTCCTGCTCGCCGCGGTCGGCTTCGCCCTCGGCGTCGCCACGAGCCACACCGGGCCGGGTGGCGACCTCCTGCCCGATCCCCTGCTCGACTTCCTGCGCGGCTTCGGCGAGCTCACCGTCACGGCCGACCTCTTTCTCTGGGTGTTCCTGCCGATCCTCCTGTTCGAGGCCGCCCTGGCGCTCGACGGACGCGAGCTCGGCGAGGAGCTCGGCCCGATCCTGGTCCTGGCCGTGCTCGCGGTCCTGGTCTGCACCCTCCTCGGTGGGCTCGCCGTCTGGTGGGCGAGCGGCCAGGCGCTCGCCGCCTGCTTCCTGGTCGCGGCGATCGTGGCCACGACCGATCCGAGCGCGGTGGTCTCGATCTTCCGCGAGGTCGGGGCGCCGCGCCGGCTCACCACGCTGGTCGAGGGTGAGAGCCTTCTCAACGACGCCGCCGCCATCGCCCTGTTCGGCCTGCTGCTGACCGTGATCCTGTACCCGAGCCGCTTCGACCCGGCCGGCGCGGCGGCTGCCTTCCTCCTGAGCTTCGCCGGTGGCGCTGTGGTCGGCGCCGCCCTCGGACGTGCCGCCGGCCTGCTCATCGGACGCCTCGACGGAGGCGGTCCGGCGGAGGTCACGGTGAGCCTCGCGCTCGCCTACCTCGCCTATGCGGTGAGCGATCTCTACCTGGGTGTTTCGGGCGTCGTCGCCACGGTGGTGGCCGGCCTCGTCTTCGGCACCGCGATCCGCGGGCGCCTCGGGAGCGCCGAATGGGTCACCGTCCGGGCGATCTGGGGCCAGCTCGGCTTCTGGGCGAGCTCGCTCGTCTTCGTGCTCGCGGCGGCACTCGTGCCGGACACCCTCGCGGCGGCCCGTGGCGCCGACCTGCTGGCGCTCGCAGCACTCCTCGCCGGCGCGCTGCTCGCCCGCCTCGTGGTCCTCGAGGCGGTGCTGCCCCTCGTGGTCCGCCTGGGCGGCCGGCCACCGATCGACCATCGCTACCGTCTCGTGATCCTGTGGGGCGGGCTGCGTGGTGCCGTCACGCTGGCCCTGGCCCTGGCCGTCACCGAGAACCGCCGCGTGCCGGCCGAGGTCCAGCACCTGGTCTCCGTCCTCGCCACCGGCTTCGTGCTGTTCACGCTCCTCGTGCAGGCGACCACGCTCCGGCCGCTCCTGCGCGGGCTCCGCCTCGACCGTCTGGGCCCGGTCGAGCGGCTGATGCGCGAGCGGGTGCTCGAGCTCGCCCGCGCCGAGCTCCGCGACCGGCTTTCGGCGGCGGCGATCCGGCACGGCCTCGAGCTCGGCGCCATGCCCGCCCTGCCCGAGCTCGCGCAGGCGGAGGGCAGACCGGCGACACCGGAGAGCGAGGACGTGTCACGGGCCCAGCTCGTGGCCGCCCTGGCGACGGCCACCGGTCGGGAGGCCGAGCTCTACGTCGCCGAGCTCGCCGAGCGCATGGTCTCGCGGGCCAGCGGCGCGCTCCTGGTGCGGCGCACCGATGCGCTGCTCGACGCGCTGCGCGAGGAAGGCGTGCACGGCTACCGGCACGCGGCGCGCCAGCAGGACGAGCTCGATCGGGCGACCCGCGCCGCGGCCTGGCTGCACGTCCGGCTCGGCTGGACGCGACCGCTCGCCCGGCAGCTCGGCCTGCGCCTGGAGAAACTCCTGGTCCGCCGCCGCGTGCTCGAGGAGCTGCTCGGCTTCACGCGCAGCCGCGTCCGGCGCCTGTTCGGCGACCGGGTGGCGGCGACCACCGAGCACGTGCTCGAGGAGCGGCTCGAGGGTGTCGAGCGCCAGCTCGATGCGCTGCGCCTGCAGTTCCCGGAGCACTGGGAGCACGCGGCGGGGCGCTACCTCGCCCGCGTGGCGCTCCGTCTCGAGCAGCAGGACTACGAGCGCCTGCATGCCGAGCGCCTGCTCTCCCCCGAGCTGTTCCGCCACCTGCAGGCCGAGCTGCGCAGCCGGCTCAAGGTGCTGGAGCGGGCGCCGCGCATCGACCTCGGCCTCGATCGGGAGGGGCTGCTCGCGCGCGTGCCGCTGTTGAGCGAGCTTCCGCCCGAAGGCCGGAGCGAGCTGCTCCGGCTGCTGCGGCCCCGGCTCGCCCTGCCGGGTGAGCGGATCGTCCGCCGGGGCGAGCGCGGTGACGCCGTCTTCTTCATCGCCTCCGGGGCGGTCGAGGTGCAGCTCGAGAGCGGACCCGTACGCCTCGGCACGGGCGACGTGTTCGGCGAGATGGCCCTCCTGCTGCGCCGGCCGCGCCGTGCCGACGTGGTGGCGCTCGGCTATTGCCGGCTGCTCGTCCTCCGCCGCGACGCGGTCCGACGCCTTCTCGCCCGCCATCCGGGGCTCGCCGAAGGGCTCAGGCGGATCGCCCGGGCGCGGCTCGGCCAGGGTGCAGCCGAGCTCCCCGAGCCCGCCATGGCGCCACCGAAGGCCTGAGGTCCGTCCCGCTTCCGTTTCACGTGAAACAGGCGGCGTACCCCGGCGCTGGGCACCGGCCCCTCACTTGCCGACGCAGAACCGGGCGAAGATCCGATCGAGCAGCTCTTCGATGGCCACCCGTCCGGTCACCCGACCGATCGCTCCGGCCGCGAGCCGCAGCTCCTCCGCGAGCAGCACCAGCTCCGCATCGGGCGGTGCGCCCAAGAGCCGCTCGAGCGCCGCGACCGCTTCGCCGAGGGCGACGCGGTGCCGAGCCCGGGTCACCAGTGCATGCTCGGCGCCCCGCAGCCGCTCGCGCGCGAGCTCGGTCAGCCGGTCGAGCAGCCGGTCGATCCCCTCGCCGGTCCGACAAGAGAGCGGCACGAGGTCGGGCACGCTCCTCAGAGCCGCCGGCACGGCGGCCGCGTCGATCTTGTTGACCGCCACGAGGCGATCCTCGGGGCGACCGGGCAGGTCGGCGAAGGGGTGCGGACCGCCCGTCGCGTCGAGGAGCACCAGACAGAGGTCGGCGCTCGCCGCCCGGTCGCGCGCCCGCTCGACCCCCAGACGCTCGACCGGATCCTCGCTCGAGCGCAGCCCCGCCGTGTCGAGCAGGGTGATCGGGAGCCCGTCGAGCTCCAGCTGCACCTCGATCACGTCGCGCGTGGTTCCCGGGATCGGTGTCACGATCGCCACGTCGCGCCCGGCGAGGCGGTTGACGAGCGTCGACTTGCCGGCGTTGGGCGGTCCGACGACGGCGACCACGAGGCCTTCGCGCAGTCGCTCGGCACGGCCGGCTCCGGCCAGCGCCGCCGCCAGCTCGGCGCGCACGCGTTCGAGCGTCGGCCGTGCGGCGTCCAGGAGGCCCGCGGGCACGTCGGCTTCCTCGCCGCCGAGGTCGAGCTCGGCCTCGAGCAGCGCGAGCGCATCCAGGAGGCTCGCCCGCCACCGGTCGCAGGATCGGGCGAGGGCTCCCGCCGCCTGGTGGAACGCCTGGCGGAGCTGCGCCCGCGTCGTCGCCGAGACGAGGTCGTCGACCGCCTCGGCGGCGGCGAGATCGAGCTTGCCGTTGAGGAACGCGCGCCGGGTGAACTCGCCCGGGCCGGCCGGATCGAGCCCGGGCAGGCGGGTCAGCACCTCGGCCAGCGCCGCGGCGATCGCCGGTCCACCGTGGTGATGGACCTCGGCGACGTCCTCGCCCGTGAGGCTCGCGGGAGCCGGGAACCAGAGGAGGACGGCACGGTCGATCGGCTCCCCGGTCGACGGATCGCGGAGCGTCCGGAGCACCGCACGCCGCGGGGTCGGCGGCGGCCGCCCGCTCAACGCCTCGACGGCGGCCCCGGCGCGCGGGCCGGAGAGGCGGAGGACGGCGACCCCGGCGCGGCCCGGGGCGGTCGCCCAGGCCCAGATCGTGCTCGCCCGACGGTCGCCGATCAGCTCCGGTCCTCGCCCCGGGGCTTGCGCGCGAGGCCGGCGGCCGAGGCGGCCATCTGCGTCCACAGGAGGTGGACTTCCGGCAG
>JBBIIE010000140.1:0-9230 GCA_037446605.1 Geminicoccaceae bacterium | reverse complement strand
GCGCTGTCCAACCCCTGGGCCGCCAAGAACCCCTGCGCGGCCAAGAACCCGTGTGCCGCGAAGGCCGCTGCGAATCCCTGTGCGGCGAAGAACCCCTGCGCGGCCAAGGCTGCCGCGAATCCCTGCGCCGCCAAGAATCCGTGCGCCGCGAAGAACCCCTGTGCCGCCAAGAACCCGTGTGCCGCCAATCCGTGCGCGGCCAATCCCTGCGGCGCCGCCCCGGCGGTCGAGCTCACGGCCGCCCAGGCGCGGGCCGCCTACGAGTGCCTCCTGCCCGAGATGCTGGCTGCCTACGCCAAGTCGGGCGATGCGACCGCCAAGACCTACGCGAAGTGGCCGCGGTTCAGCCAGCGGGCCTATCAATCGGCGACGCACGGCCAGCGCTACGTCCAGAACTATGCCGATCCGAAGAACGCCAACCGCTACGGTCGCTTCGAGCAGGCGGGGAAGTTCCCGGCCGGTGCCGTGCTCGCGAAGGACAGCTTCCTCGCTCATCCCGATGGCGGGCTCGAGGTCGGGCCGTTGTTCATCATGGAACGGCTCGCCAACGGCAGCAGTCCCAAGACCCACGATTGGGCCTACCGGATGGTCAACCCGGACGGCTCGCTGGTCAGCGACGCCGCGATGCAGGAGTTCTGCGCCGGCTGCCACGGGCTGCTCGCCGACAGCCAGGACAGCCTCTACTTCGTGCCGGCCGACCTGCGGCGACGGCCGCGCTAGGGAGCACCTCGAGGGTCGCGGTCCGCTCGGACCGCGACCCGCTCAGGCGGGCGCGGCGGCGGGCTCCTCGAGCCGGCGATAGCGGAAGGGCGGTGGCGCGGATGCCGCCTCGGCCTCGGCGAGCGCGCGGATCCGGGCGTGGTGCGGTGAGAGCGAGCAGGCCGGGTCGGTCGCCTCGGGATCGCCCAGAAGCTGCATCGCCTGGCAGCGGCAGCCGCCGGAATCGATCTCCCGGCGCGGGCAGGACCGGCAGGGCTCCTGCATCCACTCGAACCCGCGGAAGCGTTGGAAGGCCGGGCTCTCCTGCCAGATCCAGGCGAGCGGCCGGTCCTTCACGCTCGGGAAGTCGAGGCCCGGGATGGTGGGCGCGGCGTGACAGGGTAGGACGCGGCCGTCCGGAGCCACGAGGATGACGGCCCGCCCCCAGCCCGAAGCGCAGGGCTTGGGGTGGGTCGCGTAATAATCCGGCACGACGAAGTCGATGAGTAGCCGGTCCCCGTAGCGCTCGCGCGCCGCCTTCACGATCTCGACCGAACGGTCGAGTTGCGCACGGGTCGGCATCAAGGCTGCCCGGTTGGCGAGCGCCCAGCCGTAATATTGCACGTGCGCGACCTCGAGCCGGTCGGCCTCGAGCTCGAGGGCGAGCTCGACGAACCGCTCGAGTCGGTCGAGATTGTGCCGGTGGACCACGGCATTGAGGGTCAAGGGCAGGCCCAGGGCACGGACCGCGCGGGCGAACGCCACCTTGCGGGCGAACGAGCCCTTGAAGCCCCCGATCCGATCGCAGCCCTCGGGATCGACGTCCTGGACGCTGAGCTGGACGTGGTCGAGCCCGGCCTTGGCGAGCGCTTCGAGACGGCGTTCGGAAACGCCCACTCCGGCCGTGATCAGGTTCGAATAGAGCTCGAGCGCGCGGGCGCGCGCGACGATCGCCTCGAGGTCGGTCCGCAGCGTCGGCTCGCCACCCGAGAGGTGGAGCTGGAGGACGCCGAGTGCCGCCGCTTCGTCGAGGACGCGCAGCCACACTTCGGTCGAAAGCTCGCGCTCGCGGGCGGTGAGCTCGAGCGGGTTCGAGCAATAGGGACAAGCCAAGGGGCAGCGATGGGTGAGCTCCGCCAGAAGGCCGATCGGCGGCTCCCGCCAGGGCTCGCGGGCGATCGCGTTCACGGCGCCCTCCGCTCGACCAGGACGACGTGCTGGGCGACGAGATCGGCCAGGAGCCCCTCGAGGTCGGCGCGGATCTCCTCCTCGGGCGCGTCGAACTCGGCGGCGAGTCCCGCCACGAGCTCGGCGAAGGGCCGCGGCTCGGCGAGCCGTCCCAGGATCTCGACCGAGGTGGGGCAGGGGAAGAGCACGCGCTCGGGCGCCAGGAGCACGTGGCAGTTGCGCACCGGGTCGAAGCGGACCCGCACCCCGCGCGCGAGCACGAGCCGGTCCTCGGGTGCCAAGCTCATGCCGCCCTCGCCGCTTCGACGTGGTCGGCGGGCACGAAGGCACCCTTGGGGATCCCGCCACCCAGGACGTAGGCGTGGTGGAGCGCGTCGAGCTGCGCCCACAGGACGTCGCACTTGAAGATCAGCGCCTTGCAGACGAGGAAGCGCTTCTCGGCCGTGTCGGCGTGGCGCTTCACGTGGTCGAGCGCGAAGCCGGCATCGCGCGGCGCCTGATCCAGGCGCTTGCGGAAATAGGCGACCATCTCCTCGGAGACGAACGGGTAGTTCTTCAGAAGACCCGGGATCCGCTCCTCGTGGATCGCCGGGGCGAAGAGCTCGGTGAGCGAGGAGGCGACGGCTTCGAGGAGGCTCCGCTCGCGGACGAAGCGGACATAGGCCTCGACCGCGAACTCGGTGGCGGGCAGCGCCCCCTCTTCCGAGACCACGTAGTCGCGGTCGAGCCCGAGCCCCTCGCAAAGCTTGAGCCACCGCTCGATGCCGCCCTCTTCCTCGCCGAAGCCGTCGTGGTCGAGGATCCGCACGAGCCATTCCCGGCGCAGTTCGCGGTCGGGGCAGCGGCCGATCAGGCTCGCGTCCTTGAGCGGGATCCGGCTCTGATAGATGTAGCGGTTGAGCGCCCAGGCCTGGACCTGCCCCTTCGTGCAGCGGCCCGTGTGCAGCATGCGGTGGAAGGGGTGGTGGATGTGGTAGCGCTCGGCGCCGATCCGGCGCAGCGCCGCTTCGAGCTCGTCGGCGGTCCGCAGATCGCGGAACGGGTCGAGATGGCTCAAGGCTCTCCTCCCGGAAGATCGATCGCGAGGCCGTCGGAGGCGACCTCGAAGCCCGCGCGCTCGACCGCGGCTCGCTCGGGGCTGTCGGCCAACAGCACGGGGTTGGTGTTGTTGACGTGGACGAGGATCTTGCGACCGGCCGCGACCGGGCCGAGCCGAGCGAGCACCCCCTCCTCGCCCGAGATCGCGACGTGCCCCATCTCGCGGCCGGTCCGCGCCGCGATGCCGGCCACGAGGAGCTCGTCGTCGCGCCAGAGCGTGCCGTCGACGAAGACGAGGTCGGCGCCGGCGCAGCGCTCCAGAACGGGCGCATCGAGCCGACCGCAATTGGCGATCCAGACGAGCCGTCGGCCGGCCGCGCGGAGCTCGAGGCCGATCACGTCGCCCGGCTCGGGTGCGGGAGGCGGGCCTCCGCGCGCGGCTTTCTCGAGGAACAGCGGCGGCTTGCCGGCCACCGCGAAGGCGCGGACCTCGAGCCCGAGCGGCGCGCCCTCGGCATCTTCGAGCATCACCCAGCGGTCGAGCGGCAAGGAGCGCCGCGGGACGATCCGCCGGTCGACGACCTCGAAGACCGGGTTCGCCTCGAGCAGGGCCAGGATCCGCGGATGGGCGTAGAGGGCGAACGGCGTGCCTTCGCGCAGGTGCAGGAGGCCGCCGATCGAATCGATCTCGCCGTTCGTGGGGATCACCGCGGCGATCGGCGAAGAGCGCGGCGCTCGCGTCGGGTGGAGCGCCGGCGTGGCCTCGATCTGCCGGCGCAGGTCCGGCGAGGCCTCGATCACCGCCCAACGCGCACCGTCCGCCGAGACCGCGAGGGCGGCTTGGGTGGCCGGTCGCGCTGCCGGGTCACCCGCCCGCGCACGCCGGCAGGCTTCGCTCGCCGCGTTCCATTGGGGAAAGCCGCCGCCCGCGGCGGCACCGAGCACGATCGCGCGCAAGGCAGCCTCCGCGGGCGACGATGGCCGATCTCAGAGCTCGGCCGGCAGGTACATGGTGACTTCCATCCCGACGGGACGGCTGGTCACCTGCGGACGGGTCCACTTCTTGCGCATCGATCCACTCCCCGATCGCGTTGGGTTCGCCACCCGAAGAGCCGGGCGGCTCTCCGGGGTATGGTGTCGGGCTGCGGGTGCGACAAGTTTTCCAGCTCATGCATGCCTGCTTATGGAGAGCGGGCAGCGGGATCGCGGTCGGTCGCGCGCCGTCCCCTCAGCCGGCCGAGCGCGCGACGACGAAAGGCGGCGGTGGCGCGGCCGGCACCACTTCGAGCCGGGGCGCCGTGGCGGCGAGCGCCTCGAGGAAGGTCCGCAAGGGCTCCATCTGCCGACGATGGCCCGGGACCAGCGCCACGAGCCTGCGCTCCATGGTCGGCACCGCGTAGAGCCGAACGGCGAACAGCATGCGACCGGCGAGCTGAGCGGTGAGCTGGGGGGCGAGCGCCACACCGTGGCCGGCCTCGACCATGGCGAGCGCCGTCTCGTAGGTGCGCACGCGTGCGACCGTCCGGGCCCGCGGCAGGACCCGCCGGTACCATTCGGCGATCCGATCGGCGTGGAGGGTCCCGAAATTGAACTCGATCGTGCGTTCGAGCACCGCCCGCTGCTCGGCCGGGAGCTCGCGCTCCGGCTCCGCGATCCCGTCGAGACCGAGCCGCTCGGGTACCGCGAGGGCATAGCCGTCCTCGCGCAACGGCAGGCGGGCGAAGGGCAGATGATCGCTCGCGACCGCCGTCTCGGAGACGATCGCGACCTCGAGCGTACGCCCGTAGAGGCCTTCGATCGCCTCTTGGGGCGCGACCTCGTGGACGTCGAGCGCGAGCGCCGGAACCTTGCGGAGCGCTTCCGCGTACGCCGCCGGCACGAGCGTCCGCGCGACCGAGGCGAGCGCGCCCACCGAGACACGGCCGCGCAGCCCGGCCTTGTAGGCGGCGAGGCCGCTCTCGAGCGCATCCGCTTCGGCCAGAAGCCGACCCGCGCGCTCCAACAGGAACCGACCGGCATCGGTGAGCTCGAGCCGGCTCGATTGGCGGTCGACGAGCCGATGCCCCAGGAGCCTTTCGAGCTTGGCGAGGGCCTGGGAGAGGGCCGGCTGGGAGATGCCGAGCTGCTTGGCGGCCTGGGTCAGCGAGCGGGCGTGCGCGAGGGTCCAGAAGAGCCGCAGCTGATGGAGCGTGACGGCGAGGGTCTGGCCGCGTGCGTCCGCCACGCGCTCGACCGGACCGGCGGCGCGGACCTCGGCGCTCGGCCGGTCGGCCTCCGGTGCCGCCTCGTCGGTCTCGATCGCCGTGCCCGTGTCGCGCATGAGGTACCCTCGCCGACCGAGCCTGCCGCGCCCGCGCCCGCCGGTCCAGCCCCGGCACCTCGAACTTGACCGACCGCCGCCGCGGCGCGAGGGATGACCGCGCAGCCTTTTCGGGAGGGAAGCCCGTGAGCTCGACCAAGGCCGGCAATCTGCGGATCGACGCCCAGCGTTACTGGGACTCGCTCATGGAGATGGCGAAGATCGGGGCCACGCCCAAGGGGGGCTGCAACCGCCAGACCCTGACCGACCTCGACCGGCAGGGCCGCGACCTCTTCAGGCGCTGGTGCGAGGCGGCCGGCTGCACCGTCACGGTCGACGAGATGGGCAACATGATGGCCCTGCGGCCCGGGAGGCGACCCGACCTGCCGCCGGTGGCGATCGGCAGCCATCTCGACACCCAGCCCACGGGCGGCAGGTTCGATGGGGTGGGAGGTGTGCTCGCCGGCCTCGAGATCGTCCGCACGCTCAACGACGCCGGCTACGAGACCGATCATCCGATCCTCGTGGTCAACTGGACCAACGAGGAGGGCACCCGCTTCGCCCCGGCGATGCTCGCTTCGGGCGTGTTCGGCGGCGCGTTCACGAAGGACTTCGCCTACGCGCGCACCGATCGCGAGGGCAAGCGCTTCGGCGACGAGCTCGAGCGGATCGGCTACAAGGGCGACCGGCCCTGCGCGCCGGCGCCCGGCGGCTGGAAGGCGCATCTGGAGCTGCACATCGAGCAGGGCCCGATCCTCGAGGCCGAGGGCAAGACGATCGGGGTGGTCCTCGGCGCCCAGGGGCAGCGCTGGTACGAGGCGACGATCACCGGCAAGGAGAGCCATGCCGGCTCGACGCCGATGCCGCGGCGCAAGGACGCGCTCGTGGCGGCGGCCAGGGTGGTGACCGCGCTCGACGCGCTGGCGCGCGAGCACGGGCCGGACGCCGTGATCACGGTGGGTGTGCTGGAGATCGCCAAGCCCTCGCGCAACGTCATCCCGGGCAGCGTCTTCTTCACCGTCGACATGCGCCATCCGGACGACGCCGTGCTGGCCGAGCTCGACCAGCGCCTGCGCGCGATCCTGGCCGAGGCCTGCGCGCGCGATTCGCTGCCGCACGAGCTGCAGCAGATCTGGCACTTCCCCTCGGTGCGGTTCGACCCGCGCTGCGTCGCGGCGGTGCGCACCGCGGCGGTCGAGGGCGGCTATTCCTGGCGCGAGATGGTCTCGGGGCCGGGCCACGATTCCTGCTACACCGCCCGGGTCGTCCCGACCGCGATGGTCTTCGTGCCGTGCAGGGACGGCCTCAGCCACAACGAGGAGGAGTGGGCCGAGCCCGAGCACATGGCGGCCGGCTGTCAGGTGCTCCTGCAGGCGGCCCTCGAGCTCGCCAAGGCCGAGTGAGCGCGGTCGCGGCGGGGGTGCTGGAGCCCGCGGCGCCGCCGCCCGACGGTCCGCGGCCGGCGGTCGAGGCGCGCGGGCTCGGCCTCACCTTCCAAGCCCCGGCGGGGCCGGTGGTGGCGCTGACCGGTGTCGATCTCTCGATCGAGCCCGGTGCCTTCGTGGCGCTGATCGGGCCCTCGGGCTGCGGCAAGACGACCTTCCTTCGGCTCGTCGCCGACCTCGAGCAGCCGACCTCGGGTCGGCTCCTCGTCGAGGGTCTGGAGCCGCGCCAGGCCCGCCTCGCCCGCCGCTACGGCTACGTGTTCCAGGCGCCGGCGCTCTATCCCTGGCGCACGGTCGAGCGGAACGTCACCCTGCCGCTCGAGATCATGGGCGTGCCGCCGGCCGAACGGGCGGCGCGCGCCCGACGGTGGCTCTCGCTGGTCGAGCTCGACGGCTTCGCCCGCCACTATCCCTGGCAGCTCTCGGGCGGCATGCAGCAAAGGGTGTCGATCGCCCGCGCCCTCTCCTTCGAGCCCGACATCCTCCTCATGGACGAGCCCTTCGGCGCGCTCGACGAGATCACGCGCGACCGGCTCAACCAGGAGCTGCACGGGCTCTGGCGCAAGACCAAGAAGACCGTCCTGTTCGTGACCCACTCGATCGCCGAGGCGGTCTATCTCGCCACCCGGATCGTGGTCATGTCGCCCCGGCCCGGGCGGATCCTCGAGGTGATCGACAGTCCGCTCCCCGCCGACCGGCCGCTCGACATCCGCGACACCCCCGAGTTCCTCGAGGTCGCGCAACGCGTCCGCGACGGCCTCAGAGCCGGCCACTCCTACGACTGAGGCGGCTGCTAGCCGCAGCCCATGTGCCGCCGCCACGTCACCGGGTCGTGCCCGGGCGGCGGGCCGCCGGCGCATCCGGGCGCCCGGTAGCCACGCAGCTCCTCGTAGCGGGCGATCTGCCGCGGGGTGAGCAGGGCCGGCATCGACAGATGCGCCTCCAGATGGACGAAGCGGAGCGTGCGCCGCGCCGCCTCGGCCCGTGCGAGCAGGTCCTCGAGGGCGTCGCGGGTGACGCGGCGCTCGCGGAAGGCCGCATCGAGCGCCGCCTCCGCCTCGACCAGCCGCTCGCCCGCGGCCACCGCCTGCCGCTGCATCCCCTCGAACACCTCGCGGATGCGCGCCTCCTGCTCGGCCGAGGGATCGAGCTCGCGGGCGAGCTCCAGGAGATGGGCCGGGCCGGGATAGCCGTTGAGCTCGGCGGGCTTGGCGAGACCCCAGCCGCCGCCGCGGCGCAGCTCGGCCAGATCCTCCTCCGAGAAGCTCGTGACCGCCCGTGCCTGCTGCCCGGCACAGGGTGCAGCCGGGACGTGCCCGGCATGCTGGGCCGCCGCGGACCCGGCGGTGCCGACGGCGAGGAGGAGGGCGAGGGCTCGGCGTCGCATGACGGCTCTCCGTTGCGGGACCGGCCGTCCTTGCCACGCGCCGCGCCGCCCGCACACGACCGGGATCATGTCGGAGGCGCTCGCCGAGCTCTTCGCCGCCGGCCGGCCGCGCAGCTTCGCCCCGGGCGAGCGGCTGTTCGCCAGCGGCGATCCCGTGCTCGTCCTGCATCGGGTGGTGGCGGGCGAGGCCCGCCTCGTGCGGCACCGGCCGGACGGCGGGCGGATCGTGCTGCAGCGGGCCGGTCCCGGGGCGGTGCTCGCCGAGGCCTCGCTGTTCGCCGAGCGCTACCATTGCGACGGCGAGGCGGCGACGGAGCTCCGCACGCGGGCCCTGGCGGTGGCGGACGCGCGCGCCCGGCTGGCGGCCCGCCCCGAGCTCGCGCTCGCCTGGGCCGCACGGCTCGCCCGCGACGTGCAGTCGGCGCGGCAGCGGGCGGAGATCCTGGCCCTGCCCCGCCTCGCCGAACGGCTCGAGGCCTGGCTCGCGGTGAGCGGGGGCGTGCTCCCGCCACGCGGCCGCTGGCACGAGCTCGCCGCCGAGCTCGGCGTGACGCCCGAGGCGCTCTACCGCCATCTGGCGCGCCGTCGGCGCAGCGCGCCCGAGCCGCTCACACGTCCAGGTTGACGACCTTGAGCGCGTTCTCCTGGATGAACTCGCGACGCGGATCGACCACGTCGCCCATGAGTGTCGAGAAGATCTCGTCCGCCTCGTCGGCGTGCTCGATCCGGACCTGCAGGAGGGAGCGGTGCGCCGGATCGAGCGTGGTCTCCCAGAGCTGCTCCGGGTTCATCTCGCCGAGCCCCTTGTAGCGCTGGATGGCGAGGCCCTTCTTGGCACCCTCGAGGAGCGCCTGGAGCAGGTCCTGGGCGCCGTGCACGTCGCGCCCCTGGCCCTTGCGCTCGAGCCGCGCCGGCCGGCCGAGCGGGCCGGAAAGCGGCGTCAGCAGCTCGGCCAGGCGCCGCGCCTCGTGGCTGCGCGCGACCGCGGGATCGAGCCGATGCCGCTCGCGCCGGTCACCCCGCAGGACGTGCAGGACCAGCCCGCCGGCCTCGTCGCGCACCGCCTGGACGCGGCCGCGGCCGGCGCGCGCCAGCCGCTCGGCGACCCGCCGGCCGAGCTCGAGCGCGCCCGCCGGATCGTCGAGCCGGCCCGGCTCCAGACCCCCCTCGAGGG
>JBBIIE010000139.1:0-9490 GCA_037446605.1 Geminicoccaceae bacterium | reverse complement strand
CCCGTGCGAGCCCCGAGGCCGGGGCGCTCGCCGCCCTGGCCCGGCTCGAGGCGGAGGCGTCGGCGGAGGGCGAGCGGCTCGCGGCGCTGCAGGTCGGTCTGGCCGAGGTCCTGCGCCTGTGGGTCCGCGACCGGCTCGGGCTCGATGCGCCGCGGCTCACGACCGAGGAGCTGGCGGCGGGGCTCGCCGGGCTCGGCCCGCGGTTCTCCGCCCCGGCCGAACGGCTCGGCCGCCTGCTCGCCGGCTGCGACCGCGTCAAGTTCGCCCGCCACCGCCCGGGCCCGGCCGAGCTGCGCGCCGATCTGTCGGCCGCCCGCACGCTGATCCACGACACCGCCGCGGCGGTCGCCGGGGAGGGTGGCGCGCCGCGGACCGGCGGCTGAGCGCCAGCGGGCACGGCGCCCGTGGTCCGCACAAGCTTGTGAGCGCTTGTACCGGACGGCCGTCCGCGACCAGTCTGCGGGTGATCGCCGGGGTCCCACCATGCGCAACGCCTCCCTGCCGCTGCCGCTCTCCCGCCACCGCCTGGTCTTCGTGCCGGAGGAACCCATGCGCCTTCCGGCCTTCGCGGGCTCGGCCTGGCGCGGCGGGCTCGGGTGGGCCCTGAAGCGGCTGGTGTGCGTCATGCGCCTCCGCCCCTGCGAGGGCTGCCCGCTCGAGCTCTCCTGCATCTACCCCACGATCTTCGCCGCCCGCCCGGACGAGGACGCACGCAAGATGCGCCTCTACGAGCGGGTCCCGAACCCCTTCGTGGTGCACCAGATCCACCCGACCCGGACCACCGTCGGGCCCGAGGATCGGGTGGTGCTCGAGCTCGGCCTCGTGGGCCGCGCCTGCCGCCAGATCGCCTACCTCGTGCGCGCCCTCGACCAGGCGGGCGAGGGCGGCATCGGCCCCGACCGCGGCCGGCTCCGCCTCCTCGCGGTGAGCCCGGTCGACGCGCCCTGGGCGCCCGTCGAGCTCGAGCCCGCAACTCAGGCGATCCGCGCCGAGGGGGCCACACCGCCCGTGCCCGAGCCCTGGCCCGTGGTCGAGCTGCGCCTCGGCACGCCGCTCCGCCTGCAGCACGAGGGCCGGCTCGTGGGCCCGCAGCTCTTCGAGCCGGCCTGCCTCGCCACGGCGCTCGTGCGGCGCGTCTCGATGCTCTGCCACCACCACGGCGAGGCCGATCTTCCGGCCGACTTCGCCGCCCTCAAGGCCGAGGCCCTGGCGATCCGCGTGCTCGACCGTCAGCTCGAATGGACCGAGCAGCTCCGCCGCTCGTCCCGCCAGCAGGCGGTGGTGCCGATGGGCGGGCTCGTGGGCCGGCTGATCCTCGACCTCTCCGAGGCCCCCGGGCTCTGGCCGTTCCTCTGGCTCGGCCAGTGGCTGCACGCCGGCAAGGGCGCCACCATGGGCATGGGGGCGTACCGGCTGGTTCGCGCTCCGGCGTGACGAGGCCTGCCGACGGGTCACCTTGTGATCGATCCGTCGCCGCGGCTACACCCGGAGGCAAAGCTGGGAGGACCCGGCGCATGGCCGAGGTGACCGCGACCCGCTCGCTCGTGGCGCTGCCGTTCCAGCCGGTCGACGTCCCCGCGCAGGTGAAGGCCCGCCGGCTCGTCGAGCGCGGCGAGGCCGACGGCCGCTCCAACCTGCCGCCGCTCGATGCCACCGCGCCCAGCGCCACCGAACGCGAGATCGTGAGCGACATGGGCGCCGAACGCGAGCGCCTCGTCAACGCGCTCACCTCGCACCTGCGCGCCCAGAACGACGGCCTCGCCAAGCTCGACACGGCCATGGACGTGGCCAGGCTCCGCAACGACGCGGAGCACGCGATCTCCAGGCTCGAGCAGAGCCACGTCGCGTGGAAGGGCGAGATCCTCCGCCTGCTGCGCGACGCCCGCGACGCCAGGAAGGAATACGACGACTTCCGGATCCACCACGGCCTCCCGCGGCCGGCCCGCGATCCCGCCAACCGCTTCCTCACCTGGGCGCTCCTGGCGCTCGCGATCGCCCTCGAATCCGGTCTCAACGGCGTCTTCTTCGCCGAGGGCTCGGATCTCGGGCTCGTGGGTGGTGTGATGCTCGCGCTCGGGATCAGCGTCGTGAACGTGCTCGTCCTCGGCTTCGTGCTCGGCCTCTTCCCGGCCCGTTGGACGCACCACCGATCGCTGCTCGTCCGCACGCCCGGCTGGTTCCTCCTGCTCGCCGGCCTGGGTCTCCTCCTCGTCTTCAATGCCGGCATCGCGCATTTCCGCGACGCCTCCGAACGGCTCGGCGACGGCGTCGACCTCCACGAGGTCTGGGCCCATCTGCGCGACCAGCCCTTCGGGCTCGTGCGGATCCAGTCCTGGCTCCTGTTCTTCCTCGGGCTCTTCTTCGCCGGGCTCGGCTTCTGGAAGGGCTACGGCTCCGACGACCCCTATCCGGGCTACGGCCGGGTGTCCCGGCGATGGCGGCATGCGGAACAACTCTATCTCGACACCCGCCAGGAGCGGCTCGAGGAAGCGAGCGGGATCCGCGACGAGGCCAAGGGAGCCCTGGATCGGGCGATCGAGCAGCTCCGCGGCGCCGCGCTCCAGCGCGCGCAGACGCTGGGCGCCCGGGCCCGGATCGTGCAGGAATATCTCGCCCACGAGCGCCATCTCGAGGAGGCGGCGAACGCGCTCCTGGCCGCCTATCGCGACGCCAACCGCCGCGCCCGCACGACCCCGCCGCCCGCGAGCTTCGACACGGTCTTCGCCTTCGAGGACCGTGCCCTCGACCGGCCGACGATCCAGGCCCTCCTCACGGTGCGGTCGCTCCGCGCCGATCCCGAGGCCCTGGTCGCCGAGCTCGACGGGCTGCGCGGCCGCGTGCTCGCCGCCTACAAGGCGATCTTCGACGACGCGCCGGAGGCGGTCTGATGGGTCCCTCGCGCAGCCGCCGCCGCGGCCGCCGGCCGGACCGCTCGAACCTCTGGGCCGCACTGGCGGCCGTCGCGGCCGCGGTCCTCTTGGCCGGCTACTTCGCGCTGAACTGGTGGGCGAAGGGCCAACGGGTCGCGATCGACGAGGCGACGCTCTGTCCCGCGAGCGGCCCCGCGGCCTTGACCGCCGTGCTCGTCGACCGCTCGGATCCTCTCAACAGCCAGCAGGCCCTGCGCGTCCGCCAAGTCCTCGACCGCGTGGTCGCCGAGGCCCCGGTCGGCGGACGGGTCGCCCTCTATCTCGCCGAGGCCGACGCCTTCACCGCTCTTTCGCCCGTCCTCGCCCTCTGCAACCCGGGCTCGGAGGCCAACCCGCTCTACCAGAATCCGAAGAAGATCCGGGCCCGCTACGAGGAGGGTTTCAAGGCACGCTTCGAAGCCGTCGGCCGGGCACTCCTCGAGCCCGCGCCGCGCAAGACCTCGCCGATCATGGAGAGCATCAAGGCGGTGTGCATCGACGCCTTCGGTGAAGCACCGGCAGGCGTTCCGTTGCGGCTCGTGGTGGTGAGCGACCTCATCCAGCACAGCCCGATCGTGAGCCACTACCGCGATCGGAACTTCGAATCGTTCCTCCGCGACTCGCGACTTTCCGGGGTTCTCGTCGATTGCAAGGGTGCGGAGGTCGAGATGCTCTACATCCTGCGGCTCGGCAAGGACGGCCGGCCGACCGTTCAGAACGCGGCGCACCAGCGCTTCTGGGACCTCTGGTTCCAGCGGATGAACGCCCGCCCCAAGAGCCTGGAGGCGGTCTGAATGGCGCGCTCCACCGAGGCGCTCGACGGCACGGGCGAAGCTCCCGCGCCGCTGCCGCGCCGCCCCTGGTTCGACGATCGGGTCGACCGTCTCCTCCTGCTCGTCTTCTTCGTGGGCGGCTTCGCCCTGATCCTCCTCGTCAAGCTCGCCGGTCGCGGCCTCGTCACCTGGGGCGGCGAGCCGGTCGAGCCGCGCTTCCTGGCGGCCGGGATGGCCGTCGTGCTGATGCTCGTCTACGCCGCGCTCGCCTCGCGGACGCGCACCTTCCGCCTGCACCCCGAACGGCTCGGCGACAACTGCTATTATCTGGGCCTCCTCTACACGCTCGCCTCGCTCGTGGCGGCCCTCGTCGAGCTCGAACGGACGGATGCGGCCGAGCGCGGCACGCTCATCGAGTCGCTGCTCGCGAGCTTCGGGATCGCCCTCTTCTCGACGGTCCTCGGCATCGCGCTCCGGGTCTGGTTCGTCCAGATGCGCCGCGAGATCGAGGATCTCGAAGCGGAGCTGCAGCGCGACCTCCAGGAAGCGGCGCAGAAGCTGAAGGATCAGCTGCTCTTCGCCGTCACCGACCTCGAATCGTTCCGCCTGCGCACGCAGCAGGTCCTCGATCAGCGGCTCGCGGAGTCGACCTCGGCCGTTGTCGACGGCGCCTCGAAGCAGGCCCAGGCGATCGAGGAACTCGGCCGGCGAACGATTGCCGCCCTCGAACCGGCGGTCGAGCCTCTGGCGGTACGGATCCGCGCCTTCACGGACGGCACCCAGGCGGTGCTCGAGGCGAGCCGCGGCCTCGTCGAGCGGCTGCGCGCGATCGAGGTCCCGCACGATCTTCTCCTCCGGCCGCTCGCCCAGCTGGAGAAGGGCGTCGCCGATCTGGCCCACCTCGTCGCCGGGCTCGAAGAGACGACCCGCAGGCTCACCGCCGGCTTGGAGCGCGAGACCGGTGCTCTGGAGGTGCGGCTCTCCGGGCTCGCGACCCCGATCGGCCAGCTCGTGCAGGGGCTGCAAGCCGCTGCGGCCGCGGGTCGCGGGCTGGAGGCTCTGGCCACCCAGGTCGACCCGCTGCGCGAACGGCTCTCGGCGCTCGCGAAGGATCTCGACCAGCTCCTCGCCGCGGCGCGCGACGACGCCCGCGAGATCCGCGGCCTGCGCGACCAGATCCGTGTCGATCTCGTCGACTATCACCGGGCGCAACGCGAGCTCGGGGGTACGCTCGTCGAGATCGCCGAGGGCGTCGTCCGCCGGCTGGGAGGGTGAGCCGTGGCGCGTGCCTCGATCAGCGACCCGAGGGAATATCGCCGGGGTGTGGTGCTCGGCCTCACCTTCGCCGAGACCCTCCTCCTGCTCGTGTTCCTGCTGCTGCTCGCGGCCGCGGCGGTGCACGAGCGCACCCGTCGCGAGCTCGACCGGCTGCGCCCGGCCGCCGAGGCGCTGGGCCGCCTCGGACCTTCGCTCGACGATCCGCGGGAGCTCGCCCGTCGCCTCGAGCAGGGCGAGCAGGCCCAGGCCCGGCTCCACACGCTCGAACTCCAGTTCTCCGAGCTCCGGGACCAGCTTTCTCGGGGCCCGGAGGCGGCGCGCCGGGCCGACGAGCTCGCCGCCCGGCTCCAGCGCAGCGAGAGGGAGCGGCGCGAGCTCGAACGGAGGCTCGAAGCCCTGGGCCGCGATCTCGCCGAGTCCCGCCGTCGGCTCGAAGAGCTGCGGCAGTCCCGGGAGGAGGCGCTCGCCCGCGCGGCCGATCTCGCGGCCGAACTCGCGCTCCTCAAGGGGCCGCGGCCGGATCACGACCGCTCGGCCGAGCCCCGCGAGCTCCAACGCCGGATCGCCGAACTCGAGGCGCGCCTGCAGGTCGCCGAGAGCGAGCGCGATCGAGCCACGAAGCGGGCGGAGACGGTCGAGCGGACCGCGGTCGCCCAATTCGATCGGCTCGTGCAGAAGGGGCGCGAGCTCGAAGCCCGGGTCGCCGAGCTCGAGCGGGACAACGAAACGCTGCGTGCCCGTTCGGCCGAGGGCAGCCGGGCGTTCGACCGCGAGCTCGCCCGACGGATGATCGCGGGCGGCGTCTACCCCTCCTGCTGGGAAGAGGACGGCCGACCGGTCTACGTCTTCGAGATCGCCCTGAAGCTGGGCGGCAGGATCGTCGTGCGCGACACCGCCCCGGCGAGCTTCCGCCGCGGCGAGCCCTGGGCGTCGGTCGGCCCCTTCCGGCGCGGCGAGCCGATCGAGGTCGGCACCTTCGTCGCCGCGACAGGGGCACTCGCCGAGTGGTCGCGCCGGCAGGATCCGCCTTGCCGGTTCTGGATCCGCGTCCGTCGCGAACTTCCGGTGAGCGCGCCGACGAGCGAGTATCTCCGGGTCGTGGGTCCACTCGGCAGCGCCGCCAACGACCATCTGCCCTATTACCGGGTGGGCGGATGAGATCGCCGGGGCCGGCGTCCGAGGCGTCCGCCCGACTCGAGGACGCGCTCGCCCGGCTGCGCGCCGCGGCCCTCGCCGCCTTCGCCGCCCGCCTCGGCCTCCGTCTCCCGCACGAGGCGGCGCACGCCCTCGAAAGCTCCCATGGCCTCGCCCACGCGGCCGAGCGCCTACGCCGCGTCGCCCGCCGGCCCCGGCCGGTCCGACCCCTCGCCTTCCGCTGGCTCCTGCGCGGGACCCGTCGATGACCCCCGACCCGACCCGTCCGGAAACCTTCCCCCGCCGCGTCCTGCTCTGTGTGGTCGGACTCACGCCACAAGTCGTGACCGAGACCATCTGGGCGCTCGCCGTGGCACGCCGGCCGCCCTTCGCCCCGACCGAGCTCCAACTCGTCACGACCGCCGAAGGGGCGGAGCGGATCGAGCTCGTCCTCCGTTCCGGCCGGCGGATGCTCGAGGCGCTCGCCCGCGACCATCCCGGCGCCGGGCTCGACGGCCTCGCCGAGCGGACCACCGTCCACCAGGTGCGCGGCCCCGAAGGCGCCCCGCTTTCCGACATCGCCTCGCTCGAAGCGAACACGGCCCTCGCCGATCTGCTCGTCGAGGTTGTGAGAAATCTCACAGCCGACCCCGCCGCCGCCCTCCATGTCTCGATCGCGGGTGGCAGAAAGACGATGGGGTTCCTCGCCGGATACGCGCTCTCGATCTTCGGCCGTCCGCAGGACCGGCTCTCCCACGTGCTCGTCGATCCGGCCTTCGAGCAGCACCCCGAATTCTTCTGGCCGCCGCCCGAACCCCAGGTCCTGATCGGCCAGGGCCGGGACCAGAAGCCGATCCGCACCGACCGCTGCAACCTCGTGCTCGCCGACATCCCCTTCGTGCGCTTGCGCGAGGGTCTGCCGCAGGACCTCCTGGCCGGCCGGGCGAGCTTCCAGGAGGCGGTCGACCGGCTGCAGGAGCGCTTCCGTCCGCCCGAGCTCGTGATCGACCTTGCGGCCGCGACCGTCCGCGCCCACGGCCGGCAGATCGCCTGCTCGCCGATCGAGCTCGCCTTCTGGGCCTGGCTCGCCGAGCGGCGCCTGGAGTTCGGCGAGGCCGCCGCCGTCCGCCGCGACGACCGCGCGGCGCTCGACCGCTTCCTCGCCCTCTACCGCCGCACGGCCGAGCCGGAGCGGGTCGCCAAGACGGCGAAGGCGCTCGAAAACGATCCCGAAGGTGCCTGGCTCGCCGAGCGGGTCGCCCGGCTCAACAAGCTTGTCTGGCATGAGCTCGGCCCCGCTTCGCCCCCATATCGGGTCGAACGGGTGGGTCGGCGTCCGCGCAGCGCCTGGCGGCTTGCCACCCCGCCCGAGGCCATCCGCTTGATCCTCGACGCCACCGACGGGAGCCACGCATGAGCGAGCCCCACTCCGAGCTTCCGACCTGCGACGAGCTCGCCCTCGGCGCCTTCCTGCACGACGCCGGCAAGCTCCTGCAGCGGGCGCTGGGCAGGACGCAGGAGCTGCCGACCGAGGTCCGGGCGCTCGAGAGCACGCTCTGCCCCAAGGCTCGCCAGGGCGAGTACTACACCCACAAGCACGTCCTCTTCACCGAGCTCCTCTTCCACGACCTCGAGCTCGAGAAGCTCGGCCTGCCGGGCGGGCTGCGGCGCGCCTTCGTGCGCGACGCCGCGGTCTTCCACCACCATCCGCGCCCCGAACGCGTTTGGGACCTGCTCGTGGTCGAGGCCGACCGGCTGGCTTCCGGCATGGACCGCAAGGAGAAGGACCTCTCGCTCGAAGGCCCGGACGAGCAGGCGAGCTGGGACCGTTTCCGCAAGACGCCGCTCACGAGCATCCTCTCGACGGTCGCACTCCCGGAAAAGCTCGCACCCACCCTCGTCGTCCACCGCCCGCGGCCGGCCGATCCCGAGACGATCGTCCCCGAACCGCCCACCCCCGAGTTGAAAGAGCTCACCCTCCCCGCCGACTACGCCGCGACCGCGGAGGCCTTCCGCGCCGCCTGGAAGGAACTCTGCCGCGACCGCCGGCAGAGCGCCGCCCTCCTCCACGAGGGGGTGATCGGGCTCGCCGAGCGCTTCTGGTGGGCCGTGCCCTCCTCGACCCGCGACGAGCCGGACGTCCCGCTCCTCGACCACGCCCTCGCCGTCGCCGCCTTCGCCGCCTGCCTCTACCGCCACCACGAGGCGCGCGGCGAGCTTTCGGACGCCGCCGCGATCCGCGACCGCATGCGGCCCAAGTTCCGCCTCCTGCGCGGCGATCTCTCGGGCATCCAGAGCACGCTCTTCCGCCTCGCCTCCGAGCAGGTGAAGGGTGTGAACCGCATCCTCCGCGCCCGTTCCTTCCTCATGGGCCAGCTCGTCGAGGCGGCCGCACTCCTCGTCCGGCAGCGGCTCGGCCTGCCGCCCTACGTCGTCCTCATGCGCGCGGGCGGCCAGTTCACGCTGCTGCTCCCCGAGCTCGAGGGCATCGAAGCGAAAATCGCCGAGCTGCAGGGCGAGATCGACCACTGGATGGCGACCCGCTACGCGGGCGAGCTCGCGCTCCATCTGGGCCTGACCGAGCCGCTCCCGCCCGAAGCCTTCCTCCGTGGCCGTATCGGCGAGACGCTCGATCGGCTGCGCGCCGCGACCGAGCGCGCCAAGCAGACGCCCTTGCGCACCTTCCTTTCCGCCAACGGCCCCATCCTGAAGGAGGACTACGAGGAGGGTGCCGACGGCTACTGCCCGGCCTGCGGCGTGCGGCCGCGCAAAGAACGGTTCGCGGCCGGTGGGCTCCGGCGCTGCGAGGCCTGCCACCACGAATACGAGCTCGGCGTGCGCCTGCCGCGGCTGCGTCAGCTGTTCTGGCTCGAGGGTCCGGGCGACGAACACGCGCTCGCGCTCTTCGGCAAGGTCCGGCTGCGCGCGGTCGCGGGCTGGGAGAAGCCCTTCGAGCCCGGCGGCAACGTCGTCTCGGGCTGGCGCCCCTGGACCGAGACCGATCTGCCCTGGCCCGCGGCGTCCCGGCCGATCGCCAACGACGTCCCCACCTTCCGCGACGGCGAGTGGGACGATCCGCGCTACCGCGACATCCCCGAGGACATCCGCGACATCGACGCGCTCCAGGAAGGTGCCATCAAGAGCATGGCCTATCTGGCCGCCGCCGCGAAAGACCCGAAGACCGACCGCGGCCGGCCGATGCTCGCGATCCTCAAGGCGGATGTCGACAATCTCGGCCAGATCTTCGGCACGGGGCTCGGCCAGGACCGCTCGATCGGCCGGCTCGTGGCGCTGTCGCGCGCGCTCGACTGGTTCTTCACGGGCCACCTCCCGCATCTTCTGAGGACGCGCTTTCCCGACACCTACACCGTCTATGCGGGCGGCGACGATCTGTTG
>JBBIIE010000138.1:0-9593 GCA_037446605.1 Geminicoccaceae bacterium | reverse complement strand
GTCGAGCCGGCGCGCGGCGGCGACTGGCTGGTCGAGCTGGGCACGCAGGCCGAGGGCGATGCGCGCGCCCGCTGGCGGGCGCTGCGCGAGGCGCACGGGGATCTGCTGGACGGCGTGGCGCGGCTCGCCGGCACCGGCCGGAGCGGGCCGCTGCTCGCCGGACCGTTCGCCGACCGGGCCGCGGCCGAGCAGCTCTGCGCCCGGCTCGCGGCCGCGGGCGGCTGCCGGCCGGTTCGGCTCTGAGGCGGGCCGGAACGGGCTTGCCGGCCGCCGGCGGGCGTGCTCACCGGGTCGGCCGGCGGGTGGTGGCGGAGGACCGGGGTGGAGCCGGGTCGGGTGGAGGGGCGCGACTTTCCGAGCGACTTCCTCTGGGGGGCGGCGACCGCCGCGCACCAGGTCGAGGGCGACAACCGCGCCAGCGACTGGTGGGCGGCCGAAGAGGCCGGTCTGTTGCCGCACCGCTCGGGTGCCGCCTGCCGGCAGCTCGAGCTGTTCGAGCGGGACTTCGACCTGGCCCGCGCGCACGGCCACAACGCGCATCGGCTCTCGCTCGAATGGAGCCGGCTCGAGCCGCGCCGCGGCGAGCCCGATCCGGCCGCCTTCGCGCACTACGAGCGGGTGCTCGGCGCGCTCCGCGAGCGCGGCCTCGAGCCGGTCGTGACCCTGCACCACTTCACCGCCCCGGACTGGTTCGCCCGCGCCGGCGGCTGGCTGGCGCGCGACGCGATCGACCGCTTCGGCCGCCACGTCGAGGCCGTCGTCCGCCGGCTGGGCCACCTGGTCTCCTGGTGGATCACCGTCAACGAGCCGACCGTGCTCGCCAAGCACGGCTGGGTGACCGGCGACTGGCCGCCGTTCCGCCGCGGCCGCTGGGATCTCGCCCTGCGCGTCACGCGCCGGCTGTGCGCCGCCCACCGGAGCGCCTACCGGGCGATCCACGCCGCGCTTCCGGACGCGCGCGTGTCCTTCGCGCACAGCCTGCCCTGGGTCGAGCCCTGCGATCCGCGCCGCCGGCTCGACCGGCTGGCGGCGGGGCTGCGCCGCTTCCTCCTGGCCGACCTCGCCTTCCTCCTGGTGCGCGAGGGCGGGCGGCCGCTGCTCGACTACGTCGCGGTCAACTACTACACGCGCAGCGTGGTGCGCTGGCGGCCGCGCGGGCGCGGCTGGCTGTTCGGGGTGGACTGCCTGGACCCGCATCACGGGCCCGAGCGGCGCTTCGACGATCTCGGCCAGGAGCTCTGGCCGGACGGCCTCCTGGCGGTGCTGCGCCGCTGCGCGCGGCTGGGTCTGCCGATCCTCGTCACCGAGAACGGCGTCGCCACCGCGGAGGAGGGGCTGCGCCTCGTCCATCTGCGCGGCCATCTGGCGGCCCTCGCCCACGCCCGGGCCGAGGGAATCGACCTGCGCGGCTACCTGCACTGGTCGCTCATGGACAATTACGAGTGGGCCAAGGGCACCACCGCCCGCTTCGGCCTCGCCGCCACCGACTTCGCCACCCAGGAGCGGCGGCCGCGCGCCGCCATGCGGCTCCTGGCGGAGGTCGCGCGGACCGGCCGCCTGCCGGCCGAAGCCGGTGCCCCGGGCGGATGAGGCCGATCGACGCCGCCGACCTCGCCCCCGGCAGCCTGCTCGACAGCGAGGTGGTCGTGGTCGGCGCCGGGGCGGCCGGCGTCACCCTGGCGCTCGAGCTCGCCCGGCTCGGCCGGGAGGTGCTCCTGGTCGAGGGCGGCGTGCGCGAGCCGGACCCCGCGATCCAGGCGCTGCACGGGATCGAGGCGGTCGGCCGGCCGATGCGGCCGGGCTACCTGCCGCGCCTGCGCCAGCTGGGCGGCACCTGCAACCTCTGGGCCGGTCGGGCCATGCGCCTGCAGCCCGAGGACCTCGAGGCGCGGCCGGCGGTACCCGACGGGGCCTGGCCGATCGCGCACGCCGAGCTCGAGGAGCTCTATCCCGAGGCCGAGCGGATCCTGGGCCTGCCGGGCCCTGGCGCCTTCGCGCCCTCCGCCTGGCTCGACCGGGCGAGCGCGGACGAGCGGGCGCTCCTGGCCGGGGGCGATCTCGTCCCGACCGTGTCGCTCTGGGCGGTGGCGGCGCGCCGCTTCGCGCGCGACTTCCGTCGCGAGCTCGAGGGCAGCCCGCGCATCCGCCTGCTGCTGCGCGCCCAGGCCGTGGGCCTGCGCGAGGAGGCGGACGGGCGGCGGATCGCCGCGGTCGCGCTCCGCGTCCCCGACGGCCCGGGCCTGGAGGCTCGCGGCCGCCACGTCGTGCTCGCCTGCGGCGGCCTCGAGAATGCCCGCCTCCTCCTCCTCTCGCGCGAGCGCAGCGACGCCGGCATCGGCAATGCGCACGGCCTCGTCGGGCGCTTCTTCATGGACCATCCGCGCGCCGTCTGGGGGCGCGTCGAGCTGCGCGCCGGCGTCTCCCTGGAGCTCCTGCGCGGTCGGCCGGTCGCCGGCGGCAAGGTCCAGCTCGGCCTCGCCGCGGGCCCGGCGAGGCGTGCCGCGGACGGGCTGCTGCACCACTATCTCACGCTCGAGAGCGAGCAGTCCTCCTATGCCCGCGAGCAGTACGACGTGGCCGTGCAGGTGGCCAAGCGGCTCCTGCGCCGGGGCCATGCCGGCTCGCGCCTCGACTTCCGCGGCCTGCTCGCCGGCCGCACCCCGGACATGGTCTATCTCCTGAGCCCCAAGGAGATCCTGCCGCACTGGGCGTACCGGGCACTCTGGGAGCTGCGCCACCGCCTGCCGCGCCCGGCGCGGCCCGAGCGGCTCGTGCTCGTGCATTTCTGCGAGCAGCCGCTCGACCCCGACAGTCGGGTGACGCTGTCGGACCGGCGCGACGCGCTCGGACTCCCGGTCCTCCGCCTCGACTGGCGGATCCAGCCGGCGGTGACCCGCGCCATGGAGGAGCTCTGCCGCCTGCTCGGCCGGTCGCTCGCGCGCACCGGGCTCGGTCGGCTGCTCCCCGAGTCCGACGAGCCGCGCTTCACCGACGCCTCGCACCACATGGGCACGACCCGCATGGGCGTCGACCCGCGCACGAGCGTGGTCGACGCGCAGGGTCGCGTGCACGGCGTGGACAATCTCTGGATCGCCGGCAGCTCGCTGTTCCCGAGCGGCGGGCACGCCAACCCGACCCTCACGATCGTGGCGCTCGCGCTTCGCCAGGCGCGCCACATCGCGGCGCGCGACGCGGCGCGCTGAGGCCCGGCCTCCCGCCCGGAAGCGGGGGCCCGGCGGCTCGGGTCGGCGCGCCGACCAGCCCCGCGCAGTCGGGACCCGCCGGGTCGACGGGCTACGCGGCCCCGGCGGCGCGGGCAGCGCCTCGAACCCCCGGGCCAGGTGCGCCCACATCGGGTCCCACGCTCCGCTTCCGGACGAGGGCCGGGAGTGGGGGCGTGGGCGGCCAGGGGCCGCGCTCTCGGGCCATGGCTGCGGGCTCGGGGACCGTCCGGCGTCGGTGCGGGCTCGGGACGCGGTGCCCCGAGCTCGCCGGCCCGAGACCGCCGGGCCGAAGCTCGGATCGGCCGAGCCGGCCCTGGTCCCCCGGCGTCTCCGGCGGCGCCGAGGCCGGCAGGAAGGGCTGCGACCGGCTGCGCGGTCGTTCGGCTGGCCAGGGATGTGACGACCCGAACCGCCCACGGGGCACGGAGGTCGGCGCGGCCGGGTGTCCGATCGCAATCCGGCGGTCGTGCCGGACACGGATACCGTGACGCGGGTGTTCCGCACGGCACCGAGGTCTGCGGGGCCGGGCCCCCGAGCGGCCGAGACGGCTCTCGCCGGGGAGCCATCGGCGCCCCCGCGTTCCTCGATGAAGCTGGAAGCACCGGGCGGTCGAGACGGCTGCCGCGATGGAGGTGCGCCGGGTGACCCGGCGTTCCGCACGTCCAGGCGAGGTATCCATCGGCCGGGGGATGCCGTCGGGTGAGGACCCATGGGCGAGGTCGGCCTCCCCGGCGCGGTGGCGGTCGCCGAGGGAGCCCGGGGCGGTCGATCCGGCCGCCATGCCGCGCCGGGTCGCGTTCTCGGGCCCGGGCGAGCCCGGCCTCACCCGGCACGCCCGCCCGCGGCGGCGACCGTCCCTTGGGATCGGCCACGAGCGGGCGAGCGCACGGCCGCAGGGTCGGTCCGACCGGCAGGCGGATCGGCCGAGGGGCTCGCCCGACCGGGTGGAAGGGCCGGCATCGGAGCAGCGGTCCGATCCCTCGGCGCACCCCGACCCTTCGGGACACCGAAGTGGCGACCGCCGCCGGCGGAGGTCGCGGCCGCCCCCGGCTCGGCGGGCCGGCCGTCGGGCCGCTCGATCGATCGGACCCGCCCGGCGCGGCCGATCCCGGGTCCGGCGGATGCGGGACGGTCGCACGATCGTCCGCTGCCGCATGCGACCCGCTTCGGTCGCCACCAGCGATTCGGCGACCTCCGCGGCCATGACCGCGCCCACCGGCGAGGTTGCGAACCGCCTGTCACGTCGCGGCCGCGACGAACGCTCCCGCCGGCGAGCCGGCTCCGGTGCCCGCCGGGCGCCCGGGCGGTCGGATCTCGGCACCCACGATCCGAAGGGCCCACCCGGCCGGAGCGGAGAGCGACCGTTGTCCGGCGGGCGAGGAGCGGACAGCGCGCTCACCCGCGGATCCACGGCGAGGCGACGCGCTCGCGAGTCCGATCGGGCCAGCGGAGCCGGGCACCGGCAGTCCCGGGACCGAGCTCGGCGATCCGGCCGCCGGTCGCCGGACGCCCGTGGCCGAGCGGCCCGAACTCCCGCCCGGCTGCCGACCCGGCCCGGTGTCGGCGGTCAGTCGAGCTCGAACCTGTCCTTGTAGTCGCGCTTGAGCGCGGGGTCCTGCCGCTCCTTCTCGAGCCAGCAATTGCCCACGACGAGCCGCTCGATCTCGGTCCCCATGAAGCAGCGGAAGGCGTCGGTCGGCGTGCACACGATCGGCTCGCCGCGCACGTTGAAGCTCGTATTCACGATCACCGGGCAGCCGGTCCGCTGCTTGAAGGCCTCGAGCAGCCGCCAGTAGCGCGGATTGGTCTCGCGGTGCACGGTCTGGATGCGCGCCGAGTAGTCGACATGCGTGACGGCGGGGATCTCGGAGCGGACGACGTTCAGCTTGTCGATCCCGAACAGCGACTGCTCCTCCGCGGTCATCGACCGGCGGCGGCGCGGCACCACGTCGGCCACCAGCAGCATGTAGGGGCTGTCGGTGTCGAGCTCGAACCAGTCGGCGACGTCCTCGCGCAGCACGGAGGGTGCGAAGGGGCGGAAGCTCTCGCGGTACTTGACCTTGAGGTTCAAGAGCTTCTGCATGGTCGGGGAGCGCGCGTCGCCGAGGATCGAACGCCCGCCGAGCGCGCGCGGACCGAACTCCATGCGCCCCTGCATCCAGCCCACGGCCTTGCCCTCGGCGAGCGCGTCGGCGGTGAGGGTCACCACCTCGTCGTCCTCGACCACGCTGTAGCGGGCGCCGCAGGCGTCGAGCTGCCGGCGCGTCTCCGCCAGATCGAAGCGGGGTCCGAGATAGGAACCCCGCATGCCGTCGAGATGGCCGTTCGCCGGCGCCTTCGGGCGGTCGAGGAGCTGGTGCCAGCAGGCGAGTGCCGCACCGAGCGCGCCACCGGCATCGCCCGCAGCCGGCTGGATCCAGATCCGCTCGAACACGCCCTCCTTGAGCAGCTTGCCGTTGGCGACGCAGTTCAGGGCGACGCCGCCGGCCATGCAGAGCGCCCGCTCGCCGGTCTCGCGGGCGATCGAGCGCGCGAGCCGGAGCACGACCTCCTCGGTGACCTTCTGGATCGAGGCGGCGAGGTCCATCTCCCGCTGGGTGAGCCGCATTTCCGGCCGCCGCGGCGGTCCACCGAACAGGTCGTGGAACCGTGCGTTCGTCATCGTCAGACCGGTGCAGTAGTCGAAATAGGAGAGGTCGAGACGGAAGGTTCCGTCCTCCTTGATGTCGATCAGGTGATCCTTGATGGTCTGGACGAAGCGCGGCTCACCGTAGGGAGCCAGCCCCATGACCTTGTACTCGCCCGAATTGACCTTGAAACCGGTGTAGTAGGTGAAGGCGGAGTAGAGGAGGCCGAGGGAGTGGGGGAAGTGGATCTCCTTGACGATCTCGAGGGAGTGGCCGCGGCCGAGCCCGAGCGACGTCGTGCACCACTCGCCCACGCCGTCCATCGTCAGGACGGCGGCGCGATCGAAGGGCGAGGGGTAGTAGGCCGAGGCGGCGTGCGCCAGATGATGCTCGGTGAACAGCAGCGAGCCGTTCCAGCCGTCCCCACCCGGCAGCCGGCGGAGCTCGTCGAGCAGCAGGTTCTTCTGGAACAGCTTCTCCTTGACCCAGATCGGCATCGCCACGCGGAACGAGCGGAAGCCGCGCGGTGCCATGGCGAGGTAGGTCTCGAGCAGGCGCTCGAACTTGAGGAACGGCTTGTCGTAGAAGACCACGTGGTCGATGCCGGCCAGATCGCAGCCGGCCGCCTCGAGGCAGTAGCCGATCGCCCGCGCCGGGAAGCCCGGATCGTGCTTGGTGCGGGTGAAGCGCTCCTCCTGCGCGGCGGCGACGATCTCGCCGTCGACCACCAGGGCGGCCGCGCTGTCGTGGTAGAAGGCCGAGATGCCGAGGATCCGCATGGCCACCACAGCCCCCGTGCTCAGAACAGCGTGTAGATGAAGGGCGCCACCGCGCTGCCCTTGGTCAGGACGACGAGCCCGCCGAACAGCGCCGTCATGACGAGGATCGGCAGGAGCCAGAATTTCTTGCGGGCGCGCATGAAGGACCAGAGCTCGGCCAGGAAACCCATGGGCGGATCCTCTCAGAACTGGTTGCGCAGGCTGTCCGGCGCCGGGCCGGGCGGCTGGCGCGGGATCCAATAGCTGGCGGCGGCGGGATCGCGGCGCAGGCGCAGGAGATCCCTGCCCGCGAGCCGCAGGACGAGCCCGATCGGCACCACCGTGGTCACGTAGATCAGCAGCATGACGACCGGATTGACGACTTTGAACAGGAACAGGCCGAGGCGCAGCCAGGCCCGGTTGAGGGGCGCGAGCAGCGGGGCGTTCGCCAGCGCGACCGCGACGAGCCCGCCGCCGGCCACCAGGAGCGCCCAGGCGACCGCGGTCCAGCCGGTGAAGACCAGCGCCTTGAGGAGACCGAGGGCGGCCAGGATGCCGCCCACGGTCAGGCCGAAGGAGCGGTCGCTCGGCCCCTCGATCCGCTCGTGCGATTCGATCCGCTCGTGGAAGCTTCCGGCCATCGTTCCTCCTCACTGCGCCACGGCGAGCGGGGCGGGCGTCCCCGAAGCGAGCTGCGGCCGGCGTGCGACCAGCCACCCGCGGACCGCCTCGGCGAGGATCGCCTGGCCGGTCGGGTTGGGGTGCCCGTCGATCGCGAAGTAGAGCGCCGGCCCGCTCCGCGTGGCCCGCTCGCGCAGCACCGCACCGAGATCGAGCGCCTCGACGCCCATCGCCGCGAGCCGCTCCGCCACCGCCGCCGAAAGGCTCGGGGCGGCCTCGCCCAGCAGCGGCAGATAGACCTCCTCCTTGGTCGGCATGAGCAGCACCAGCAGCTGACCGCCCCCGGCCTCGACGCGACCGCGCAGCCGCCCGACCGCGGCGAGCGTCCGCTCGAGGTCGACCGGGTCGGTTCCGCCGGGCCGCGGCAGCACGAGCTGCAGCCGCTCGCCGTCGGCGAGCTCCAGGGTCCGGCCGCGGGAGCGGTTCCTCAAGGTCTTGGCGAGGTCGCTCGCGAACCAGAAGAGATGGGTACGTTGGGCCATGCCGAGCAGGCTGTGGTCGAGCCAGCGGTCGCCCTGGCCGCGGAAGCGCCGGTAGGAGCCGGTCGCCCCCTGCTCGAGCCAGCGGGCGAAGGCTCGGTCGTCGTCGAGGTCGTTGCCGGCGAACAGCGCGAGCAGCACCAGCTCGGGGCGCAGCGCTGCCGCGAACCGCTCGTAGACGCGCTCCTGCTGCAGCGGCCCGCTGCCGATCAGCCCGAGATTGACGAGCCCGGCGCCCGGCAGCCCGGCGCGCAGCAGCGACGGCCAGTCGCTCCCCTCGGAGGCGCCGTAGCCGAAGGCCATGGAATCGCCGAGCAGCACGAGGCGGGCCGGCTGCGGCCAGGGCTCCGGGTTGCGGAAGCCCTTGCCGTCGAGCCGGAACGTGAAGTCGAGATCGCCGCGGGCGATCCGCCCCTCGAGCCCGGGCCGATAGAGGAACCCGATCTCCGGGTCGTCGACCATCAGCGAGCGACCTTCCGAATCGGTGTCGCCCGCGACCTCGACCCAGTGCACGCGCAGCGCCGCCTCCTCGCCGAGCAGGCCCGGGAAGAGCCGGAGCACGAACTCCGCCAGGGCGAGCGTCACGAGCCCGCTCAGCCCGAGGAGCAGCAGGTTGAGGAGCGCCCCGCGCAGCCGACCGGGCGACCGCCCGCCCGCCGTCTCCACCCGCCGCTCCGTACCGATCGCCATGCCCTCGTCCCCGCACCCGCGCGGTCTTCACCACACGTTCGCGCCCCACGCCAGCGCGCCACGCCGGCACGCGGGCCCCGCCGGCCCCGGGGGCCGTGCCCCCGCACCGACGGACGGTCCGCTCGCCGCGCCGGCACCATCTACCATCGCACAGGTTAACGATACATCAACGTCACGCCGCTTCCACGCTCGTCGGCGCCGCCCGTCGCGGCGCGCGTGGCGGCCCGGTCGGGTCGATGGAGGTGCGCCACGGTTCCTCAACTGAAGATTGAACATCCTCCGCGAACCTGCTGCCCGGGCGAGCCTCGGGCGGGGTCAGCATCGGATAGAAAAAGCATTTGATCTCAACGGCTTGAAATGATAGGTTCAGATCGTGTGGCGGTCTCGGGGCGACGCCGCACGCGCGAGGGTCCGTCATCGTCGAACAGGGGAACCGGGTCGAGCGCCGGGGATCGGCCGGCAGAGCCCGGGCGATGGAGGTATCGCGACGATGATCGAGGGGGTCGCTGCGGGGCGTATCCGAGGGACACCGCCGCCGGGCGGGTCGTGGGGTCGGGGACGGGCCGAGGCGGAGCCACGACGCGGCGGCACGGGGGCCGGCGGCACCGGCCTCGGCGGCGCGCTCGGTGCCACCTTCCTGGGGCTGCTGCTGGTGCGCCCGGCGGCCGGGGCCGCCGCGGGCGAGGCCGAGCCGGCCATCGCCCCGGGCGAAGGGGCGCCGCGGCCCGAGATCGGGCCGGAGGTGGCGGCCGCCGCACCGGCACCCCTCTGGGAGGCGGGTGGCGTCGGCGTTCCGGCGGCCGGCTCGGTGCTCACCGCGGGCGCGGTGATCGACCCGGCGCTGCTCACCCGGCTCGCCGGCGAGGCGCGCTTCGACGCCCTGCCCGCGCGCCTCCTGCAGCCCGAGCCGGCGGCCGCCGCGCCGCCGGCCGCGGCAACGGCGCCCACGGGCGAGGCGGCGGCGATCACGATCGCGCTCGCCGAGCTGCCGCTGCCCGAGCTTCCGGCCGCGGAGGATCCGGGTGCGGACGGCGAGGACCTCGGCCCGATCGGCGAGGAGGTCACCGGCGGCGACGACGACGATCTGATCGACGGCGGCGACGACGACGATCTGATCGACGGATCATCAACTGT
>JBBIIE010000137.1:0-9639 GCA_037446605.1 Geminicoccaceae bacterium | reverse complement strand
CGGATCCGCCGCCTGCTCTACGAGGAAGGCTACACGATCAAGGGCGCCCAGAAGGTCCTGCGCGCGGCCCGGCCCGCCGCGCGCGCGGCGCGTTCCGCCGATCCGCGGCCGGCGGCCGAGGCGCCCGAGCTCGGCCTGCAGCTGGGCGGCGTCGCCCGCCATCGTCTCGTCCAGATCCGTGCCGAGCTCGAGGAGCTGCGCGGGCTGTTGCGCCGCGCGCTCGGCTGATCCGCCGGCGGCGATTGCAGGGCCAGGGAGCGCTCTCTATAGTCCGCCCGCCGTCCGCTCGGCGGCGGGTCGGAGCGTGGCGCAGCCTGGTAGCGCACCAGCATGGGGCGCTGGGGGTCGTGGGTTCGAATCCCGCCGCTCCGACCAATTCCCCCGAGCCCTCGTGATCCGGTCGGTCGGGGTGGTCGCCCCGATCCGCGTCGCTCATGGAGCAGCCCATGGCCGTGGCCGCCGACCTCGTGCTGCGCAACGGGACCGTCTGGCGCGGGCGCGCGGAAGGCCGCTGCGCCGCGATCGCCATCTGGCGCGACCGCGTGCTCGCCACCGGCGCCGACCACGAGATCGAGGCGCTCGTCGGTCCCGCAACCCGCGTCGTCGACCTCGAAGGCCGCCTCGCCCTGCCGGGGCTCAACGACGCCCATCTGCACCTCCTGCCGCTCGGGCTCGCGATGATCGCGGTCGACGTGCGTCCGCTGGTCGCGCCCACCCTGGACGAGCTGCTCGGGCGGATCGCCCGGGCGGCGCGGGAACGGCCGGCCGGGTCCTGGATCGTGGCGCGCGGCTACGACCACTTCGCGCTCGACGTGCGGCGCCACCCGACCGCCGACGAGCTGGAGCGGGCGGCACCCGCCCATCCGGTGGTACTGATCCGCGCCTGCGGCCACGTCTGGGTGGTGAACCACCGGGCGCTCGCGCTCGCCGGGCTCGACGACACCTCCCTCTCGCCCGCCGGCGGGCTGATCGAGAAGCGCCACGGCCGGCTCACCGGGCTGCTCGCCGAGCACGCCCGCGAGCCGGTCGAGCGGGTGATGCCCGAGGCCAGCGACGCCGAGCTGGTCGAGGCGATCGAGCGCGCCGGCCGGCATTGCCTCGAGTGCGGCGTCACCTCGGTCATGGACGCGGCGGTGGGCATGCGCGCCGGCTTCCGCGAGATCGCGGCCTACCACGCGGCGCGGCGCGAGGGGCGGCTGCCGGTGCGCACCTACCAGTGCCTCCTGGGCGAGGCCCAGGGCATCGTCGAGGCGTGCTGGCGCGCCGGGCTCGTCACCGGCACGGGCGATCCGATGCTGCGGATCGGGCCGGTCAAGATCTTCACCGACGGCTCCGCCGGCGGGCGGACCGCGGCGATGACCGAGGCCTATCTCGGTGAGCCGCCGACCACCGGCATCCTCTGCCTCGCGGACGGCGAGGTGGCGGAGCTCGTCGCCTCCTACCACCGCCGCGGCTACCAGCTCGCGCCGCATGCCATCGGCGATCGGGCGATCGACCAGGTGCTCGACGCCTACGAGAAGGCGCTCGGCGGCCGGCCGGCGCCGGAGCGGCGGCATCGGATCGAGCATTGCGGGTTCGTGCGCGACGACCAGCTCGCGCGCATGCGCCGGCTCGGCATCGAGCCCTCGCCGCAACCGGTCTTCATCCGCGACTTCGGCGATCTCTACGTCGCGGTCGCGGGCGCGGAACGGGCGGCCCGCTCCTACCCGCTGCGCACCTGGCTGGAGCAGGGCTTCCACCCGGCGGTCGGCACCGACAGCCCGGTCTGCGCCGTCGATCCGATGGCCAACCTGCACGCCATGCTGACCCGGCGGACCCGCGCCGGCACGGTCCTGGGCGGCCAGGAGCGGGTGCGCATCGACGAGGCGCTCCACTGCTACACCGAACTCGGCGCCCGGCTCGAGCACCAGGAAGCCCTCAAGGGCCGCCTCCTGCCCGGGATGCTCGCCGACCTCGCGGTGTTCGATCGCGACCTGACCTCGGTCGGGCCGGACGAGCTCCTGGAGGCCCGCTGCGATCTGACGGTCCGCGGCGGCGAGATCGTCTTCGAGCGCGCCGGCTGAGTGCGGCCGGCCCGGGAGGGCGCGCATGACCACCGTGATCCGGCGGGCCGAGTGGATCCTGGCCTTCGACCCCGAGCGGGGCGGGCACGTCTACCGGACCGACGGCGACGTCGCCTGGGACGGCGACCGCATCCTGCAGGTGGGCGGCGCCTACACGGGGCCGGCGGCGCGGGAGATCGACGGCCGCGGCCGGCTCGTGATGCCCGGCCTCGTCGACATCCACAGCCACCCGCTCTCGGAGCCGCTCAACAAGGGCTGGACCGACGAGCTCGGCTCCCCTGCCCTCGGCATGTCCTCGCTCTACGAGTTCATGCCGATCTACCGGCCGGACCCCGAGGGCACGCGGGCCTGCGCGCGGCTCGCGATGGCCGAGCTGCTGCTCTCGGGCGTGACCACCCTGGTCGACCTCTCGGTCGTCTACGAGGGCTGGCTCGAGATCATGGCCGAGAGCGGCCTGCGCGTCGTGGCGGCACCGATGTTCCGCTCGGCCCGCTGGTCGACCCGGGACGGATCGAGCGTCGAGTACAGCTGGGACGAGGCCGCCGGCTTCCGCGCCATGGAGGAGGCCATGGCCTTCCTGGACCGTGCCGCCGCGCATCCCTGCGGTCGGCTGTCCGGGATGGTGGCACCGGCGCAGATCGACACCTGCAGCGCCGAGCTGATCCGCGCCGCACGTGCCGAGGCGACCCGCCGCGGGGTGCCCTGCCAGATCCACGCCGCGCAGAGCGTGGTCGAGTTCCAGGAGATCCTGCGCCGGCACGGCACCACGCCGATCGCCTGGCTCGACCGGCTGGGCGTGCTGCAGCCGGGCACGGTGATCGGCCACGGGATCTTCCTCGACCACTACGGCATCCCGCACGTCCCGCGCTGCGACGAGCTCGGCCGGCTGGCCGCGACCGGCACCGCGGTCGCGCACTGCCCGAACGTGTTCTGGCGGCGTGGCATCGCGATGCGCAGCCTGGGGCGCTACCTGCGCGCCGGGGTCCGCGTCGGGATCGGCACCGACACCTACCCGCACAACATGCTCGAGGAGCTCCGCGCGGCCCTCTACTGCTCGCGGTTGATGACCGGCGATCCCTACGATCTGCGCACCGGCGACGTGGTCGACGCGGCGACCCTCGGCGGGGCCGCGATCCTCGGGCGCGACGACATCGGTCGGCTCGTGCCCGGGGCGCGCGCCGACATCGTCCTGGTCGACGTCGGCCACCCGGCCATGCTGCCGCTGCGCGATCCGTTGAAGAGCCTGATCTACGTCGCCGCCGAGCGGGCGGTCCGCGACGTGTTCGTGGGCGGCGAGCCGGTGGTCCGGGACGGCCGCTGCCTGACCATCGACCAGGAGGCCGCCGCTGCCGCCGTGCACGAGGCGCATCTGCGCGCCCGCGAGCAGGTCGCGCGGCTCGACCGGGCCGGCCGCGACCACTGGACGATCGTGCCGCCGGTCTACCCGTTCGCCTGAGCGACCGCAGCGCCGCCCGCCCGCTCCACGAGGCGCTCGCGCCCGGCGAGCAGGCGGTCGATCGCCCGGGCGTGGACCATCTCACCCTCGACGAACAGCTCGTGGTTCTGCTCGATCCGGCCCGGATCGTAGGCGTAGTTGACCATCAGCCCGTGCGACTCGGCGAGGCCCTTCTCGGACGGGTCGGCCAGCCAGTTGATTCGCTCGAGGCGGGCGCCGTTGCCGAGGTGGAAGCGCGCCACCGGATCGGCCGGACGGCCGTGCCGGCGGGCGCGCAGGAGATACCAGGCGCAGAGGCTCGTGAGCACCGGGCGGATCGCCTCGACCAGGACGCCGTCCTCCTGCCAGCCGGGCGCGGCGAGGCGGCCCAACAGCTCCCGCTCGGCCTCGGTCACGAGCGGCGAGCCGTTCGCGAGCTCGCCCGCCAGCCAGCGCGCGAACCCCGGGACCGGCGAGAGCGTCGCGAACCGTGTCACGTGCGGGAGCTCGGACTGGAGGGTGGCGACCACGAGCTTGATGAGGAAGCTCCCGAGCGTCACCCCGCGCAGCCCGTCCTGGCAGTTGCTGATCGAGTAGAAGATCGCGGTGTCGGCGTCGGCCGGCGCCCCGACCGGCTGCAGGGGATCGATCAGCGGGCCGATGCGCTCGGCGAGCCCGTCGGTGAGCGCCACCTGCACGAAGATCAACGGCTCGTCGGGCAGCACGGGATGGAAGAAGGCGAAGCAGCGCCGGTCCGCCGCCAGCCGGCGCTTGAGGTCCTCGAGCGAGTGCAGGCGATGGACCTTCTCGTAGCCCTTGAGCTTCTCGAGGAGCGAGGCCGGGCTGCCCCAGTCGATGCGGGCGAGCGTCAGGAAGCCCGGGTTGAACCAGGAGACCAGGAGATGGTGGAGGTCGGCGTCGAGCTCGGCGAGCGCCGCCTCGCCCGGCAGGAGCCTGAGCAGCTCCGCCCTGAGCTCGACGATCGCCCGCGTGCCGCCCGGTGCGGTGTTCATCCGCCGGAACAGCTCGAGCCGCGGCGCCTCGCTGACCCGGCGCAGCTCGGCCAGCGTGCGTGGCCCCGGCTCCCGCGCATAGGCCTCGGCCGCCGCGCGCACCGCCTCGACGTCCGGCCCGAGCTCGCGCGCGAGGAGACGGAAGAACGCCGGTCGCTCGGCCTCGGGCATGGCCCGCCACGTCTCGACCAGCTCGCGCGCGAGGGCGAGCGTGGAGGCCTCGCCACGCACCGAGAGCAGCTCGCGACAGAGCAGCTCGACCCCGCGGCGACGTGCCCCCAGACGGCGCCCGAGCAGCTCGCGGCCGGCATCGGCGATCGAGGACCAGAGCTGGTCCAGGCGACCGGCCCGCGCCCGCGGGCCATCCTGCGCGATCATCGAGCCCGCCACCTCGCCCACCTCCGGCCGATCCTGCCGATCGAACTATGCCGCAGGGATCGGCCGCCGCCCAGAGGGGGCCCGGGGTCGCCGCGAGCGGGTCCGTCAATCGATCTCGCGACCCTGGCGGCGCAGCCAGCGCTCGATGGCCGCGAGCGTCGGCTCGCTCACATGGTGCTCGATGCCCTCGGCGTCCTGCTCGGCGGTGGCGGAATCGACCCCGAGCACCTCGAGGAGGGCGAGCACGATGCGGTGCCGCCGGGCGCAGTACGCGGCGAGCTCGCGGCCGCGGTCGGTGAGGAAGATGGCGCGGTAGGGCTCGCTCCGGACGTAGCCGTCCCGCTGCAGGCGGGCGATGGCGTTGGCGACGGTGGCCGCGGTGACCCCGAGGCGTGCCGCGAGATCAACCGCGCGCGCCTCACCCGTGGTCTCGGCGAGCTCGGCGATCAGCTCGACATAGTCCTCGGCGAGCTCGTGACGATGGTCGGCACGGGTCCGACCGAAGCTCGCCGCCCGGGCCAACGGCCCCTTGGCGACCCGTGTCACCGGCCGGCTCCACCCCAGCGTTCCATCCCGGCCGCGGCCGGCCCGCGTCGGGACCGGAACCGGGCGAGCACCCCGTAGCGTGGGGCGAGGAGGATCGAAAGACCCTGCAGGGTTCCGGCGACCACCGCGATCATGCCGGCGGCACCCAGGCCGCGCTCGAGGCCGAGCAGCAGCGGAGCCCAGGCCGCGAGGGCATAGCCCGTCACACCGGCGAGCACGGCCACGGCCGCGCTCAGCCGGATCTGCCGGTCGAGCCGGTCGGTGAGCATCCGCGCCGTGGCGGCCGGGCAGACGAACATGGCGATGGTGACGATCGCGCCCACCGCGTCGAAGGCCGCGACCGCGGCGGCGGCGCTCGCCAGGAGGAGCGTCAGGGCGAGGCCTCGGGCGGGGATCCCGAGGCTCGCCGCGTGCCCCGGGTCGAAGACGGTGATGGCGAGCTCCTTGCGCAGTGCGGTCAGGAGCAGGAGCACGGCTGCGAGCACACCCGAGAGCCGCAGCAGCGGCTCGGGCAGGGCCGCGAGCCGCTGCGGATCGAGCAGGGCACCCCAGTCGCGGGCCCCGAGCCAGACGATGCCCTCGAGCGAGCCCATGAGCGCGTGCTGCACATCGAGATGCACGGAGCGCGCGTCGCTCTGCTCGAGGAGCACGACGCCGAGCGCGAACATGCCGGTGAGGACGACCCCCATCGCGGCACCGGGCTCGATCCGTGCCGCGCGCTGGACCGTCTCGACGAGGGCCACGCTCAGCAGGGCGGCCGCGGCGGCGCCGATCAGCATCGGCGCGGTGCCGCTGCTGCCGGTCAACAGGAAGGCCACGACGATGCCCGGCAGGACGACGTGGCTGACCGCGTCGCCGAGCAGGCTCTGGCGCTGCAGCAGCAGGAAGTTGCCGAGCAGGCCGCAGGCGAGTGCCGCGAGCGTCCCGGTGGCGAGCGCCGGGAGATCGATTTCGAGGAAGTCCTGGAGCTCGATCACGGCGCCGTCCCCGGCGCGCCCGCCGCCTCGGCCGCGAGCCGGCGCCGCAGGGCGGCGCGGCGCATCGCCACCGCGAGCGCGCCGCGCCCGGGCGCCAGGAGCAGGCTCGCGAGGAACAGGACGACCAGCACGAGCACGATCGTGGCCCCGGTCGGGAGCCGCGGCAGGGCGGCCGAGAGCGCGGCGCCGAGATAGCCGCCGAGGCCACCCACGGCCACCGCCAGCACGAGCATCGAGGCGAGCCGCTCGGTCCACAGCCGCGCCGTGGCGGCGGGCACGATCACGACCGCGATCGCCAGCACGAGGCCGACGATCTGCAGGCCGATCACCAGATGCGCCAGGAGGAGGCCGACGAGCAGCAGGTCGAGGCGGGCCGAGGGCCAGCCGTGCGCCTCCCCGAACGCCGGATCGAAGCAGAGCAGGCGCAGCTCCTTGAGGAGGAGGACCGTGACCACGACCAGGGCCGCGGCGAGGAGCGCCACGAGCTCCGCCTCGTGCCGCAGCATGCCGGCGCCCGAGCCGAGCAGGAACCGCTCGAGGCCGGCCTGGCCACCGACGGGCAGGCTCTGGACCCAGCTCAGGAGCACGATCCCGGCGCCGTAGAAGGTGGCGAGCACGCTCGCGATCGCGCTGTCCTCGGCGAGCCGGCCGTTTCGTGCGATCCCGTGCACGGCGAGCCCTCCCAGGGCCGCGCTCGCCGCCGCGCCGCCGAGCAGCACCGCCAGCACGCGGCCGTCGCCGAGGAAGGCGGCGCCGGCGAGGAAGGCCAGGACGAGACCGGGCAGGGTGGCATGGCTGAGCGCATCGGCGAGCATCGCCCGGCGGCGGAGCAGCAGGAAGCAGCCGATCAGCCCGCCGGCGGCACCCAGCAACGCGGCGCCGATGGTCACGACCGAGCTGTTGTAGCCGGCCCGGAAGAGGAGCGCCTCGACGAGGGCGGACAAGGCTGCGGGCTCAGGCCGTGCGGCGCACCGCGGTGCCGGCACCGAGATCGATCTCGGCGCCGTAGGCCCGCGTCAGGTTGGCCGCGGTCAGTACCTCGGCGACCGGGCCGGCCGCGATGCGCCGGACGTTCAGGATCAACAGCTCGTCGAAATAGGCCGCCACGGTGTCGAGGTCGTGGTGCACGGCGACCACCGTCCGCCCGCGGCGGCGCTCCTCGCGCAGGAGATCGATCAGCACCTGCTCGCTCGCCGCGTCGATGCCGGCCATCGGCTCGTCGAGCAGGTAGAGCCTCGCGTCCTGGGCGAGCGCACGGGCGAGGAACACGCGCTGCTGCTGGCCGCCCGAGAGCTGCCCGATCGGTCGCCGCGCGAGATCGGCCATGCCCACGCGGTCGAGCTGCGCGCGCGCCGCCTCGAGGTGGCGCCGGCGCACCGGGCGGAACCAGCCGATGCGCCGGTAGAGGCCCATGGCCACCACCTCCTCGGCGGTGATCGGGAACTCCCAGTCGACGCTCGAGCGCTGCGGCACGTAGGCCACGAGGCCGCTGCGCCGGTCGAGTGGCCGGCCGAAGAACCGGACCGTGCCGGCGAGCCGTGGGACGAGCCCGAGCACGGCCTTGAGGAAGGTCGACTTGCCGGCCCCGTTCGGGCCGACGATGCCGATCAGGCTCGCCGGTCGGGCCGTGAAGTCGACGTTCCAGAGAACCGGCCGATCGTGGTAGGCGACCGTCACACCGCTCGCCTCGAGCGGGACGCTCGGGTCGGCGGCCGCGACCGCAGCTCCGGTCGCCTCGACGGCGTGCAGGGGCAGTGCCATCGCCGCCCTCACTCCACCAGGGTCAGCCGGCCGGCCATGCCGCGTGCCGGTGCCCGGCCGCCGAGCGCGCGGGTGACGACCGTCGCGTTGTGGTCGATCATGCCGACATAGGTGCCCTCGTAGGTCCCGGGTGCGCCCATGGCATCGGAGAACAGCTGCCCGCCGATCCGCAGGCGGTGGCCGCGCGCCGCGGCCCCCTCGACCAGGGCCCTGACGTTGCGCTCGGCCACCGAGCTCTCGACGAACACGGCTTCCACACCCCGCTCGACGATCAGCCGGACCAGCGCCTCGATCTCCGCCAGACCGGCCTCGCTCTCCGTCGACAGGCCCTGGATGCCGATCACGTCGAGGTCGTAGGCGCGGCCGAAATAGTTGAAGGCGTCGTGCGCCGAGACGACCACCCGCTTCGCGCGCGGGATCGTGGCGAGGACGTCGCGCACGTAGCGCTCGAGCGCCACCAGATCGGCGTCGAAGGCCGCGGCGCGCTCGCGGAAGGCGGCCTCGCCGGCCGGGTCGAGGCGGATCAGCTCGTCGCGCACCAGCTCCACCACGGCGCGCCAGAGGTCGACCTCCATCCAGACGTGCGGGTCGAAGCGGCTCGCGAACTCGGCGTTCTCGAGGAGCCGCTCGCGCGGCAACCGCTCGGCCAGGCGCAGGACGGGCCGCTCGCGCGCGAGCTCGGAGAGGAAGTCGTCGAGCTGCGCCTCCAGGTGCAGCCCGTTCGCCAGCACGAGATCGGCCCGGCGCAGCGCCAGGACGTCGGCGCGGGTCTGGCGATAGGTGTGCGGATCCACGCCCTCGCCCATGAGCGAGCGCACCTGCGCGCGCTCTCCCGCCAGCCGCGCGGCGACATCCGCGATCTGCGCGATCGTCGTGACGATCCGCAGCGGGGCACCGGCGCGAGCGAGGTGCGGCAGGATCGCCAGGGCGGGCAACGCCGCGAGGACGCGACGACGGCGCAACCGAGCCTCCATCCTGAGCCGAGCGCAACAAAGTTAGACTCGGCTAAGTTTATCGTCAAGGACCCGGTTGCGCCGGCGCGAGCGGTGTCAGCGCCGGGCGCTGGTGAGCCCCGCCATCTGCGCGAGCAGGGTCCTGGCCGGCTCGTTGCCCTCGGCGGCGGCGGCCTCGCACAGCAGCCGGGCGCGGCCGGGATCCTTGGCGGTGCCGATGCCCCAGAGATAGCGGGCGCACAGCTCGGCCTTGGCGGCCGTCCAGCCGTCGGCCGCAGCCGCCTCGAGCAGCCGCACGGCCTCTTCCCGCTCGCCCGGCTGGGCCCGCTCGGAGAGTGCGCGGGCGAGCTGGTAGCGCCAGCGCGGCGAGCCCGGCTCGAAGGCGAGCGCGGAGCGGCAGTCGGCGATCACCTCGGCGAGCGTGGTCCCCGCCTCGCCCCGCCGTGCCCCGACGACCGGACCGCGCTCGCAGGGACGGGCGCCGGTCGGCAAGGGCGGCCGCTCCGGCTCGGC
>JBBIIE010000136.1:0-9659 GCA_037446605.1 Geminicoccaceae bacterium | reverse complement strand
ACCGCCGCCGGACGGGTGCGCGGGATCGCCTTCCGCGCCGGCGAGCGGGCGCTCGGCGGGGCGCTGCAGCGGCGCGGCGAGCCGCTGCGCCTGGCCGGCCGGGTCAAGCTCGAGCGCTGGCGCGGCCTGCCGCGGGCGAGCTTCGAGATCGAGGACGCGGCACCCGGCTGAAGGCACCCTTGATCGGCGGCCCCGCGCTCCGTACACGGAGGCGCGGTCCCCATCGTCTAGAGGTCAGGACACCACCCTTTCAAGGTGGGAACACGGGTTCGAGTCCCGTTGGGGACGCCACCGACCGGGCCCCGCGCCGCCGCCGCCCGACCCTTGACACGGCCCGGGGGCGGTCGGACAAAACCTCGAAACCGGCGGGCCGACCACGACCGGACCAGGGGATCGGGAGAGAGGCGATGACCAGCGGGCGCTCCACGGACGGGCTCTCGGGCGCGATCGATCGGCGCCGGCTGCTGCAGGGTGCCGCCGGCGCCGTGCTGGCGGCCGGGCTGCCGGACGGGGTCGGCGAGGCCTGGGCGCAGGCCGCCGACTGGACCCCCGAGAGCGTCGCCGAGATGGCCGGGACGCTCGAGGTCGACACCGCGGCCGAGTGCGCCAAGGTCGTGCCGCTCGACTACAAGGGCCGGCTCACCTACTGGTACGTCGGCCCGACCGAGGCGCAGCCGCGCATCGAGCACGAGATCGACGCGGCACTCTGGGCCGCCTTCCGGAAGACCTACCCCAACATCGTGGTCGAGAAGCAGAGCCTCGGCTACAACGACATGCTCAACAAGCTCCGGACGGCGGCGCTCGGCAACGCGGCGCCGATGGTCGCGCGGCTGCCCATCCTCTGGGGCGTCGAGTTCGCCGCCAAGGGGCAGCTGACCCCGCTGCGCCCGGAGGATGTCGGGCACGCGACCGACGATTTCTGGCCGGGTGCCATGAAGTCGGTCACCTGGCAGGGCAAGACCTACGGTGTGCCGACCAACAACGAGACGATGGCGCTCATCTGGAACGCCGCGATCTTCGCCGAGGCGGGGCTCGATCCGGAGAAGCCGCCCGCGACCTGGGACGACCTCGTCACCTACTCGAGGCTGATCAAGGAGAAGACCGGCAAGAACGGCTACGGTCTCGTGGCCCGGCAGAACGCCGGCAACACGCCGTTCCGCTACATGCCGCAATGCTGGGCCTATGGCGGCGGCGCGCTCGACGAGGCCGAGGCGGCGCCGACCTACAAGAAGATCTACATCAACAACGAGGGCTCGAAGGCCTCGCTGCAGGCCTCCTACGACATGTACGTGCGCGACCGGTCGGTGCCGACCTCGGCGCTCACCAACACGCAGAACGAGAACCAGGACCCGTTCATCGCCGGGCAGCTGGCGATGATGATCGCGCACCCCTCCGAGTACGCGGTCATGGTCGAGCGCGCCAGGAAGGCGACCGGCGAGCACAAGAAGATCGCCGATGCCGTGGTCGAGAACATGCGCTACGGGCTCCTGCCCAAGGGGCCGGCCCGACGCGCGGTGGTGTTCGGCGGCTCGAACATCCACATCTTCAATCCGCGGCATGTCGACGGCAAGATGGACATGGACGCGGCGCGGGCCTTCGTCGCCTTCCACACCGGGCCGGAATGGTCGACCAAGATCGCCTGGTCGGCCTCCAACCCCGGCAACCGGCGCGGCTTCCGCACCTCCTGGATGAAGCAGCGACTCGAGCAGATCCGCTTCCTCAACGTCACCACCTCGATGCTGCCCTACGGCATCCCGTTCCCGGTGATCGCCGAGTCGGCCGAGATCATGAACATCATCGTGCCCGACATGATGCAGAACGCGCTCACCCGGAAGATGACGGTGGCGCAGGCCTGCGACGATGCCGCCAGGAAGATCAAGGCGCTGATCAACGACGTCTGAGCGCGCGCCCGGCGGCGGCCGGCTCCGCGCCGGGCGGTTCCAGGGGAGGTGCGGTCGAGCGTGGCTGCGGGTCCGACCGCCGAGGGCGCGGCCGGCGGGGCGGGAACGGCGCTGCGGCGGCCGCGCCGGCCCGGCCTCCTCGCCCGCATCGTCCGCCACCGCGCCGACTATCTCTACGTGCTGCCGGCGCTCGGCGTGATGGCGCTGGTCATCGCCTACCCCGTCTACTTCACGGTCTACCTCTCGTTCTTCAACACGCCGCCGAGCCTCGCCCTCGAGGACAAGATCTATGTCGGCCTCGACAATTACGGCCGGATCCTGGCCGCCGAGAGCTTCCACGAGGTGACCTGGAACACGCTCGTGTGGACCCTCTGGTCGACGCTGTTCGCGTTCCTCCTCGGCCTCGGCGCGGCCCTCGTGCTCGACCGCGAGTTCCGCGGCCGCGGCCTGCTGCGCGGCGTGCTGCTGGTGCCCTACGTGATCAGCGCGGTGGCGGCGTCCTACGTCTGGCGGTGGATGTACCACAGCGACTTCGGGGTGATCGGCGCCACGCTCGTGCGCCTGGGTGTGGCGGCCGAGCCGATCAACTTCCTCGACGACGTCGACCGCGTGCTGGCCTCGCTGATCGTGGTCAACGTCTGGAAGGAGTTCCCCTTCGCGATGATCATGCTGCTCGCCGGCCTGCAGACCGTGCCCGAGCAGCTCCTGCGCGCCGCGCGCGTCGACGGCGCCAACGCCCTGCAGCGCTTCCTGCACGTCACCCTGCCGCACCTCAAGGGTGTCACGCTCGTGACCGTGCTGCTGCTGCTGGTGGCCAACCTCAACTCCTTCACGATCCCGTTCGTGATGACCGGCGGCGGGCCGGCCGGGGCGTCCGACATCTGGATCACCGCGATCTACAATCTGGCGTTCGGGCGGATCCGCTTCGGCCTCGCCTCGGCCTACTCGGTGATCCTGTTCGCGGTGATGATGGCGATGGGCTATTTCTACGTGCGCGCGCTCACCCGCGGCGACGAGCGGAGGGCCGGGTGAGGAGCGCCCCGCGCCGGCACGGCCCGGGCGCCTGGACCGCCTCGGGGTGGCTGTTCCTCGTGACGATCACCCTCTTCGCCTGCCTGCCGATGCTCTGGATGCTCGTCACCTCGCTGAAGACGCAGTTCGCGGCCCTCCAGTATCCACCCGAGTGGATCCCCTCCGAGCCGACGCTCGAGGAGTACGTCCGCCTGCTCTCGCCGGAGAACGACGTCGGCCGCGAGTTCCTGATCTACCTCTGGAACAGCGTGCTCGTCTCCGCGGCGACGACCGTACTCGGCGTGATCGTGGCGGTGCCGGCGGCCTACGCCTTCTCCCGGTTCCGCTTTCCCGGCCGCAGCCTGCTCTTCTACGCGGTGCTGGTGCGCAACATGTTCCCGGCGGTGGTGTTCCTGATCCCCCTGTTCATCCTGATGCGCTGGCTCGGGCTGGTGAACACGCACGCCTCGCTGATCCTGACCTACCTGACCTTCGTCCTGCCGCTGTCGATCTGGCTCCTCAAGGGCTTCTACGACAACATCCCGCCGCAGCTCGAGCAGGCGGCGCGCATCGACGGTGCGACCCGGCTCGAGGCCTTCCTGCGCGTCGTCATGCCGCTCTCGGCACCCGGGATCGTCGCCACCGCGATCTACTCGTTCATCGTCGCCTGGAACGAGTACGTCTACGCCCTCACCTTCCTCAACGACAAGAGCAAGCTGACCTCGCCGGTCGGCCTGCAGCGCTTCTTCGCCGAGTACAGCACCAACTGGCCCGGCCTGATGGCCGCCTCGTTCATCATGAGCGTGCCGGTGGTGGTCCTGTTCCTGGTGCTGCAGAAATACTTCGTCCGCGCGCTCACCGAGGGCGCCGTCAAGTCCTGAGCGGGGGCGGGCCGAAAGGAACGGGGAGCGCGCATGGCGCAGGTTCGGCTCCGCGAGGTGGTCAAGACCTACGGCGAGGTGGTGGCGGTCGACCACGTCTCGCTCACCGTCGAGGACGGCGAGTTCGTGGCCCTCGTCGGCCCCTCCGGCTGCGGCAAGACCACCACGCTCAACCTCGTGGCCGGCCTGCTCGAGCTCAGCGACGGCGAGATCTGGATCGGCGATCGCCTCGTCAACGATCTGGATCCCAAGGATCGCGACGTCGCGATGGTCTTCCAGAACTATGCCCTCTACCCCAACAAGACGGTCTACAACAACCTGGCCTTCCCGCTGCGCATGCGGCGGACGCCGCGCGCCACGATCGAGAGCAAGGTGCGCGCGGCGGCCAGGCTCCTCGGCATCGAGCACCTGCTCGAGCGGCGGCCGCGCGAGCTCTCCGGCGGCCAGCAGCAGCGGGTGGCGCTCGGCCGGGCGCTGGTCCGCGACCCGCTCGTCTTCCTCATGGACGAGCCCCTCTCCAACCTGGACGCCAAGCTCCGGGTGCAGATGCGCGCCGAGCTCAAGCGCTTCCACCAGGACCTCGCGGCCACGGTCATCTACGTCACGCACGATCAGCTCGAGGCCATGACCATGGCCGACCGGATGGCGGTGATGAGCAACGGCGTGCTCCAGCAGTACGACACGCCCGAGCGGCTGTTCGCGAGCCCGGTCAACACCTTCGTCGCAGGCTTCGTGGGCAGCCCGGCGATGAACCTGGTGCCGGGCCGGGTGGTGGCGGAGGGCTCGACCGTGGCCATCGTCGGCGAGGACGGCTGGCGCCTCGAGCTCTCGCCGGACAATGCCCGCAAGGCCCTCGCCGCCGGCCCCGAGGGCGTCGTGCTCGGCACCCGGCACAGCGCGATCCGGCTCCGCGGCGAGGCCGCCCCCGGGGCGATCCCGGGCCGGGTCTACACCCTCGAGCCGACCGGCGACGTGACCTATGTGCACGTCGAGCTGGGCAAGGCCGCCACGCTGATCGTGAGCGTGCCGCCGGACGTGGCGCTGGCGCCGGACGAGCGGGTCTGGCTCGAGCCGGAGCAGGGCCGGCTGCATCTCTTCGATGCGCGCACCCAGCGGGCGCTCGCCGGCTGAGCGTGCGCCCGACGGGCGAGGGAGCGGAGGGAGAGGGAGCGGTGCGGATCTCGCGCGTGAGCACGGCGGTCATCCGGGGCAACTTCCCCTGGGTGCTCGTCAGGATCGAGACCGACGAGGGCCTGAGCGGGCTCGGCGAGGCCTATTGGGGTGCCGGCGTGGCCGAGCTCGTCCACGAGGCGAAGCCGCTCCTGATCGGCCGTGATCCGACCGACATCGGCCGGCTGGTCGAGATCATGATCCGCTGCCTCTCCGGCGAGGGCTCGCAGGCCGGCGCCACGGTCACCGCCATCAGCGGGATCGAGATCGCGCTCTGGGACCTGCTGGGCCGCAGGCTGCGGACACCGATCTCGACCTTCTTCGGTGGCCGCTTCCGCGACAGGATCCGGGTCTATGCCGACTGCCACGCCGGCGAGACGCCCGATCCCGCCGACTGGGCCCGCAAGGCCAGGGAGATCGTCGCCGAGGGCTTCACCGCCCTCAAGTTCGACCTGGACGCCGAGAACCCCTACACGCGCGACATCTCGGACGACCCGCACCCGCGCCGGCGCTGGTACGAGCCCTTCAACCGCACGATCGGCTGGCGCGAGCTCAAATGGCAGGTCGACTGCGTGCGCGCCGTCCGCGAGGCGGTCGGCCCCGAGATCATGGTCGCCATGGACGCGCACTGGAAATACAGCGTGGACGACGCGATCCGCCTGGCCCAGGCGCTCGAGCCGTTCGACCTCCTCTGGCTCGAGGATCCGGTGCCGCCCGAGAACCTCGAGGCGCAGCGCCACGTCACCCACAGCACCCGCACGCCGATCTGCACCGGCGAGAACCTCTACCGCAAGCACGGGTTCCGCGAGCTGATCGAGAAGCAGGCGGCGCGCATCATCGCCCCCGACATCCCGAAGATGGGCGGGCTCATGGAGGCGAAGAAGGTCGCCGACCACGCCGATCTCTATTACGTCCCCGTGGCACCGCACAACGTGGCGAGCCCGATCGGCACGGTGGCGGGCGCCCAGGTCTGCGCCGCCATGAACAACTTCCTGGTGATCGAGTACCACGCCCACGACGTCCCCTGGTGGGACGATCTGGTGGGCGGCGGGCCGACCATCCGGGACGGCTTCATCCATCTGGACGATCGCCCGGGGCACGGCCTGGAACTCGACGAGGACGTGGCGCGCGCCCACCTCGCACCCGGCTCCTCGTTCTTCGGCGACGAGCCGTTCGCCTGAGCGCGCGGCCTCGCGCGGGCCTACCCGTCCCGGCGCCGGCGGCGGTTGACGCGCCGCGACCTCGACCCTAGGCCGCTCGGGCGGCCGGTGTGGCGGCCGCTCCGGGGAGGCCGGACCCCATGAAGATCACCGCGATCCGACCGTTCCCGGTCCGCGTCGGCATCCGCAACCAGCTGCTCGTCAAGGTCGAGACCGACGAAGGGATCGCGGGCTGGGGCGAGTCCGGCCTGTCGGGGCGCGAGAAGGCGGTCGTGGGCGCGCTCGAGCATTTCGCCGAGTTCGTGGTCGGGCGCGATCCGATGCGCATCGGCGCGCTCTGGCAGGAGATGTACCGGAGCCAGTACTTCGAGGGCGGGCGGGTGCTCACCGCCGCCATCTCGGCGATCGACATCGCGCTCCACGACATCAAGGGCAAGGCGCTCGGCGTGCCGGTCCACGAGCTCCTGGGCGGCCGCCAGCGCGACCGCGTGCCGACCTTCGCCACGACCTCGGCCCCACCCGGGCCCGAGATGATCGAGCAGGCGCGGGCGCTCCTGGCGCAGGGCTGGACCTGCCTGCGGCTGTCGGTGTCCGGGCACCAGGCGCGCGAGCTCTACGAGCCGCGCGAGCACATCGCCACGACCGCCACCTGGTGCGTGCGGGCGCGCGAGGCGCTCGGCGGCGAGGTCGTGCTCGGCGTCGACTGGCACCACCGTCTGTCGGTCGCCGAGGCCGCCTCCTTCTGCCAGCGCATGCCGCGCGGCACGCTCGACTTCCTCGAGGAGCCGATCCGCGACGAGACGCCGGAGGCCTACGAGGCGCTCCGGCGCATGACCGACATCCCCTTCGCGATCGGCGAGGAGTTCGCCTCGAAATGGCAGTTCCGGCCCTACATCGAGCGTGACATCCACCAGTTCAACCGCATCGACGTGTGCAACGTCGGCGGGCTCACCGAGGCCATGAAGATCGCCGGCTGGAGCGAGGCGCACTACGTGGATCTGATGCCGCACAACCCGCTCGGCCCGGTCTGCACGGCTGCGACCGTGCACCTCGCGGCAGCGGTGCCGAACTTCGCCTGGCTCGAATGCCGGGCGACGCCGACCGAGGCCCATCTGGGCTTCGACGACGCCTCGATCTTCCCGGTGCAGGTCCGTCTCGACGGCGCCGCCTACCCGGTGCCCACCGCACCCGGCCTCGGTGTGGAGGTCGACGAGGCGGCGCTCGGCCGCGAGCCGTTCCGCTTCTGGGAGCCGCCGCATCTGCGCCGCCGCGACGGCTCGTTCACCAACTGGTAGTGCGCGATGATCGAGACCAAGGACATCGTCCGCCCGCCCGCCGCCTGGTCGAAGGCGCTCGCCGCGGTGGGCACCGCCACCGTCGCCGGCACGCTCTTCCACATGGGCGTGCGCAGCACCTTCATCGAGGGCCCCGTCGCCTGGACGCGGGGGCGCGCGATCGCCGGCCCGGCGCTCACCCTCCAGTTCATGCCCAAGCGCGAGGACCTCTACGGGGAAGGCGAGTACACCGACCCCGAGCGCCAGCTGCACCGCCACGCGCTCTACCACACCCGGCCGGGCGACATCGTCGTGGTCGATGCCCGCGGCAATCCGCGGAGCGGGGTGTTCGGCGAGATGATGCTGACATACTTCCGCGGCCGGGGCGGGATCGGGGTGGTGATCGACGGCTGCGTGCGCGACTGGCCGAACGTGCAGAAGATCGACCTCGGCTTCTGGCTGCGCGGGGTGACGCCCAACTTCCACACCCAGACCGACCTCATGCCCTTCGCGGTCAACGGCCCGATCGCCTGCGGCGGCACGCTGGTCATGCCCGGCGACATCGTCGTGGCCGACGACGACGGCGCGGTCGTCGTGCCCGTGGCGCTCGCCGAGGAGGTGATCGCCAAGGCCTCCGAGCACCACGAGTGGGAGGAGTTCTCGCGCGAGCGGCTGGCCGCCGGCGGCGACCTGCGCCGCTACTACCCGCTCAGCGACGCCGCCCGCCCGGAGTACGAGGCGTGGCTCCGGGCGCGGGGCGCGCCCGAGACCTGACCCACCACCCACAGTCGGACCGCCGCGCCATGAAGATCACCGACCTCCGCTGCGCCGTGATCGGCAAGAACCCGATCGTGCGGATCACCACCGACGAGGGGATCAGCGGCTACGGCGAGGTCGAGCAGTACAAGCCCTACCTCAAGCCGCACATCCTGCACTACCGCGAGGCGCTGCTCGGCATGGACCCGCGCGACGTCGAGCGGGTGATGGTCAAGATCCGCCAGCGCGGCGCCTTCAAGCCCTGGGGCAGTGCGGTGAGCGTCATCGAGATGGCGCTCTGGGATCTGGCCGGCAAGGCGCAGGGCGTGCCCGTGTACCGGCTGCTCGGCGGCAAGGTCCGCGACCGCGTGCGGGTCTACAACGGCGCCCGGCGCCGCCCGATGCAGGGCGTCTCGCCCGAGGACCATGCCGCCGAGGTGCGCTGGATGAAGTCGCTCCCCGAGCGCTTCGGCTTCGTCAAGATGGGTGTGGCGTTCCACTCGCCCATGAAGCGGCAGGTGCCGGGCTTCTTCATGGGCGAGTGCGACCCGAGCCCGTTCCACGGCGCGCTCGATTCGGGGCTCCTGACCGAGCGCGGCATGCGCCACCTGATCGCCTGCGTGGAGGCGATGAAGGCCGAGCTCGGCCCCGAGGTCGGGCTCGCCCTCGACTGCGGACCCGGCTGGACCCTGCCCGATGCGATCCGCTTCGCCCGCGCGGTCGAGCCGTTGGGCCTCATGTGGCTCGAGGACATGCTGACCGGCGACTACGTCCCCTACGTGAATGCGGACGTCTACGCCGAGCTGACCCGGGCCACCTCGACGCCGATCCACACCGGCGAGCAGATCTATCTGCGCCAGAACTTCAAGGATCTCATCGAGCGCAACGCGGTGCGGATCGTGGGGCCGGATCCGTGCGACTGCGGCGGCATCGCCGAGCTCAAGTGGATCGCCGAGTTCGCCCAGCTGCACGGCGTGCTGATGGCGCCGCACGGCACCGGCAACGGCCTTCTGGGCCTCGCGGCGCTGGTCCAGGTCTGCGCCACGCTACCGCACAACTTCATCGCCTTCGAGTATCCGGCGGGCGATCCGGCGTGGTGGTACGACATCGTCGACGGGCTCCCCTCGCCGATCGTCGAGGACGGCCAGATCACCGTCTGGGACCGGCCCGGCATGGGGGTCGAGATCGTCCCCGAGAAGGCGCGCCCCTATCTGGCACCCGAGGATGCCGGGTTCTTCGACTGAGCCGGGCGGGGCCGCACGCCCGTGGACGCCTCCGCGCTCCCGGCCCTGCTGGGCTTCCTGGCGCTCAACTTCCTGGCGGCGCTGTCGGGCGCCCGGTTCCGGCCGGGCGCCTGGTACCAGGCGTTGGACAAGCCCCCCTGGCGGCCGCCCGACGGGCTGTTCGGCCCGGCCTGGGCCGTACTCTACACGCTCAACGCCGTGGCCGGCTGGATGGTCTGGCGGCGCGAGGGGCTCGGGCTCGCGATCCTGGTCTACCTGGCCA
>JBBIIE010000135.1:0-9692 GCA_037446605.1 Geminicoccaceae bacterium | reverse complement strand
TCGAGCGGCTGGCCGACATCCGCCTGCAGCCGATCGCCTACCGGCTCGGCATGCTCCTCGGGCCCACGCGGCTCACCCGGGACGTGACGATCATCCACCGACGGCAGGTCGAGGCCGGGCGGGCGCACTGGCTCGGCGACCCCGCACCCGCCCCCGCCCGGCCGGTGGCACCGCTCGGCGACCTGGAGCGGGCCGTGGCGGCGGTGCGCCGCATCGTCGGCCCGGACTACGTGCCGCCCGCGAGCGTGCCGCAGTCGGGCTCGCTCGGCAGCGAGCTCCTGGCCCGGCTCTTCCAGTGAGCGGCGGCAGCCCGACTTGACGCCGCTCGACCGGCCGCCACCTCTGCCGGGGGAAGGTGGAGCATGACGGCGAGCGGCGGGGCGATCGAGCGGATCACGCTGCCGGAGCCCCTGGGCGCGATCCGGCCGGTGCGCTTCGAACGGCAGCATTGGCACCGGCTCGGCCGGGCCGAGGGCGATCTTTCGATCGGCTACGACGCGGCCGACCGGCCGGTCCGGGTCGAGTACCACTGGATCCGCTGGCTGAGCCGGGCCGACCCGGCGCTCGGCGACGTCTACACGGCCGAGCTCTGGGCGCGCCGGCCCGAGGGCGACTGGCTCTACATCGTCCGCCCGGGGCTCGACCGGTTCGCCACCGTGGCGCATGCCGACCTGGCCCCGCTCCTGGCCCGCCATCTCGCCATCGAGCTCGCCGATTGAGCCGGGCGAACGAGGGAGACGCACCATGTGGTTCGGCCGCAAGCCCCAGACCCTGCCGAGCCCGGCGGAAGCCCTGCCCGGCCGCGCCGAACGGCCCTTCCCGCTCTCCGGCCGGCACGCGGTGAGCGGACGGTCGATCCTGCCGCCCTTTCCCGAAGGGCTCGCGCAGATCCAGCTCGGCATGGGCTGCTTCTGGGGCGCCGAGCGGCTCTTCTGGCAGCTCCCCGGGGTGTGGGTCACGGCCGTGGGCTATGCCGGTGGGCACACGCCCAACCCGACCTACGAGGAGGTCTGCAGCGGCCGGACCGGGCACGCCGAGGTGGTGCTCGTGGTCTACGACCCGAAGCTGCTCGCCGAGGACGCGCTCGTGAAGGCGTTCCTCGAGGGCCACGACCCGACCCAGGGGATGCGGCAGGGCAACGACGTCGGCACGCAGTACCGGAGCGCCCTCTACCGGACCGACGAGCGCCAGCGCGCGGCGGCCGAGCTGCTGATCGCGGGCTATGGCCGGGCGCTGCAGCGGGCCGGGCGCGGTGCGATCACGACCGAGGTCCGCGCGGCCGGGCCGTTCTGGTACGCCGAGGAGGACCACCAGCAGTACCTGCACAAGCGCCCCTGGGGCTATTGCGGCCTGGGTGGCACCGGCGTGAGCTGCCCGCTGCCGGCGCCGGCCGCGGAATGAAGGGGACCGGCGCGTTCCTCCTCGTGCGCGCGGTGGTCGCCGACCCGGCCGACCGCGCGGCGTTCGACCGCTGGTACGAGGAGGAGCACCTGCGCGAGGCGCTCGCGGCGTTCGGCGCGCGCGCCGCCTTCCGCGGCTGGAGCCGGCACGAGCCGGCCCACCACCTCGCCGTCTACGCCTTCGCCTCGGTCGAGGCGGCGGAGGCGGTGCTGGCCTCGCCGGCGCTCGCCGGGCTGATCGCGGCCTTCGACCGGCGCTGGGGCGGGCGCATCGCGCGCACGCGCGAGGTCGTGGCGCTGGCGCAGTGGCTGGACGGTGCGGCGGGCGGCTGAGCCGTCCGCGTCCGATGCCGCCCGCTGCGCGCAGGGGAGCCGTCCGGTCCGCTCCGGGCCGGATGGGTCTGCGGCACTTGCCAGACGAAGCCTTATCGTCGATCGGTCTCCTGGAGAGAAGACCATCCGGGGGATGCAGTGGATCGCGAGGAAACGGCCCGACGACTCGGCTCGATCACCGCCAGATGGGGTGCATGGACGGCGCACAATATTCACCTTCCTGGTGGAATACAGACGCTCGGGGCGGATCGCGAGGCCGACAAGCTGGCCCGGATCGTGCAGATAGTGGCGGACCTCGGGGGCAAGCCGTTCGAGAACCTTGCGATCCTGGACCTCGGCTGCCTCGAGGGTGGCTATGCCATCGAGCTCGCCCGGCGCGGTGCCCGCGTGGTCGCGGTCGAGGGGCGCGAGGCCAACCTCGCCAAGGCGCGCTTTTCCGCCGAGCTGCTCGGCCTCGACCGGCTGGAGCTGGTGCAGGACGATGTCCGCAACCTCGCGCCGGAGCGCCACGGCCGGTTCGACGTGGTGCTGTGCCTGGGGCTGCTCTACCACCTGGACGCGCCGGACTGCTTCGAGCTCGTGCACCGGATGGCCGAGCTCACGACCCGGCTCGTCGTGATCGACACCTATGTCGGGATCGGGGCGCTCCGGCCCTTCGAACATCGCGGGCGGACCTACTTCGGCCGCCCCATCCGCGAGCACGAGCCCGACGCCGCGCCCGAGGAGCGGCTCGCCGACCTCTGGGCCTCGCTCGACAACCCGCGCAGCGTGTGGATCGCCGAGCGCTCGCTCCTCAACCTGCTGGTCGATGCCGGCTTCAGCTCGGTGCTGCGCTGCGAGGTCCCGCTCGAGCCCGACAAGCCGGCCGACCGGCTGACGCTCGTGGCGCTCCGCGGTGAGCGCCAGCGCCTCCTGGCGATGCCCGAGGCCTCCGACCGGGCGGCTGCGGTGCGGCTCCGCCCGGACGGGCGGGTGCCGCCCTCGCGCAAGCAGCGGCTCGGCCCCGTGCTCGCCGAGCGGCTCACCCGGCTCGTGCCGCGGGCGCTGCGCCGGGCCGCCAAGGCGGCGCTCGGCCGGGCCTAGCCCCAGAGCTCGGGCGGCGGCGGCTGGACGAGGCTACCCTGGTACTTGAGCCCCGGCGTGCGGTCCTCGGCCAGGAGCAGCGGCCCGTCGAGATCGACGAAGGTGGCGCGCTGGGCGAGCAGGAGTGCCGGCGCCATGGCCAGCGAGGTGCCGAGCATGCAGCCGACCATGAGGCCGAAGCCGAGCTCCTGGGCGCGGCGGGCGAAGGCCAGGCCCTCGGTGAAGCCGCCGGTCTTGTCGAGCTTGAGGTTGACCACCTCGTAGCGGCCGACCAGCCGGTCCAGGCTGTCGGTCGCGTGCACGCTCTCGTCGGCGCCGACCGGCACCGGGTGCGGGATGTCGGCGAGCATGGCGTCCTGGCCGGCCGGCAGGGGCTGCTCGACCAGCGCCACGCCGCACTCGGCCATCACGTCGAGCCAGGAGGCGACCCAGTCCGGGTGCCAGGCCTCGTTGGCGTCGACCAGGAGCTTGGCCTTGGGTGCGGCGGCGCGCACGGCGCGGATCCGGGCCAGATCGCCCTCGCCGCCGAGCTTGACCTTGAGGACCGGGCGGTCGGCGGCGGCGCGCGCCGCCTCGGCCATGACCTCGGGCGCGCCGAGCGACAGGGTGAAGGCGGTGACCACGGGCTTGGGCGCCTGCACGCCGGCCAGCCGCCAGACCGGCTTGCCGGCGAGCTCCGCCTCGAGGTCCCAGAGCGCGCAGTCGAGCGCGTTGCGGGCGGCACCCGGGGGCAGGGCCCGGGCGAGCTCGGCACGGCCGCCGCCGCCCTCGATCAGCGCGCGCTGCGCCTCGATCTGCGCGAGCACGCTCGCCACCGTCTCGCCGTAGCGCGGGTAGGGCACGCACTCGCCGCGGCCCCTGGCCGTGCCCTCGCCGATCTCGACCAGCACCACGTCGGCATGGGTGCGCGAGCCGCGCGCGATCGTGAAGGTGCCACGGACCTTGAAGCGCTCGTGGCGGCACTCGAGGCGGCGCACGCTCACCAGAGCGCGTCCGCGATGCGGCCGACCCCGGTGGCGATCGGATCGACCGCCGGCAGGGCGAGCTCGTCCTCGATGCGGGCGAGGAGGTCGCCGCGGCCGCCGGGCTCCACCCGGTGCGTGTCGACCGCCACCCCGACGGCGCGCACGTCGGGGTTGGTCAGGCGGGCCGCCTGCAGGTTGGCGGCGAGGCACTCGGCCAGCCCCGGCAGCTTCCGGTGCGGCAGGCCGCGCATGTGGGTCCGGGTCGGCTCGTGGCACAGCACGAGCGCATCGGGCTGGCTGCCGTGGATCAGCCCGAGCGTGACCCCGGCGAAGGCCGGATGGAACAGCGAGCCCTGGCCCTCGATCAGGTCCCAGTGCTCGGGATCGTCGTCGGGGCTGAGCCACTCCGCCGCCCCGGCGATGAAGTCGGCGACCACGGCGTCGATCGCGACGCCCTGGCCGGAGATCATCACCCCGGTCTGGCCGGTACCGCGGAAGGTGGCCTTGCGGCCGCGCGCCAGCATCTCCCGCTCGAGGGCGAGGGCGGTGTACTTCTTGCCGCAGGAGCAGTCGGTGCCGACGGTCAACAGACGCTTGCCGGTGCGCTTGATCCCGGTGCCGGTCCCGAAGCGGTGGCGCGGGTGGCGGACGTCGATCAGCTCGCGGCCGGTCCGATCGGCCGCCTCGGCGACGGCTTCGATGTCGGCCAGCCGCTGGTGCAGGCCGGAGGCGACGTCGAGGCCGGCCTCGAGCGCCTCGACGAGGGTGGGCACCCAGTGCTCGGCGAGCCAGCCGCCCGAGTTGGCGACCGCCACCACGAGCGTCCGGCAGCCCGCCGCCGCGGCCTGCCGCACGGTCATCTCGGGGAGCCCGCAATCGGCCTTGCAGCCCGGCAGCCGGAGCTGGCCCAGGCAGCGCTCGGGCCGCCAGTCCACGAGCCCGTGCGCGGTCTTGGCGGCGAGCTGGTCCTGGACGTCGCCGAGGAACAGCAGGTAGGGCGGCTGCATCGTGCTCCGGTCCGACTCGAGACCCGGGCCGCAACGTGCCCGGCGGCCGTGATCGTACCCGCCCGTCGGCGCTCCAGCAACGAGCGGCCGCATCGCGCGACCCCGGCGTGCAGCGGCGGCCTCGGCGGCGTCGCTCAGAAGCCGAACAGGGTGAAGCGCCGCTCGGCCGCCCACTCGGCGCGCACGAGGCGGCCGTCGCGGTTCTGGTCGGCGCGCACGAACGCGTCGGTGCGTGCGAGGCTGAACTCGAGCGCGCTCACCCACCCGTTGCCGTCGCGGTCGCTCTCCAGGCGGAAGGGCGGCAGGCCGGCGAGCTCGCGCGGCGACAGGCCGCCGTCCCGGTCGCGGTCGCCCGCGGCCACGAGCTGGGCCGCCTCGAAGCGGGTGATCCGGCCGTCGCCGTCGGCATCGAGCACCGCGAAGCCGGCGCGGATTTCGTCGAGGTCGAGCTTGCCGTCGCGGTTGCGGTCGAGCCGGCGGAACGCCGCGCGGGTCTCCTCCTGCCAGCGCCGCGCGGGGTAGCCGTCGGCCGGTCCGCCGAATGGCGTGACCACGGCCTCCTCCTCGACGGCCGGGGCGGGCTCGACCGCCGGCTCGCCCCCGGCGCAGGCCGCGAGCAGGCCCAGGATCGGCAGCAGCGCGGCGTGCGGGAGCGTGCGGGGAACGGCCATGCGGGGCCTCCGACCGGATGCCGGTGCCCGAGGCGGCGTCGGCGCGCCCTCAGGTGCCGACCGCGAAGGGCGCGGTCAAGCGGCGCAACGCCGCCACGACGGAGAGCGCGGTGAGCCGGCCGGTGCGCGGGTTCTCCGCACTCGGGACATTGGCGATGGTCATGGTGAAGGAGGCTTCCTCGGCCTCGACCTCGATCGTGTGGGTGTTGCGGGTCACGCCCGGATCGGCCCAGATCTCGAGCCGGGTGCGGTCCGGCCCGATCCCGGCGAGCGCCAGCGCCGCGGCGACGTTGACATTGGCCGGAAAGCCCCTGGCTCCCTCGCGCGCGGTCCCCTCGAAGACGCGCAGTGGCGCGGTGAGGGCGGCGAGGTCGATGCCGCGCTCGACCAGATAGGGGGCACCGGCGAGCCCCGCGGGCGGCTTGCGGGTGACCATCCTGACCGAGCGGATGGTGCCCAGGGCGGCGGCCCGCACCGCATCCAGGCCCAACAGCGCGCCGGTCGGCGGCAGGATCCGGGCGCCGCTCGTCCGCGCGAGCTCGACGAGGTCGAGATGGTCGAGCAGCGCGCCGACCGAGAGGGGCAGGAAGATCCGCCCGCGCCGCACGGCCGGCTCGGCGACCTCGCGGAACACCGCGGCAGGCGCGCACTCGACCACGATCCGCGCGCGCTCGGCGAGCTCGGCGAGCGGCAGGACCGGGACCGGCCGGGCGAGCCTGCCCTCCATCCGCGCCCGGGCGGCCTCGGGGTCGCCCGCGCTCACCGCCACGAGCGACAGCCCCTCGATCCCGCGGTCGAGCCGTTCCGCCACGGTGGCGCCGATCGCACCGAAGCCGGCGATCGCGACGGTCGAGTCCGGCACGGGGCACCTCCGGAAGCGCGCGGGCCGAGGCGGCCGGGGCGGATCTGCCCCTCGGCCGGCGCGCATGCTAGCCGCTGGACGGCGAGGGCGACAGCGGCCAGCCTGCGGGCCGGCAGGCCGACGCGCGCGCAGGGCCGTGTGGGCGGGGGAGGGGAACGATGAGCGAACTTTGGCGGCTTTCGGCGCGCGAGCTCGTGCGCCGCCTGCGCTCGGGCGAGGTCCGGCCGAGCGAGGCGCTCGAGGCGGCGCTCGCGCGCATCGAGGCGGTCGAGCCGCGGCTGAACGCGATCCCGACCCTGTGCGAGGCGCGCGCCCGACGCCAGGCGGCGCGCATCGAGGCGGGCGAGATCGTGCCGAGCGGCGACGGGCGCGGCTGGCTCGCCGGGCTGCCGATCGTGATCAAGGACCTGAACGACGTCCAGGGCGTGCGCACGACCTACGGCTCGCCGATCTTCGCGGACCACGTCCCCGACCGCTCGGGCTTCGAGGTCGAGCGGCTGGAGGCGCAGGGTGCGGTGATCCTGGGCAAGTCGAACACGCCCGAGTTCGGCGCCGGGGCGCAGACCTTCAACGAGGTGTTCGGGGTCACCCGCAACCCCTGGAACACGGCGCTCACCTGCGCCGGCTCCTCGGGCGGCTCGGCCGTGGCGTTGGCCTCGGGCGAGGTCTGGCTCGCCAACGGCTCGGACCTCGGCGGCTCGCTCAGGACGCCGGCCGCGTTCTGCTCGGTCGTGGGGCTCCGGCCCTCGCCCGGGCGGGTGCCGCACGGGCCGGTGGCGAGCCCGTTCCAGACCCTCTCGGTCGAGGGGCCGATGGCGCGCGACGTGCGCGACACGGCGCTGCTGCTCGACGCCCAGGCGGGCTTCGACCCGCGCGATCCGCTGACTTGCGAGCCGCCGGCCCTGCCCTTCGCCGAGGCGGTCGAGCGGCCGCCGCGGCTGCGCCGCGTGGCCTTCTCGGCCGATCTCGGCGGCATCACGCCGGTCGATCCGGAGGTGGCGCGGATCTGCCGCGCGGCGGCGGAGCGTCTGGCCGAGCTCGGCTGCGAGGTCGTGCTCGATGCCTGCCCGGATTTCGCCGATGCGGTCGAGGTGTTCCGCGTGCTGCGCGCCGAGCAGTTCGTCACCGCCCGGGCGCCGCTCCTGGAGCGCCACCGGGAGCTCCTCAAGCCCGAGGTGATCTGGAACATCGAGGCCGGCATGAAGCTCACCGCCGAGGAGATCGGCCGGGCGGAGCGGCGGCGCGGTCAGATGCAGCAGAGCGCCGCGGCGTTCCTCGAGCGCTTCGACCTGCTGCTCTGCCCCGCGGCGATCGTGCCGCCCTTCCCGGTCGAGCGGCGCTACATCGAGGAGCTCAGGGGCCACCGCTTCCCGAGCTACATCGACTGGGTGACGATCACCTTCGCGATCACCCTGACGGGATTGCCGGCGCTCTCGCTGCCCTGCGGCTTCACCGGGGAGGGGCTGCCGGTCGGCCTGCAGATGGTCGGCCGGCCGCGCGGCGAGGCCGAGCTCCTGCAGGCGGCGGCCCGGCTCGAGGACCTGCTCGGCATCGCACCCCTGCTGCCGCTCGACCCGCGCCCGCCGCGCGCGTGAGGCTCAGCCGGGCGCGGCGTCGCCCAGGGCCGCGAGGATCCGCTCGACGATCGCCTCGGGGCTGCCCTCGATGCCGATGCGCAGCACGTCCGGCTCGCCCGCGGGATCCTCGAGCGTGGCGAGCTGCGAGGGCAGGAGTGCGGCCGGCATGTAGTGGCCCCGCCGGCCGCCCAGGCGGGCCGCGATCAGCTCGGCCTCGCCCGCCAGATGGACGAAGCGGACGCCCGGACCGGCGCGCCGCAGCACGTCGCGGTAGGCGCGCTTGAGGGCCGAGCAGGCGAGCACCGCGGTCTCGCCCTCGGCCAGCCAGCGCGCCATGTCGGCGCGGATCGCCTCGAGCCAGGGCCAGCGGTCGGCGTCCTGCAGCGGCGTGCCGCCGCGCATCTTCGCGACGTTGGCGGGCGGGTGGTAGGCGTCGCCCTCGGCGAAGCGGGCACCGAGGCGGGCGGCCAGGAGCTCGCCCACGGTGGTCTTGCCCGCACCCGTCACCCCCATGAGCACGATCACCCGCCCGGCCACGGTCGACCCACTCACCGGCCGCGCCAGAGGTCGTGGTGGCGCCCGGGCCGGTCGATCCGCTCGAAGCCGTGCGCGCCGAACAGATCGCGCAGGCCCTGCAGCAGATCGGCGGGCAGCCGCGCGCTCGCGAGCGCGTCGAGCCAGGCGAGGCTCGCGGCCAGCGCCGGGACGGGGATCCCGGCGGCGCAGGCGTGGCGCAGGGCGGCGCGCAGATCCGGCAGGCCGGCGAGCACGAGTGCCAGGATCTCGTCGTCGAGCAGGAGCGAGGGCAGGCGGGGGTCGCGCTCGAAGGCGCGCGCGATCGGCTCGAGAAGGGCACCGCGCAGGATGCACCCGGCCCGCCACACCCGCGCCACGGCGACCGGGTCGATCGGCCAGCCGCGCGCGCGCCCGGCCTCGGCCAGGATGGCGAAGCCCTGGGCGTGGGCCGCCGCGAGGCTCACCAGGAGCGCGCCCTGGAGGTCCTCGGGGCGACCCTCGGCGGCACCCCCGGTCGGGCGCGGCACCAGCCGGGCGAGCTCGGCGCGGATCGGGGCGGCGGACAGCGAGCGGGCCTGGACCGCGGCGAGCAGGGTGGGGGCGGCGACACCGAGCTCGAGCGCCTCGACCGCGGTCCAGCCGCCGGTGCCCTTCTGCTCGGCGCGGTCGCGGATCAGGCCCACGAGCGGCCGGCCGGTCGTGGCATCGGTCGTGCGCAGCACGCGGATCGTGGCCTCGAGCAGGAAGCCGCCGAGCGGGCCCTCGCCCCAGGCGGCGAAGAGCTCGGCGATCGCCGGCAGGTCCAGGCCGTGGCCGCGCCGGGCGAGGTCGTAGGCCTCGGCCAGGGCCTGCATGACGGCGTACTCGATCCCGTTGTGGACCATCTTGACGAGGTGCCCGGCGGGCGGCGGGCCCAGATGCGCGCAGCAGGGGGCACCGTCCGCGGCGCGCGCCGCCACCGCCTCGAGGACCGGGCGGACCGCGGCCCAGGCGGCGGGCGTGGCGCCGACCATGATCGAGGGCCCGTGGCGTGCACCCTCCTCGCCGCCCGAGATACCGGCACCCACGAGCTCGACACCGTGCCCGGCGAGCCGCGCGGCGCGCCGCTCGGTGTCGCGCCAGTGGCTGTTGCCGCCGTCGATCACCCGGTCGCCCGCGGCGATCGCCGGCAGCAGCGCGTCGAGCGCGGCGTCGACCGGGGCTCCGGCCGGCACCACGAGGAGGAGGGTGCGCGGTGGCGGCAGCGCCGGCACGAGCTCGGCCGGGCCCGCTGCGACC
>JBBIIE010000134.1:0-9704 GCA_037446605.1 Geminicoccaceae bacterium | reverse complement strand
GCGGGTGGTGGCCGCACTCGCGGTGGGGGTGCTGCCCGCCCGCGACCTCGCCCGGGCGGCCCGGACGAGCGTCCCGGCGCTCGCCCGCCTCGCGGCGGCCGGCCTCATCGAGGCGCAGGAGCTGCCGCCGCCCATGCAGCCGGCGCCCGATCCCTCCCGCCCCGGCGCGGTCCTGAGCGATGTCCAGGCGGCGGCGGCGGCGGCGCTCGAGGAGCGCGTGGCGGCCGGCACGGGCGTGGTGCTGCTCGAGGGCGTGCCCGGCAGCGGCAAGACCGAGGTCTATCTGGAGGCGATCGCGGCGGCGCTCCGGCGCGGCCGGCGGGCACTCGTGCTGCTGCCCGAGATCGCCCTGACCGCGCAGTGGCTCGAGCGGTTCGTGCGGCGCTTCGGCGTCGAGCCGCAGCTCTGGCACTCGGGGCTCGGCGCCGCGCAGCGCCGCAAGGGCTGGCGGCGTGTGCTCGAAGGTGCCGCACCGGTCGTCGTGGGCGCCCGCTCGGCGCTGTTCCTGCCGATCGCGGAGCTCGGCCTCGTGGTGGTCGACGAGGAGCACGACCCGAGCTTCAAGCAGGACGAGGGCACCCTCTACCATGCGCGCGACCTGGCCTTGCTGCGCGCCGACCTGGAGGGCTGCCCGGCCCTTCTGGTGAGCGCCACCCCCTCGCTCGAGACCGCGGTCGCGGCGGGCGCCGTGCGCGGCGGACCGGCTGCCCGCGAGGGCTGGTCGCGGCTGCTGCTGGAAGACCGGTTCGGCGGCGCCGCCCTGCCCGAGGTCGAGTGCGTCGACCTGCGCCGCGAGCGGCCCGTTCCGGGCACCTTCCTGGCGCCGCGGGTGCGCGCGGCGCTGCTCGAGACCACGGCTCGCGGCGAGCAGGCGTTGCTCTTCCTGAACCGTCGCGGCTTCGCGCCCTTGACCCTCTGCCGGGCCTGCGGCCATCGCCTGCGCTGCCCGAACTGCAGCGCCTGGCTGACCGCGCACCGGCTGCGGCGACGCCTCCTGTGCCACCATTGCGGCTGGTCGGCGCCGGAGCCCGCCCACTGCCCCGCCTGCGGCAGCGTCGGGACCCTCGTGGCCTCGGGCCCCGGGGTCGAGCGGATCGCCGAGGAGGTCCGCGCGCTCCTGCCCGCGGCGCGGGTCCAGGTCGTGACCAGCGACACGGTCGGAACCGCCGCGGCCGCGGCCGGGCTGGTCCGGGCCGTGCTCGCGCGCGAGCTCGACGTCCTCGTGGGCACGCAGATGCTCGCCAAGGGGCACCATTTCCCCGATCTCACCCTGGTGGTCGTGGTGGATGCCGACCTCGGGCTCGCGGGCGGTGACCCGCGCGCCGCCGAGCGCAGCTTCCAGCTCCTCTACCAGGTCGCGGGACGGGCCGGGCGGGCGGAGCGGCCGGGCCGCGTGCTGCTGCAGACCCACGACCCCGGCCACCCCGTGATGGCGGCGCTCGCCGCCGGCGACCGCGAGGGGTTCCTCGCGGCCGAGCTGCAGGAGCGGGCGGAGGCCCGGCTGCCGCCCTTCGGCCGGCTCGCCGCGCTCGTGGTGAGCGGCCCCGAGGCCGAGGCCGTGCGCAGCTTCGCCCGGGGCCTGGCGCGCGCCGCCCCGGTGGTCGAAGGGGTGCGGGTGCTCGGCCCGGCGCCGGCCCCCCTGGCGCTGCTGCGCGGGCGCTGGCGCGAGCGGCTCCTGGTGATCGACCGGGACGGGGCCGGGCTGCCCGGCTACCTGCGCGACTGGCTGGCCGGGCGCCGTCTGCCGGGCCGGCTCGCCCTCGAGGTCGATGTCGACCCGGTGAGCTTCCTCTGACACGCCGGCGGCCCGGCTCCGGGCACGGGCTTTACAATCGCCGGTCGGATCGGCGATCATGCTCGCGCGGAGGCCCGCCGGGGGGCCTGCGTCCGCGCAGCGGGCCGACCCGGTGGAGCGGATCCTTGCGGCAGACGAGGGCTCGGAGATCGACGATCGGCTGGCTGCGGCGGACCTGCGCCGTGGCGCCGACGGCGGCCGTGCCGGCACTCGGCGGTTCGCGCCTCGGGCTGCGACTTAGGGTCCCCTGAGCGAGGGGTCGGCCGTGCCGGCCCGCGTTCAGGGGACGGCGTACGCAGTCGCAGGTCGATCCGGTCCGAGGAGTGCCCGAACATGTCCGATCCCATCCAGACGCTGGCGAGCGAGGCGGCCGAGGCCGCGCGAGGCGAGCGGGTCGTCATCTTCGACACGACGCTGCGCGACGGTGAGCAGTCGCCCGGCTGCTCGATGACCGTCGAGGAGAAGCTCAAGGTCGCCGAGGTCCTCGAAGGCATGGGGGTCGACGTCATCGAGGCGGGCTTTCCGATCGCCTCGGAGGGCGACTTCCAGGCGGTGCAGGCGATCGCGCGGAAGGTGCGCCGCAGCGTGGTGTGCGGGCTCGCCCGCGCCGCCGCCGCCGACATCGACCGCGCCGCCGAGGCGCTCGCTCCGGCCGAGCGCCGGCGCATCCACACCTTCATCTCGACGAGCCCGCTGCACATGCGCTTCAAGCTGCAGATGGAGCCCGAGGAGGTGCATCGCCGGGTGATCGAGAGCGTGACCCGGGCGCGGCGCTACACCGACGATGTCGAGTGGTCGTGCGAGGACGGCTCGCGCACCGAGCGCGACTTCCTCTACCGCTGCGTCGAGAGCGCGATCCGCGCCGGCGCCACCACGATCAACGTCCCGGACACGGTCGGCTACGCCTATCCCGAGGAGTTCGCCGACCTGATCCGCTCGATCAGGGACAACGTCCCGAACATCGACAAGGCGATCATCTCGGTCCACTGCCACAACGATCTGGGGCTGGCGGTCGCCAACAGCCTGTTGGCGGTGCGCGCCGGGGCGCGGCAGATCGAGTGCACGATCAACGGGATCGGCGAGCGCGCCGGCAACGCCGCGCTCGAGGAGCTGGTCATGGCGATCCGCACCCGCCACGACCTGCTGCCCTTCGAGAGCCGCGTCGTCACCCAGGACATCATGAAGGCCTCGCGGCTGGTCTCGGCGATCACCGGGTTCAACGTCCAGCCCAACAAGGCGATCGTGGGTGCCAACGCCTTCGCGCACGAGAGCGGCATCCACCAGGACGGCATGCTGAAGCACGCCGGCACCTACGAGATCATGCGTCCCGAGGATGTCGGGCTGGTCAAGTCCAACCTCGTGATGGGCAAGCACTCCGGCCGGCACGCCTTCCGCAAGAAGCTCGAGGAGCTCGGCTACGAGCTCGGCCAGAACGCGCTCGAGGACGCCTTCGTGCGCTTCAAGCAGCTGGCGGACCGCAAGAAGGAGATCTTCGACGAGGACATCGTGGCGCTGGTCGACGACCAGATCCAGAGCGAGGACCGCCGGGTCAAGCTGGTGAGCCTCGAGGTGCGCTGCGGCACCAGGCTGAAGCCGCAGGCCGATCTGGTGCTCGAGGTCGACGGCGAGGAGCGGAGCGCCGCCGCGGTCGGCGACGGTCCGGTCGACGCGATCTTCAAGGCGATCCGGGCGATCGTGCCGCACCGGGCACAGCTGCCGCTGTTCCAGATCAACGCCGTGACCGAGGGCACCGACGCCCAGGCGGTGGTCACCGTGCGGCTCGAGGAGGGCGGCAAGTCGGTCAACGGCCAGGCCGCCGACACCGACACCATGGTGGCCGCGTGCCGCGCCTACGTCGCCGCGTTAAACAAGCTCTTAACCAAGCGTGCTAGGAGTGCGCCGGCGGCCCTCTCGGCCTGACCCGCGACGGGTCGATCCGCCGGCGGTGCGCCGCGTCCACGCTGGAGCTCGACCCGTCCGATGCTGTCCCGCCTCCTGGGCCTCTTCTCGAAGGACCTCGCGATCGATCTGGGGACCGCGAACACGCTCGTCTACGCCAAGGGGCGGGGCATCGTCCTGAACGAGCCGTCGGTGGTGGCGATCGCCACCACCCGCGGCCGCCGCCAGGTGCTCGCGGTCGGCGAGGAGGCCAAGCAGATGGTCGGCCGCACGCCCGGCCACATCGAGGCGATCCGGCCGCTGCGCGACGGCGTGATCGCCGACTTCGAGGTCGCCGAGGAGATGATCAAGCACTTCATCCGGCGGGTGCACGCGCGGCGCGGCTTCGCCAGCCCCCGGGTGATCATCTGCGTGCCCTCGGGCTCGACCGCGGTGGAGCGGCGGGCGATCCAGGAGAGTGCCGAGAGCGCCGGGGCGCGCCGGGTGTTCCTGATCGAGGAGCCGATGGCGGCGGCGATCGGCGCCGGGCTGCCGGTCACCGAGCCCACGGGCTCGATGGTCGTCGACATCGGCGGCGGCACGACCGAGGTGGCGATCCTGTCGCTGGGTGGGATCGTCTACGCCAAGTCGATCCGCGTCGGCGGCAACAAGATGGACGAGGCGATCATCAACTACGTGCGGCGCAACCACAACCTCCTGATCGGCGAGGCCACCGCCGAGGCCATCAAGAAGCGGATCGGCTCCGCCTGCCTGCCGGAGGACGGCAATGGCGAGGTCATGGAGGTGCGCGGCCGCGACCTCATGAACGGCGTGCCCAAGGAGATCGTCATCAGCCAGCGGCAGATCGCCGAGGCCCTGGCCGAGCCGGTCGGTGCCATCATCGAGGCGGTCAAGGTCGCCCTCGAGCACACCGCACCGGAGCTCTCCGCCGACATCGTCGACAAGGGGATCGTGCTCACCGGCGGCGGTGCGCTGCTCGGCAATCTCGATTTCGTGCTGCGCCACGCCACCGGCCTGCCGGTCAGCCTGGCCGACGAGCCCTTGACCTGCGTGGCGCTCGGAACCGGTCGATGCCTCGAAGAGATGAAGTCGCTGCGCCACGTCCTGCACGCCGCCTACTGACCGGCGGCGGGCGAGGTTCGCCCCGGTGACCGGGCAGCGGCGCGAGCGTGGCCCGATCGCGGCCCTCAGGCGCAGCCTGGAGCGCTGGTCGATCGGGCTCCTGGCGGGGCTCGCCCTGGCGCTGCTCGTGCTCACCAAGGCCGACATCCGCCTGCTCGGCTACGTCTCCGAGCGCGTCGGCGACCTCGTGGCCGCGATAACCGCGCTGCCCGCCGCGCCGCTCGCGGCGCTGCGTCGCGGCGCCGAGACGCTCGGCGCGCTGCTCGCCCTCGAGGAGGAGAACGCCCGGCTGCGCGAGGAGAACCGCCGCCTCGTGCAGTGGCAGAACGAGGCGGTCCGGCTCGCGGTGCAGAACGCGGCGCTGCGCGAGGCGCTCGACATCCCGCCGGCCCCGGGGACCCGGCGGCGCACCACGGCGCGCATCGTCGCCGACCCGGGCGGGCCGTTCGTGCAGACCCGGCTGATCGACGCCGGCCGCGACCGCGGCGTCCTCGAGGGCATGGCGGTGGTCGACGCCTACGGCCTGGTCGGCCGGGTGGTCGAGGTCGGCGAGCGCAGCGCGCGGGTGCTGCTCGTGACCGACTTCAACTCGCGCATCCCCGTGCTGGTCGATCGCTCGCGCGACCAGGCGATCCTCGAGGGCCGCAACGGGCCGCTGGCGGAGCTGCGCTTCCTGCCGATGACGCCGTCCTTCGCGGTCGGCGACCGGGTGCTGACCTCGGGGCGTGGCGGCCTGCTGGCACCGGGCCTGCCGGTCGGCGAGATCGTCCATGTCGAGGAGCGCCGCGTGCTGGTGCGGCCGCTGGTCGACTGGGACCGTCTCGACCTCGTGGCGGTGCTCGAGTCCGAGCCGGTCCCCACCCCGGAAGGCCGCATCCCGACCGTCGAGGCGGTGCCGCCGCCGGCGCGCGCGGCCGGACTGTTCGGGCGATGAGCGAGACGGTCCTCTACCGGGCCGACCTCGCGCTGCGGCGTTCGCTCGCCTTCGCGACCGCGCTCCTCGCCGTGGCCATCGACCTCCTGCCGCTGCCCGGGCCGGCGCCCCAGGCGGTGGCACCGTTCCTCACCCTGGCGGTCGTCTATCACTGGACGGTGCGACGGCCCGATCTGCTCACGCCGCTCTCCTGCTTCCTGCTCGGGCTGGCGCGCGATCTGGCGGGCGGTCTGCCGATCGGCCTGCACGCACTCGGCCTGCTGCTCGTGCCGGGACTGCTTCGACGCGTGCCGCGCGGGCCCCTGCAGCGCTCGCTCGGGCGCTGCTGGCTGCTCCTCCTGCCGGTCGTCGCGGCGGTCGGGCTCGTGCGCTGGCTGCTCGGCGCGCTGGTCTGGCTGCAGCCCGTACCGGGTCGCGTGTTCCTGCTCGAGGCGGCGCTGACCTGGGCGGTCTACCCGCTGGTCGCCGGGCTGCTCGCCCCGGTCGGCCGCCTCCTGCCGAGGACCGGGCATGTACCAGGAGGCTGACCGCACGCGCTGCTTCCGGCGCCGCGCGCTGCTCGTGGGTGGCGTGCAGGTGGCCCTGTTCGGCGCGCTCGGCGCCCGGCTCTGGCAGCTCCAGGTGCGCGAGGCGGGCACCTACCAGCTGCTCGCCGACGACAACCGCATCAACCAGCGCCTGACCGTGCCGCCGCGCGGCGGCATCGTCGATCGACGCGGCCGGGCGCTCGCCGTCAACGCCCCCACCTACCGCGTGCGGATCGTGCGCGAGCAGGCGCGCGACCCGCGCCGCGTGCTCGAGGCGCTGGCCGAGATCGTGCCGCTCGACGCGCGGCGGATCGAGGAGGTGCTCCAGCTCGCCCGGGCGCACCGCCCGTTCGTGCCGATCACCGTGCGCGAGGACCTGTCCTGGGACGAGGTCGCGCGGATCGCCGTGCGGGCGCCCGACCTGCCGGGCGTGCTGCTCGATTCGGGGCTCCTGCGCCAGTACCCGCACGGGCCCCTGACCGCGCACATCGTGGGCTATGTCGGTCCGGTCGCCGCGGGCGAGCTGCCCAACGATCCCGATCCCTTGCTCAAGCTGCCCGAGTTCCGCATCGGCAAGAGCGGCATCGAGCGCGCCTACGACCGCGAGCTCCGCGGCCGCGCCGGCCTGTCGCGGGTCGAGGTCAACGCCATCGGCCGCGAGATCCGGGAGATCGACCGCAGCGACGGCGAGGAGGGGGCCGACCTGCAGTTGAGCCTCGATCTCGAGCTGCAGGCCTACTGCATGGAGCGGCTGGCCGAGCAGGAGGCGGCCGCGGCGGTGGTCCTCGACGTGGTGAGCGGGGCCGTGCTCGCCATGGCCTCGGTGCCGACCTACGACCCGGGCGCCTTCGCCGGCGGCCTGTCGGCGGCGCTCTGGCGGCAGCTCTCGCTCGATCCGCGCCACCCGCTCGTCAACAAGTGCATCCGCGGCCAGTACCCGCCCGGCTCGACCTTCAAGATGGTGACGGCGATGGCCGCGCTCGAGGCCGGCCTCGTCACCGCCACGAGCGAGGTCTTCTGCCCCGGCTACATGAGCCTCGGCAACGCCCGCTTCCACTGCTGGAAGCAGCACGGACACGGCCGCATCGCGCTGGTCCAGGCGCTCGCCCAGTCCTGCGACGTCTACTTCTACGAGCTGGCGCGTCGGGTCGGGATCGACGCGCTCGCGGCGATGGCCCGCCGGTTCGGCATCGGTGCGCCGCTCGGCATCGACCTGCCCGGCGAGAAGCCCGGGCTGATGCCGACCAGCCGCTGGAAGCGCGAGCGGCTGGGCCAGCCCTGGCAGAAGGGCGAGACCCTGGTCTGCGGCATCGGTCAGGGGTTCGTCAGCGCCACGCCGCTGCAGCTCGCGGTCATGACCGCGCGCCTGTGCAACGGGGGCCGCGCCGTGCATCCCTGGATCGTGCGCGGGCGCCACGCGCATGTGAGCGAGGGGCAGGGTGAGCCGGCGCCCCCGCTCGGCCTCGGCCGCGCCAACCTGGAGCTGGTGCTCAAGGGCATGCACGAGGTGGTCAACGGCCCGCGCGGCACCGCCAAGGCGGCGGCCCTGCCGATCCCGGGCGTGTTCATGGGCGGCAAGACCGGCACCTCGCAGGTGCGGCGGATCAGCAAGGCCGAGCGCGCAGTGGGCGCGCACAAGCGCAAGGACCGGCCGCGCGAGGAGCGCGACCATGCGCTGTTCGTGGCCTTCGCGCCGCACGACCGGCCGAGGTTCGCGGTGGCGGTGATCGTCGAGCACGGCGAGAGCGGCGCCAAGGCGGCCGCACCCGTCGCGCGCGACATCGTGGTCCGCGCACTGCAGCTCGAACCCGCGGTGGACGGCCCGCCGCGTCGGCTCGACCTGGCGGAGCGGCGCTGATGGCGGCGGCGCGGCTCGGGCCGGCGGCCGGACCCACGCTCGGCGAGCGGTTGGCGCTGGTGAGCTGGCCGCTCGTGGCGCTGGTGACGCTCCTCGGGGTGATCGGCTACGGGCTGCTCTACTCGGCCGCCGGCGGCTCGCACACCCCCTGGGCGATCCGCCACGGCGCCCGCCTCGCGGCCATGCTCGTGCTCGCGCTGGCGATCGCCGTCACCGACATCCGGCAACTGTTCCGGGCCGCCTATCCGGCCTACGCGATCGTCCTGGCCCTGCTCGTGGCGGTCGAGGTGGCGGGTGAGATCAGCAAGGGGGCGCAGCGCTGGATCGACCTCGGCATCGTCCAGCTGCAGCCCTCCGAGCTGATGAAGCTCGCGCTCGTCCTGGCCCTCGCGCGCTACTTCCATGCGACCTATCTGGAGGAGGTCCGCCGGCCCCTGGTCCTGCTGCCGCCGGTGCTCATGATCCTCCTGCCGGTCGCCCTGGTGCTCAAGCAGCCCGACCTCGGCACCGCGGTGATGCTCGGGGTCGTGGGCGTCACCACGCTGTTCCTCGGCGGCGTGGCGCTCTGGAAGTTCCTGCTCGTGGGCGGGCTCGCCGCCGCCGCGCTGCCGGTCGCCTGGTCGCAGCTGCACGACTACCAGCGCCAGCGGGTCTACACCTTCCTCGACCCCGAGCGCGATCCGCTCGGCTCCGGCTACCACATCATCCAGTCGAAGATCGCGATCGGCTCGGGCGGGGTCTGGGGGCGCGGCTACCTCCAGGGCAGTCAGGCGCAGCTGAGCTTCCTGCCCGAGAAGCACACCGACTTCGCCTTCACCATGCTGGCCGAGGAGGCCGGGCTGGTGGGCGCGGTCGTCGTGCTCGCCCTCGTGCTCGCCGTGGTGCTCGCCGGGCTCGCCGTGGCGCTGCGCGCCGAGAGCCAGTTCACCCGGCTGCTGGCGGCCGGCGTGACCTGCAACTTCGCGCTCTACGCGATCATCAACGTGGCCATGGTAACCGGCCTGATCCCGGTCGTGGGCGTGCCGCTGCCGCTCGTCTCCTACGGCGGCACGGCGATGCTCACCGTCATGGTCGGGCTCGGCCTCCTGCTCAACGCGCAGGTCAACCGCGCCACGGTGATCCCGCGCTTCCCGGTCGACCTCTAGGGGCGCACCGGTCCGCGCAGCGCGCGCAGGGCGGCGCAGGCGGCACCGTAGCCGTTGTCGACGTTGACCGCGACCAGGCCCGGCGCGCAGCTGCCGAGCGCGCTCGACAGCGCGGCCCTGCCGCCCGCCGTGACCCCGTAGCCCGACGACACCGGCACGGCGATCACGAGGCCGGGGACGAGCCCGCCGAGCACGCTGAAGAGCGCGCCCTCCATGCCCGCGCAGGCGATCACGACCGGGAAGGCGGCGAGCGTCTCGCGCCGCTCGAGCAGGCGCCAGAGCCCGGCCACGCCGAGGTCGGCCTCGAGGCGCGCGGCCTCGCCGTGGAAGGCGAGCGTGCGGACCGCCTCGGCGGCGACGCCCAGATCGCCCGTCCCGGCGGTCACCACCGCCACCCGTGCCGGCGCCTCGAGATCGGAAGAGC
>JBBIIE010000133.1:0-9720 GCA_037446605.1 Geminicoccaceae bacterium | reverse complement strand
CGGCGCCCGGAAGGCCGAGCTCGCGCCGCTCGCCGCGGCCGAGCGGGCGACCGGCTACGTCAAGGGCGGCCTCAGCCCGCTCGGCCAGCGCAGGGCCCTGCCGCTCTTCCTCGACCGCGCCGCGCTGGAGCACGGCAGCGTGCTCGTCAACGGCGGCCGGCGCGGCCTGCAGCTCGAGCTCGCGACCTCCGACCTCCAGGCCGCCACGGGCGCGCAGGTGGCCGATCTGGCCCGCTGAGCCGGCCGCTTGCCCCCGGGGCGGCGAGCCGATAGCGTCTTGGCCCGGACGACGACCCGTGGCCGCCCGGCGGCGGCCGCAGCCTGGGGAGGCTCGACGATGGTGGCCAGACGGCTGGCGATCGGTGCGCTCGCGGCGGGCGCGCTCCTTTGGGGCACGGACGCGCGCGCGGCGATCGAGCTCAAGATCAACGGGCTGCACGCGCCCGACCACGCGCTCTCGATGACCCACGACTTCTTCGCCGACCGGGTCGAGCAGCTCACCAACGGCGAGATCAAGCTCGACGTGCACCATGCCCGCGGCCTGGGCGACGCGGTCGAGTCGGTGCAGTCGATCCGCAACGGCACGATCGCCTTCTTCACCGTGTCGGCGGCCAATCTCTCGCAGGTCGATCCGCGCATCGACATGTTCTCGCTGCCGTTCCTGTTCAAGAACTCGCGCCACTACTGGTGGTACCTGACCTCCGAGCGCGGCCGCAACTTCGTCAAGCCGCTCGAGGAGAAGGGCATCGTCGTGCTCGGCTTCATGGACAGCGGTGCGCGGAGCTTCTTCGCCAAGGAGGAGATCACCGATCCGGCCAAGCTCGCCGGCAAGAAGATCCGCACCATGGCGAGCCCGGTGCAGATCGCAATGATGGAGGCGTTCGGCGGCACCGGTGTGCCGGTCGCCTGGGGCGAGCTCTACAACGCGCTGCAGACCGGGGTGGTCGACGGGGCCGAGAACAACCCGCCCTCGGTCCGCTCGATGAAGTTCTACGAGGTGACCAAGGTGCTGGTGCTCAACGAGCACGCCCGCATCCCCGACATCCTGATCGCCTCCAAGCGCGTGATGGACCGCCTCACCCCCAAGCAGCGCGAGGCGATCATGCAGGCCGGCCGCGAGGCCGAGGCCTACATGCGCGGCGCCTGGGCGGCCGACGAGACCGCCTCGCTCGCCTTCCTCAAGTCGCTGCCCAACTTCAAGGTGGTGACCGACGTCGACAAGGCGCCGTTCGTCAAGGCGGTGGGCGAGCTGCTCGACAAGGAGGGCAAGCGCCTGGGCGTCGCCGAGGAGGTCAGGTTCCTCCTCGACACCCAGAAGAACTTCTGAGGACCCGATCGGTTCGCGGCGGGCGGCCGGCTCGCGGCCGCCCCCTCCCGCGGGCGGGCGAGGAGCGGCGTGCGCGCCTTCAACCGGCTCTGCGACCTCGTCGGATCGATCGCGCGGGCCTGGACGCTCGCACTCGCCACCGCGCTCTTCGCGGTGGTGATCGCCACCGTCGTGCTGCGCGGCACGATCGGCAAGGTGCCCTCCTGGTCGGAGGAGGTGCCGCGCTACCTCCTGATCTGGATCGGCTTCATGGCGGCCGCCTGCGGCGTCGACCTCAAGGAGCACATCGCGCTGGATGTGCTGCTCGAGAAGGCCGGCGGCGCGCTCGGCCGCCTCCTGCACGGCCTCGTCGACCTGGCGATCCTGGGCTTCGGGCTCGTCATGCTCGTCTTCGGCGTCCAGTTCGTCCAGGAGTTCGGCTCCGATCTCATGGAATCGATCCCCTTCCGCAACGTCTGGTACTACAGCGCCCTGCCGATCGCGGGCGCGCTGATCACGCTCTTCGCGCTGCGCGATCTGTTGAACATCTGGCTCGCACCGGAGCTGCGCACGCGGCGCGTCGAGCTCCTGACCGCCCCGGACTGAGCCCCCGATGATCGTCCTGATCCTGGTGGGCTCCTTCGTCCTGCTCATGCTCCTGGGCGTGCCGATCGCGTTTGCGATCGGCATCGCCGCCGCGCTGGGTGCGCTCGGCTACGCCTGGATGGGCAACCCGTTCGTCATCGACAACGTCACCCTCGTCCAGAAGATGCTCTTCGGCATCAACAGCTTCCCGCTGCTGGCCGTGGTCTTCTTCGTCTTCACTGGTGCGGTGATGGCGCATGGCGGGGTGGCCAAGCGTCTCGTTGCCATGGCCGAGGTGCTGGTCGGCCGCTTCCCGGGCGGCCTCGCCCAGATCAACGTGCTCTCCTCCATGTTCTTCGGCGGCGTGTCGGGCTCGGCCGTGGCGGACGTCTCCTCGATCGGCCGGATGATGATCGGCGCCATGGTCGCGGACGGCTACTCGAAGAGCTTCGCCACCGCGATCACGCTGACCTCGGCGACCATGGGGCCGATCGTCCCGCCCTCGATCGCCATGATCCTGTTCGCCTATCTGGCGGGCAACGTCTCGGTCGGCGGCCTGCTGCTGGGCGGGGTGGTCCCGGGCATCCTGATCGGCCTAGGCCAGTTGATCGTCGCCTACGTGCACGGCAGGCTCTACCACCCGACCCGCACGCCCGCCCTGCCCACCGCCGAGAAGCTCCGGCGGATCGGCGCCGGGCTCGCCGGGCTCTTCACCCTGGTGATCATCCTGGGTGGCATCACCGCCGGTATCACGACCGCGACCGAGGCCGGCGCGATTGCCGCCCTCTACGCGCTCTTCCTGACGATCGTCGTCTACCGCGAGATCCATCTGCGCGATCTGCCCGCCATCCTCTGGGAGAGCTGCCTCACCACCGCCGTGGTCCTGTTCCTCATTGCCACCACCTCGGTGTTCTCCTTCATCCTGGCCTACGAGAAGGTGCCGGCCTGGGTCGCCGAGAACTTCCTCGCCCTCGCCGACGACCGCTGGATGCTCCTGGTCCTGTTGAACCTGCTGCTGCTCGTGACCGGCATGTTCATCGACATGACGCCGGCACTCATCATGATCGTGCCGATCATCCTGCCCTTGGCGCAGAAGCTCGGCATCGACCTCGTGCACCTGGGCGTGCTCATGGTCGTCAACCTCGCCTTCGGGCTGATCACCCCACCCGTCGGCACCTCGCTCTTCGTGGGCTGCCGGATCGCCGGGCTGCCGATCACGGCCGTCGTCAAGCCGATGCTGCCCCTGCTCGCGGTCATGATCGCGACGCTCTTCCTCGTCACCTTCGTCCCCGAGCTCGTGCTCTGGCTGCCCCGCCAGTTCGGCTTCGTCGGCTGAGGGAGATCCGCCTTGCGCCCGCTGCCGCCCGCGCTCCTCGCCCTGCTCCTCGGCCTCCCCTCCTCGGCCTCGGCGCTCGAGGATCTGCCGGTGCTCCTGCGCTGCGGCGAGGAGCCGGTCGAGGTCACCGCCGCGGCCGACCGGCTCCGGCTCCTCGCGGGCTTCGACCGCCACGAACTCGTGGCCGTGCCCGCGGCCTCGGGCGCCCGCTTCGAGAAGCCGGGCGATCCCTCGACCTCGTTCTGGAGCAAGGGCGAGGGCGGCCTCCTGACCCTCTCAGGCAAGGCCCTGCCGGAGTGCGCGCCCGCGGGCCCGTTCACCGCGCAGGGCAACGAGCCCTTCTGGCGCGTTTCGGTCGACGCGGCGAGCCTCGTCCTGGACCGCCCGGGCGAGCCGCCGCTCTCCGCACCGCACCCGCAGCCGACCGTGGCCGCGGGCGCCCTCGTCTGGCGGGCCGAGGCGTCGGGCCGGCCGATCGCCGTCGAGATCCGCCCCGGCATCTGTCGCGACAGCATGACCGGCATGCCCTACCCGGCGCGCGTCACGCTCACCCTCGACGGCCGCACGCTTCCGGGCTGCGGCGGCGATCCGGGCGCCCTCCTGCGCGCGCGGGCCTGGCGCGTCGCGGGCCTCGACGGCGCGCCGCTGCCGCCGCTGCGCGCGGCGGTGACCCTCGAGTTCGGCACCGGCGGCAGGTTCGCGGGCCAGGGCCCCTGCAACCGCCTGCTCGGCTCCTATCGCCTCTCCGGCGAGGAGCTCCGGCTCGGGCCCGTGGCCTCGACCATGATGGCCTGCCCGCAGCCGATCATGGAAGCCGAGCAGGCCCTGACCCGCGCCCTCGAGGCGGTGCGCCGCTTCGAGCCGGCCGAGGCCGGCGGCCTCCTCCTCTCGACCGACGCCGGCGGCCGGATCGTGCTCGCCCCTTGAACCGGCGGCCGCCCGCGGCTCAGGCCTCGCGCGCGCGGACCCAGCGGCCGCGCTCGTCCTGCTGCCAGTAGACGAGGCGGTGGCCGGCCGCCTTCCAGGCGCGCCAGCGCTCGCGCGCCCGCGCCACGGCCGCCGCATCGGCGCCGTCGAACGGCACGAGCACCCGGGCGAAATCCTCGAGCCCGTCCTCCGGGGCGTCCTCGACCAGCACCAGGACCGCCGCACCGTTCGGCCGGTCGCTGCCGGTGGTGAGCCAGATCGGCTGCAGCTCGGCCTTGCCGTCGGCCGCGCTGCCGTGCGGCAGGAAGGAGTCGGGCGGGGTGGTCCAGAGCGCCCGGTCGAGCGCCTCGAGGCGCTCCGGCCCCGGGCAGCGCACCACCGCCCGCAGCCCGGCCTCGAGCACCTTCCCCAACAGCCGCGGCAGCGCCTGCTCGAGCGTGCTGCGCGTCAGATGGTAGAAGCCGACCTCGCTCAAGCCGCGGCCGCATCCGCCTCGTGGTGCTCGGCCACCAGCCGGTCGAGCAGGCGGACCCCGAAGCCGGTCGCGCCCTTGGCGCAGAGCGCCGTGTCGCGGCTGGTCCAGGCGGTGCCGGCGATGTCCAGATGCGCCCAGGGCACGCCGTTGGTGAACTGCTGGATGAACACCGCGCCCGCGGTGGCACCGGCCTCGCGCGCCCGGCCGACGTTCTTGAGGTCGGCCACGTCCGACTTGACGTGCTGCTCGTAGGCCTTGCCGAGCGGCAGCCGCCAGAGCAGCTCGCCGGTGGCCTCGCCGGCTGCGAGCAGCGTCTCGGCCAGCCGCTCGTCGCTGGCGAAGAGCCCGGCCCGCTCGTGGCCGAGTGCCACCACGCAGGCCCCGGTGAGCGTGGCCAGATCGATCATCGCCGCGGGCCTGAAGCGGTCCTGGGTGTACCAGCAGAGGTCGGCCAGCACGAGCCGGCCCTCGGCGTCGGTGTTGATCACCTCGATGGTCTTGCCCGACATCGAGCGGACCACGTCGCCCGGCCGCTGCGCGGTGCCCGAGGGCATGTTCTCGACGAGGCCCACCACGCCCACCACGTCCGCCGCCGCGCGGCGCTGGGCGAGCGCCGCGAGCGTGCCGACCACCGCCGCAGCCCCGGCCATGTCGAACTTCATGTCCTCCATGCCCTGGGCCGGCTTGATCGAGATCCCGCCGGTGTCGAAGCACACCCCCTTGCCCACGAGCGCCAGCGGCTTGTCGCGGACCGCACCGCGCCAGCGCATCACGACGACGAAGGGCGGCCGGGCGCTGCCCTGCGCCACGCCCAGGAGTGCGCCCATGCCGAGCGCCTCGATCCGGTCGCGGTCGAGCACCTCGACCTCGACGCCCGAGCGCTCGAGCTGCCGGCAGGCCTGCGCGAAGCTCTCGGGATGCAGGACGTTGGCCGGCTCGCTCACGAGCTCGCGGGCGCGCAGCACGCCCCCGACCACCGCCTCGGCCCGCGCCAGCGCCGCCTCGGCCGCACCGGCCGCCGCCGCATCCAGGTGCAGGGTGAGGTCCTCGATCCGCCCGGGCGCCTCCTCGGGCTTGTCGTGGCGCCAGCGGGTGAACCGCCAGGCGCGCAGCCGGCAACCCGTGGCGAGCGCCACCGCCACCGCCTCGGCGGGATGTCCGAGCGCCAGCCCCTCGGCCGAGGCCAGGTGCGCGCGCGCCACCTTGAGGGAAGCGAGCCGGGCCGCCAGCCCGCCGCCGGCCTCCTCGAGGTCGAGCCGGCTCGTGCCCTCGGGCTTGCCCAGGACGAGCAGCAGCAGCCGCTCGTTGGGCAGCCCGGCGGGCAGCAGGAGCTCGACCAGCTCGCCGTGCTTGGGCGGGGCGCCGCCCAGCGCCAGGGCCCGGCGCAGGAGCCCGTCGGCGCGCCGGTCGAGCTCGGCGGCCGCGGCCGAGAGGGTTCCATCCCGACCGACCGGGACCACGAGCACGCCCTGCTCGGGCAACGGGGCGGCGGTGACGCTCACACGCATGGCTTGGATCCTCGAAGACGGCGGCTCCGGGCCACCTGTCGGCCGCCGGCGGCGCTTGTCAACCTTCGGAGGTGCGCGTGGACGGCGCCGCCGCGAGCGGCTAGAAGGCCGCGAGCCACGAGCCCGGAGACGCGCCCGCGGCATGCGCCCGCCCGCCCCGTCCTCGGGTCCGCGCCGCCGCGCGGGCCGCGTGCTCGGTGCGTGCCTGCTCGCCCTGGCCGGCCTCGCCGCGGCGCCGGCGCGGGCCGCCGAGCCGGTCGTGCTCACCGCGCGGGAGATCGTCTACGAGCCCGACAAGGGCCTCGTCACGGCGCGCGGCGACGTCGAGCTCAGCCGCGCCGGCCGAAGGCTGCTCGCCGAGGAGGTGAGCTGGAGCGAGCGCGAGGGCAAGGTCCGGGCGCGCGGCAACGTCGTGCTGATCGAGCGCAGCGGCGACGCCGCCTTCGGCGACAGCCTCGAGGTCACGGGCGATCTGGCGAGCGGTGCGGTCGAGCGCTTCCGCGTGCTGCTCCGCGGCGGTGCGCGCATCGCCTCGCGCCGCGGCACGCGCAGCGAGGATCGCCTCACGGTGCTCGAGGATGCCGTCTACAGCCCCTGCCCGCTCTGCGCCGACGGTGAGCGCCCGCCCGCCTGGCAGATCCGCGCCCGCAAGGTCACCCACGACCGGGCCACCCGCGACGTCACCTACGAGGACGCCCGGCTGGAGGTCGCGGGCGTGCCGGTCCTCTGGACCCCCTGGTTCCGCCACCCCGACCCGACCGTGGAGCGCCGCAGCGGCCTGTTGGTGCCCACCGCCGGCTCGAGCTCGAGCCTGGGCCTCACCCTCGAGCTGCCCTTCCACTACGTGATCGGCCCCGACCGCGACGTGACCCTGGCACCGATCCTGACCACCAGGCAGGGCCCGGTCCTGGCCGGGGAGTACCGCGAGCTGCGCGAGGTCGGCGAGAGCCGGGCGAGCGGCAGCATCACCTATGGCGACGCCTATGCCCGCGAGGGGCAGCGGCCCGACGGCAGGGAGGTGCGCGGTCATCTGGACGCGCGCGGCCGCTACCGCACCGCACCGCTCTGGGACGCCGGCTTCGATCTGCGCCTGTCCTCCGACAACACCTACCGCAAGCGCTACGGCTTCGGCTCCGACGACGTGCTCGAGAACGAGGCCTACCTGCAGAAGGTGGTCGGCAACGACTACCTCGCCCTGCGCGCCTACGCCTTCCAGGGTCTGCGCGAGGACGACGTGCAGGGCACCATCCCGGTGGTCCTGCCGCTCGCCGAGGCCAGCCTCGTGAGCTCGCCCCTGCGCTGGGGCTCGCGGCTCACGGTCGATTCGAGCTTCGTGGCGCTGACCCGCACGAGCGGCCTCGACACCCGCCGGCTGTCGACCATGGTGGGGTGGGAGCTGCCCTGGGTCGGCGGGATCGGCGATCTCTGGCGGCTGCGGCTCGACGGGCGGGTCGACGGCTATCTCTACAACGGCGATCCGGCGAGCTTCGCCAGCGAGGGCGGCACCCAGGGCAAGGGCCGGGTGGTGCCGCGCCTGCTGCTCGACGGGCGCTGGCCGCTGGTCGGCCGCACCGGCGGCTGGAGCCACGTCGTCGAGCCGGTGGTGGCCTTCAAGCTCGCCCCGGACAGCGGCGACGACGACGACATCCCGAACGAGGACAGCCAGGTCTTCGAGTTCGACGAGACCAACCTGTTCGAGCCCTCGCGCTTCACCGGGCTCGACCGGGTCGACGGCGGCACCCGGCTGGCCTACGGGCTGCGGCTCGACTCGCGCGCCGCCGACGGGGTGGAGGCGAGCGCGCTGTTCGGCCAGAGCTTCCAGTTCCGCCGCAACGACGCGCTGCCCGCCGATTCCGGGGTCAACAAGAACCTCTCGGACTATGTCGGCCGGCTCGACCTGCGGCCGAGCCCGCTGCTCGATCTCGCCTACCGGTTCCGTATCGACCGCCAGGACTTCGAGTTCCGGCGCAGCGACCTGTTCGCCACCTTCGGGCCGCCGCGGCTGCGCTTCGACCTGGGCTGGCTGCGGCTGTCCGACGAGCCGACCGGGCTCGGCCCGCGCTCGCGCGAGGAGCTCCGGGCCGGCGTCCGCCTGCAGCTCACCGACAGCCTCGCGCTGGCGGCGCGCGGCCGGCGCGACCTCAACGAGGGGCGGGCGGTGTCCAACCTGTTCGGCCTGCTCTATACGCATCCCTGCTTCGTCCTGGTGGCCGGGCTCGAGCAGCGCTTCACGCGGACCGGCGATCTCGACGAGGAGACCAGCTTCAAGATCCGATTGAGCCTCACCAACCTCGGCGGCCCGGCCACGTCGGCGCCGGCCCTGGAGTGAGCGGGAGCACGAGCTTGCCAGGGGTCCGTCTCGACCGACGCGCGCTGCTCGCAGCAGGAGTGGCAGCCCTCGCCGCGGCGCGGGCCGGGGCCCAGCCCACGGCCGGCCTCAACCGCATCGTGGCGGTCGTCAACAGCGAGGCGATCACCAGCCAGGACCTCGCCGACCGCATCCGCCTGTCGATCGCCTCGGCCGGCCTGCCGGACGATGCCGACACGCAGCGCCGGCTCGCCCCGCAGGTGCTGCGCGGGCTGATCGACGAGCGGCTGCAGCTCCAGGAGGCGCGCCGGCTCCGCCTCCAGGCGACCGACGCCGACATCCAGCGCACGCTCGCCGCGGTGGCCGAGCGCAACCGGCTGGACGTGCCCGGCCTCGAGCGGGCGCTGCGCGGCATGGGCGTCGATCCGGCCGTCTACCGCCAGCAGGTGGCGGCGCAGATCGCCTGGACCAAGCTGGTCGAGCGCGATCTGCGGCCGCGCGTCAGCGTGGGCCGCGAGCTGGTCGAGCAGGAGCTCGCCCTGGCCCGGGGTGCCGACGAGGAGCTGCTGTTGAGCGAGATCCTCCTGCCGGTCTACGCCCCGGACCAGGAGGCGGCGGTGCTCGCCGAGGCCGAGGGGCTCCTGCAGTCGATCCGCCGCGACACCGACTTCGCGGCACTCGCCCGGCAGATCTCGGCCGCACCCAGTGCCGCCGAGGGTGGCGATCTCGGCTGGGTGCGCCTCGCCAACCTCAGGCCCGAGTTCCGCGCCCCGCTCGCCGGCCTCGCCAAGGGCCGGGTGTCGCAGCCGATCCGCAGCTCGCAGGGCGTCCACCTCGTGCTGGTGCGCGACCGCCGCGCCGCGGCCTCCGGCTCGGCCGAGGAGCTCGAGCGGCTGATCCGGCGCCGGCTCGAGGACGAGCAGCTCCAGCGGCTGGCCGACCGCCGCCTGCGCGAGCTGCGCCGCCGGGCGTTCATCGATATCCGCGCCTGAGCCGGGCGGCGCGCCGCCCGCGGCACTCGCCGGGCTGGAGCCGCTCGCCGAACTGGTCCGCCGCCACCGGCTCGCCGCCGACCGGCGGCTCGGCCAGCACTTCCTGTTCGACCCGGTGCTGCTCGATCGGATCGCCGCCGCCGCGGCACCGCTCGCGGGCGAGACCGTGCTCGAGGTCGGGCCGGGCCCGGGCGGGCTCACCCGGGCGCTGCTCCGCGCCGGCGCGGCGCGGGTCGTGGCGGTCGAGCGCGACCGGCGCTGCATCGCCGCACTCGGGGAGCTC
>JBBIIE010000132.1:0-9758 GCA_037446605.1 Geminicoccaceae bacterium | reverse complement strand
CGCGGCGCCGGGCGCGCACCGCCCGCAACCTCGCCGAGCGGCTGGTCGCCCAGCTCAAGCTGGCGCAGAGCGGCGTCGACGAGCGGCTCCGCGACCGGCTGGCCCAGGCCGGCCTGCGCGCGGCCGCGGCCCGGCCCGCCTTCCTCGTCGCCAAGCTCCTGGCGCCCTTCGCCGCCGGCCTCCTGGCGCTCGCCCTGGTCTACGGCGCCAACGTCGCCGGCAAGACGCCGACCTCGCGGCTCCTGGCGCTGATCGGTGCGGTGGTGGTCGGCTTCTACCTGCCCGAGCTCTGGCTCTCCAACCGCATCGCCAAGCGCCGCCAGGCGCTGCAGCGCTCGCTGCCCGACGGCCTCGACCTGCTCGTCGTGTGCGCCGAGGCCGGGCTGTCGCTCGACGTGGCGCTCAACCGCGTCGCCGAGGAGATCGGCAGCTCCTCGCCCGAGCTCGCCGAGGAGTTCGGGCTCACCGCGGTCGAGCTCAACTTCATGCCGGAGCGGCGCCAGGCGCTCGTCAATCTCGGCCGCCGGGTCGACCTGCCGGCCATGCGCGGTGTGGTCAACACGCTCGTCCAGACCGAGAAGTACGGCACGCCCCTGTCCCAGTCGCTGCGCGTGCTCTCGGCCGAGTTCCGCGACCAGCGCATGCTCAAGGCCGAGGAGAAGGCGGCGAGGCTGCCGGCGACGCTCACCGTGCCGATGATCGTCTTCATCCTGCCGACCCTGTTCATCGTGCTGATGGGGCCGGCGATCCTCGACGTCTACGACAACCTGATCCACAGGTAGCGGGGCCGTGGCCGGGGCAGCGGGACGGGGACGCCCCGGGCCGGCCGGGGCCGCGCTCAGTCGAGCCCGAGCCGGCGTCGCAGCAGGCCGTTGACGAGCTCGGGGGCGGCCTTGCCGCCGGTCGCCTTCATCACCTGGCCCACGAACCAGCCGATCACCTTGGGGTTCCGCCTGACGTTCTCGACCTGCTGCGGGTTGGCGGCCACGAGCCGCTCGACGATCGGCTCGAGTGCGGCGGCGTCGGTCACCTGGCGGAGCCCCCTGGCCTCGACGATGGCGAGCGGATCCCCGCCCGTCTCCAGCATCTCCTGGAACACGTCCTTGGCGATCTTGCCGGAGATCGTGCCGTCCTCGACCAGATCGAGCAGTCGGCCGAGCGCCTCGGGCGGGAGCGGGCAGGCCTCGATCTCCAGACCGCGCCGGGCGAGCGCGCCGAACAGCTCGTTGATCACCCAGTTGGCCGCCTGCTTGGCGTCGCGGCCGCGCGCCACCGCCTCGAAATAGTCGGCCGCGGCGCGCTCGGCCACGAGCACGCCCGCATCCTGGACCGGCAGCGCGTAGTCGCGCACGAAGCGCGCCCGCCGCGCGTCCGGCAGCTCGGGCAGCTCGCCGCGCAGCCGCTCGATCAGCGCCGGCTCGAGCTCGAGCGGCAACAGATCGGGGTCGGGGAAGTAGCGGTAGTCGTGCGCCTCCTCCTTGCCGCGCATCGAGCGCGTCTCGCCCCGGGCGCTGTCGAACAGCCGGGTCTCCTGCTCGACCACCCCGCCCGCCTCGAGCAGGTCGACCTGGCGCTTGGCCTCGTACTCGATCGCCCTGGCGACGAAGCGCATGGAATTGACGTTCTTGACCTCGCAGCGCGTGCCGAGGCGCGGATCGCCCACCCGGCGGACCGAGACGTTGGCGTCGCAGCGCAGCGAGCCCTCCTCCATGTTGCCGTCGCAGCTGCCGACGTAGCGCAGGATCGAGCGCAGCTTCCTGAGGTAGAGGACGGCCTCCTCGGGCGAGCGGATGTCGGGCTCGGAGACGATCTCCATGAGCGCCACGCCCGAGCGGTTGAGGTCGATCAGCGTCACCCCGGGCCGCGCGCCGTGCAGCGACTTGCCGGCGTCCTGCTCGAGGTGGAGGCGGGTGATGCCGATCGCCCGCGTCGTCCCGTCCGGCAGATCGATGGTCAGCCGGCCCCGGCCGACGATCGGGGTCTGGTACTGGCTGATCTGGTAGCCCTGCGGCAGGTCGGGGTAGAAATAGTTCTTGCGCTCGAAGATCGAGACCCGGTTGATCTCGGCCTCGAGGGCGAGGCCGGTCTTGACCGCCTGCTCGACGCAGAAGCCGTTGAGCACCGGCAGCATGCCGGGCATGCCGGCATCGACCGGCGAGACCTGGCTGTTGGGGGCGGCGCCGAAGGCGGTGGCGGCACCGCTGAACAGCTTGGCCTTCGAGACCACCTGGGCGTGCACCTCGAGGCCGCAGACGAGCTCCCACTCCCCCGTCCGGCCGCGGATCGTCCAGCCCATCGCTCAGGCCTCCGGCACCGCCGGGGGCAGGGCGCGGAACGCCGCCGCCTCCTCGAGCGCGCGGCCGACGTCGAGGACGGTCGCCTCGTCCCAGGGCCGGCCGATCACCTGCAGCCCGAGCGGCAGGCCCGCGGCCGACAGCCCGGCCGGCACCGAGATCCCGGGCAGGCCGGCCAGGTTGACCGTGACGGTGAACACGTCGTTCAGGTACATCGCCACCGGGTCGTCGTTCTTCTCGCCGATCGCGAAGGCCGCGGAGGGGGCGGTCGGGGTCAACAGCGCGTCGCAGCGCGCGAACGCCGCCTCGAAGTCCTGGACGATCCGGCGCCGCACCTTCTGCGCCTTGAGGTAATAAGCGTCGTAGTAGCCGGCCGACAGCACGTAGGTGCCGATCAGGATCCGCCGCCGGACCTCGGCACCGAAGCCCTCGCCACGGGTCCGGGCGTAGGTCTCGACCAGGTCGCGCCCGGGCACCCTGAGCCCGTAGCGCATGCCGTCGTAGCGGGCGAGGTTGGAGGAGGCCTCGGCCGGTGCGACGATGTAATAGGTCGGCAGCGCGTAGCGTGTGTGCGGCAGCGACACCTCGACGAGTTCCGCGCCCTGCGCGCGCAGCCACTCGGCGCCGCGCGCCCAGAGCGCCTCGATCTCCGCGGGCATGCCGTCGAGGCGGTACTCCTCGGGGATGCCGATGCGCAGGCCCTTCACCCGACCGGTGAGCCCGCCCACCCAGTCCGGCACGGCGAGGTCGGCCGAGGTCGCATCGTTCGGGTCGAAGCCCGACATCGCCTGGAGCAGGAGCGCGGCGTCCTCGACCGAGCGGGCGAAGGCGCCGGCCTGGTCGAGCGAGCTCGCGAAGGCGACGATGCCGAAGCGCGAGCAGCGGCCGTAGGTCGGCTTGATGCCGACGATGCCGCAGAAGGCGGCCGGCTGACGGATCGAGCCGCCGGTGTCGGTGCCGGTCGCGGCCGGGCAGAGGAAGCCCGCCACCGCCGCGGCCGAGCCGCCGGAACTGCCGCCCGGCACGAGCGGCGGGTCCTGCCCGGGCGGGGTCCAGGGATTGACCACCGGCCCGAAGGCCGAGGTGGTGTTCGACGAGCCCATCGCGAACTCGTCGAGGTTGGTCTTGCCGAGCAGCACCGCACCGGCCTGCCAGAGCCGGGCGGTCACGGTCGATTCGTAGGGCGGCACGAAGTCGGCGAGGATCCTCGAGCCGGCTGTGGTGCGCACGCCCGCGGTGCAGAACAGGTCCTTGACCGCGACCGGCAGGCCCTCGAGCGGGCCGGCCTCGCCGCGCGCGAGCCTTCCGTCGGCCGCCTCGGCCATGGCGAGCGCGCGCTCGGGCGTCTCGGTCACGAAGGCGTTCAGCCCGCGGCCGCGCTCCATGGCGGCGAGGCAGGCGCGGGTGAGCTCGACGGCGGAGAGCTCGCGGCGGCGCAGCCGGGCGCGCGCCTCGACCAGGCCGAGCCGCTCGGGGCCGCTCATTCGACCACCCGCGGCACCACGAAGTAGCCGTCCTCGCGCTCCGGCGCGTTGGCCAGGATCGCCTCGCGACAGCCGCCGTCGGTGACCTCGTCGGCGCGCCGGGCGCGGCGGATCGGGTGCACGCTGCGCAACGGCTCGACACCCTCGGTGTCGACCTCGGCGAGCTGCTCGATCCAGCGCAGGATCGAGGACAGCTCGCCGGCGAGCGGCTGGAGCTGGTCGTCGGGCACGGCGATGCGGGCGAGCCCGGCGACGCGCGCGACCAGGGCCTTGTCGAGCGACATGCGATCCGACCCCGTTCGGGAAGGCGGCGGCGGACGCTACACGCGCGGTTCCGGGCTGGCAACCGGGCGCAGGACCGCCCTCACTCGGCGGCGAGCAGCCCGGGGCGGAGCGCGCGTGCCCGGGTGCGGCGGATGCTGGCGACGATCCGCTCGACCTCCTCGGCCGGCAGGGGCGGGCGGCAGCGGCCGCGGTTCCAGCCCTGCAGGAGCTCCTCGACGCTGCCGGGCTCGAGGCCGTGGTGGAGCAGGAGGCCGGCGAGTGCGGCGAGCCGCGTGTTGCGCTCGCCCTCGACCAGCCCCTCGGCGAGCAGCCGCCGCCAGCGGTGGCCGGCCTGGCCGGGTCGCGGCCGGATGCCGGCGAGCAGTGCCGGGAGCCAGGCCGGTGCCGGCGCCGGCTCGACGCTCGGCGGCGAGACCGTCAGGTAGGCCCGGCCCGAGGGGTGGATCGAGGGCGGCGCCACGACGTAGCCGCCGTCGCCGCGCAGATCGAGGCCCGGGCGCAGCCCCACGGCGCAGGCGACCCGCCCGCCGGGGTGGCGGAAATAGTAGTGGCGGCCGCCGCCGCCGGTGGCGACCTCGAGGGTCGCGGGCAGCCGGCCGAACTCGGCCTCGAGGGCCGCGAGGCTCGCCCGGCCGCCCTTGTCCGGGTCGAGGTCGAGCACGAGCAGGCCCGAGACCGACCCGGTGACGATGCCCAGATTGGCGTCCGGCCAGCGCGCCCACCAGCGCGCCACCTCGGCCGGCAGGGCGGACCGGTGCCGGTAGGGCTCCCAGGCGATCAGCGGCCGCTTGCCGCGCGGCAGGAGCGGGATCGGCGACCAGCCGCGGGCGAGCTGGGCGGCGGCGCGGGCTGCGGTCGTGGCCGGCATCGGATCCTCCCGTTTTGTTCCTGTTTCGTTCTAGCACCGGCGGCCGCCTCCGTCATCCCCCGGGGTGCCGCGCCGGGCGGCCCCCGGGTGACGCGCCGGGCGCGAGCGGCTAGCATGCGGCCGCCGCGGCCCCGGGCCAGCTCCGGGCACCCGGCGCGGGGAACATGCGTGCCGCTCGCCCGAGATCCGCGGAGCTTCCTGGCCGCGCTGCCGGCGCACGGCTCGCTCCTGGCGCTCGACGCCGGGGGGCGCCGGCTCGGGCTGGCCGGCACCGACCTCGGCCGCCGCCTCGTGACCCCGCTGTTCACCATCTCGCGCGGCCGCTGGCCGGACGATCTGGCCAAGATCCGCCGCGTGGTCGAGGAGCGGACGGTCGTGGGCCTGGTCCTCGGCTGGCCCTTGAACATGGACGGCAGCGAGGGGCCGGCCTGCGCCGCGGCGCGCCAGCTCGCCGACCAGCTCGATGCCGCCTTCGCCCTGCCGCTCCTCCTGCAGGACGAGCGGCTGACCAGCTTCGCGGTCGAGCAGGCGATCGAGGAGGGTCGCCTGCCGCCGCCCAAGAAGGGCCAGCCGCTCGACCACTACGCCGCCGCGGTGATCCTCGAGGACGCGCTCCGCGCGATCGCCGGCCGCTGACGCCGATCCGGCGGGGTCTGGTCGCCTCCGCGGTGACCGGGAGAGCGCTCACGATCGCGTGAGTCGCGCGAAGGCCACGCGGCTCGCCGCTTCCGCCCGGCACCGGCTGCCGGTAACCTCGACCACATTTCGCAGCGAACTCGGGGGCGGTCGAATGCGCTTCGTGCTGTTCTCTCTGGTTGCCTCCGCCTTCGTTTCGATCCTCGCCGCCGCCCCCGCCGCCGCCCAGCCGCTCGCCACGGGCGAGCTCGAGCCCGGTCTGCGGGTCGAGGTCACCCGCCTGCAGAAGCTGCCGGGCGCCGAGATCGTCGAACTGCGTTTCGACCTCGTCAACGAGACCGGGAGCGTGTGGAGCCTCGAGAAATTCGGCGCGGCCACGGCCTATTTCATCACCGACATCGAGCTGCTCGACCTCGTGAACGGGGTGGGCTACCGCCAGGGCACGTCGGGCGGCGACGGCCTGTCGAGCCGCTTCAAGGACGGCGGTGCCGTGCAGCCCGGCGAGCGGCGGTCCTTCTGGATGTGGTTCAAGGCCCCGCCCGCGGGGGTGGATCGGCTCGCCCTCTTCGTGCGCGGCGCGCCACCGATCCTGGGCGTGCCGGTGAGCCGCTGAGGCGGTCGTGCGGCGCGCGAGCGGGGGCGGCGGTCGTCCGGCGCACCGAACCGCCTGGCGGCTCCCTCGGACCGGACCGTCGTTTCTCGTGCTCCTCCTCGCCGTGCTCTTGCCCGGACCCGCCCCGGCCGACGAGCCGCCCGCGAGCCCGCCGGCCGCGGCGCGCTTCGAGACCCGCCGGCTCGAGTTCCCGACCGGGCGGCTCGCCTTCCCGACCGGCCGCGTGGTGTGGCCGCAGGCGCGCCTGGCCGAGCCGAAGTCGGCCGGGCGCGACGAGCTCCGCTTCGAGCTCGCGGCCGACGTGCTGTTCGACTTCGACCGCGCCGATCTCCGCCCCGAGGCCGAGGCCGTGCCCCTCGACCTCGCGGCCCAGGTCAGAACGAAGCTCCGCCGCCCGCGCCTCGAGGTCGAGGGCCACACCGATTCGCGCGGCAGCGAGGAGTACAACCAGAAACTCTCGGAACGGCGCGCCGAGGCGGTGCGCGCCTGGCTGTTGCGCAAGGGCGGCTTTCCCGCGGCGGCGGTGAGCACGCGCGGCGTCGGCGAGCGCCGGCCGGTCGCCGCCAACGAGCGGCCCGACGGCAGCGACGACCCGATCGGCCGCCAGAAGAACCGTCGCGTCGAGATCCTGGCCCGAAGCGGCCGCTGAGCCGCAGCCTCCCTCGGGCCCGACCTCCCCCCTCGCCGAACGGTCGCGGCCGCGCCATCTTGCCGGCCGCGCGAATGGACGTGGGCCTGCCGCCACCCCCGGAAGAGCCGCCATGATGCCCGACCTCGTCACCCGCACCGCCGCCGCCCGCAGCTTCCTGGCCAAGCTCTGGCACCTCGCCCGGCCCTACTGGTTCGCCCCCGAGAAGGCCGAGCTCCGCGTCTTCGGCCTGACCCTCCTCGTCCCCGAGCGCTGGATCGCCCGCGGCCTGCTCGCCACCATCCTCGCCATGAACTTCTTCCTGGTCTGGATGAGCAAGCAGCTCAATGCCTGGAACGCCCAGTTCTTCAACGCGCTCCAGGAGAAGAACGGCCCGCGCTTCTGGGAGCTCCTCTTCTCGCTCGACGGCTTCTCCGCCTTCTTCTTCTCCTTCACCGGGCTGGTCGTGGTGTTCATCGTGATCGCCGTGTACAGGCTGTGGCTGCGCCAGCTCCTGACCATCCGCTGGCGGCGCTGGATCACCGAGATCTACTTCCGCGACTGGCTCTCCGACCGCACCTACTACCGCATGGAGCTCGTCAACCACGGCACCGACAATCCCGAGCAGCGCATCGAGCAGGACGTCGCCCAGTTCGCCAGCCAGACGCTGTCGATCACCCTCGGCCTCGTTTCCGAGGTCGCCACGCTGATCACCTTCACTTTCGTTCTCTGGAACCTGTCGGGCAGCCTCGCACTCCCCCTCATGGGCGGCGTCGAGCTGCCCGGCTTCATGGTCTGGGTGGCGCTCGTCTACGCCATCGTGGGCTCCTTCCTCACCTGGTTCATCGGCCGCCGGCTGGTCCGCGTGAACTTCCTGCTCGAGCGCTTCAACGCCGACTTCCGCTACCGCATGACCCGGGTGCGCGAGAACGCCGAGAGCATCGCCCTCTACGGCGGCGAGCGCGACGAGCGGCGCCGTCTCTCGGAGGCGTTCGGCCGGATCTACGACACCTGGTGGGAGTACATGACGCTCAACAAGCGGCTCACCTGGCTGACCGTGTTCTACAACCAGGTGGCCAACATCTTCCCGATCGTGGTGCAGGCGCCGCGCTACTTCGCGGGCGAGATCCAATTGGGCGTGCTCACCCAGACCGCCGGCGCCTTCGGCCAGGTGCAGGGCTCGCTCTCCTGGTTCGTCGACAGCTTCTCCCAGCTCGCCGACTGGAAGGCGGTGGTCGACCGGCTGACCACCTTCGCCGAGGCGATGACCAAGGCCAAGCAGGCGGTCGAGATCGAGATCGCCCTCGCCAAGACGCACGACACCCCGGCCCTCGAGCTCCAGGGGGTCGACGTCGCCCTCCCCGACGGCCGGCTCCTGCTCGAGGGGGTCGACCTGGAGATCCGCCCGGGTGAGCGGGTCGTGATCCAGGGGCCCTCGGGCAGCGGCAAGACCACGCTCTTCCGCGTGCTCGCGGGCTTGTGGCCGTTCGGCCGCGGCCACATCGACCTGCCGGCCGGTGCCAGGATCCTCTTCCTGCCGCAGAAGCCCTACCTGCCGGTCGGCACGCTCGCCGAAGCGCTGGCCTATCCCGAGACCCCCGACACCTACGACCCCGCATGCTATCGCGACGCGCTCGTGGCCTGCCGCCTGCCGCACCTGGTCGACCGGCTGGAGGAGCAGGCCAACTGGTCGCTCGTCCTCTCGCCCGGCGAGCAGCAGCGGCTGGCCTTCGCCCGGGCGCTGCTCTACCGGCCCGACTGGCTGTTCCTCGACGAGGCCTCCTCGGCCCTCGACGAGGCGACCGAGGCGGAGGTCTACCGGCTGATCCGCGAGCGGCTGGCGGCCGCCACCATCGTCTCGATCGCCCACAAGCCCTCGGTGCTCCGCTACCACGAGCGGCGGCTGGTGATCGAGCCGGCGGCGCGGCGGGTGTCGAGCGAGGTGCTCTCGCCGGCCGAGTGAGCGCCCGCCCGGGGCGGCGCGGCGGACTCGCCATCCTCTCTCTTGCTTTTCATCCTATTTCGGACTATTGTCCGCCTCCAGGATCCTCAACCGGAGGTCGGCCATGTCCGCCGCCTGCTCCGCACCGCTCTCCGATCCCCTCCCGCCCGGCGCCGCCGGTCCCGGCCGCGGCAAGGACCGCGCGCCCGGCGCGGACCGGCTCGCCCCCGCGCAGGAGCCGCTCCTCCCCGGCCTCGCCGCCACCCTCGAGCCCGAGGAGCGCGCCGCCTTCGAGGCGCTCCGCGCCGCCTGGCACGCCCGCGCCACGCCGGCCGATGCCGCCGAGCGGGCGGTGGTCGACGTCATCGCCGCCTGCGCCTTCCGCCTCTCGCGGCTGGACGCGGTCGAGGCCGTGCTCACCCGCCGGCTGATCGAGGGCGGCTCGACCGCGGGCCTGCCGGCGCTCGCCACCCTCGTGCGCGCCCGCGCCGGCCTCGCCCGCGACCAGGCCCGCGCCGAGGCCGACCTCATGCACCTGCGCGACATCCGCCCGAAGCCGCCGGCCCTGCCCGGGCTCAACCCGGCGCGGCTGCGCTGGCTCGCGCAGCGCATGGAGGAGGGCCGCATCGCCCCCTGGGCGCCACCCGCGGACGCGGCTCCCGAGCCGGCGGCGGAGACCCCCTCCGCACCGCCGCCCGCCGCGCGGTCGACCCCACCCACGGCCGCGCCCGCGACTCCCGAGCCGACCCCGGAACGGGCCGGCCCCGAGCCGGTCGCGCAGCCCATCGGTCCCGGGCCGTCACCGCCCGCTGCCGGCCCGGGGAATGCGGGGGCGCACGCGGCTCCCGAGGCGTGGCGCGTCGATCCCGGGCGCGTCGATCCCGGGCGCGTCGATCCCGGGCGCGTCGCGAGGCCGGGAGAATTCCTGGTCGGTCACTATACCGATGTGCTCCAGGCCCTGAGCCTGGCCGGAGGTCTGACCCCCTTCGCCAAGGAAAACGACATCAA
>JBBIIE010000131.1:0-9831 GCA_037446605.1 Geminicoccaceae bacterium | reverse complement strand
CGCTCTCGGCGGCGGCGGCGAGCGCCGTCCCGCCCGCGAGCGCCGCGGCCAGCCCGAGCCGGCAGAGCCAGGAGCCCATCCTCACCCGCGCCATCGTCCCGCCCTCCCCGTGAGGCCCGCCATCGGGCGAGCCTAGGACCGCCCCGGCCCCGCCGCAACGGCCGCGCTGCGCCGGCACGAGCCGCCCGGCCGGGCAGCCGCGGGCCCACGCCCTCGATCGGGCTGGTGCGGCCGACGAGCAGGCCCGGCACGTCGGTGATCGCGTTCAGCGGCCCGGAGGTGCCCGGGAAGAGCGGGTCGAGCTCGCGCCCGCGCGGCCTTCCCGACATCGATCCCCCGGGCTCCGAGGGGCTCCTCCGCCCCGCCGGCCGCTTGCCGGCCGGCCCCGGCCATCCTAGGGAGCCCGGGCCCCTGCGACCATCCGGCAGCCGCGCCCATGCCCCGCCCCCGTCTCCTGCCCGGCATCGGCGTGCTCGCCGAAAGCTTCGCGGGCTTCCTGCTCGACCAGTGGGGCGTGCTGCACGACGGCGAGCGGGCCCTGCCCGGGGCGGCCGCGACGCTCGACCGGCTGGTCGCCCGCGGCGCCCCGATCGTGCTGCTGTCCAACTCCGGCAGGCGTGCGGCCACCAACCGCGCGCGCCTCGCCGCCATGGGCCTCGGGCCCGAGCGCATGGCCGACATCGTGACCTCGGGCGAGGCCGCCTGGCGGCTGCTGCGCGACCGCCCGGGCCCGCCTTGGTCCGGGCTCGGCCGGCGCTGCCTGCTGCTCACCATCGACGGTGACCTCGGCCCGGTCGAAGGCCTGGATCTCGAGCTCGTCGAGCGGGTCGAGGCGGCCGACTTCCTCCTCGTCTCGGCGCTCGAGGGGCGTCCCGCCGAGGCCTTCCGGCCGCTCGCCGCGGCCGCCCGCGCGCGCGACCTGCAGATGGTCTGCTCCAACCCCGACCGCCGGGCGCCGACGCCCGCGGGCCTGCAGGACACGCCCGGTGCACTCGCCCGGATCTACGAGGCGCTCGGCGGCCGCGTGCACCATGTCGGCAAGCCGCACGCGCCGATCTACGAGGCCTGCCTGCGCGCGCTCGGGGACATCCCGCGCGCGGCGATCCTGGCGGTCGGCGACAGCCTGGAGCACGACGTCGCGGGCGCCCGCGCGCAGGGGCTTTCGACCTGCCTCGTGGCGTCCGGCATCCACGCGGCCGAACTCCCGGTCGACGGCCCGGACGCTGCGCTCCTCGACGCGGTCGACCGCCTCGCCGCCCGCCAAGGCACCCCAATCCCCGACTTCGTCCTCCGCCGCTTCGCGTGGTGAGGGCGGGCCCGGGCGGCCAGCTCATCTTCGCTGGCTGCCAACCCGCCGAATGCGGACTTCGCTTGCCTGTATTGACTTGACTTGTCTGTCGGCGCCATCCACCAATGCTGTCGTTGGATGGGGGTCGTCATGACAGAAGAGTCCCCAGGAGCTCGGAATCGGCGCCTTACCGGTCGGAGCCCCGCGTTCCCCGCAATTCCGCTCGGTGAAGCAATCGAGCGAGCTCGGCAGCTCTACGATAAGAACAAGGTTCATTCCGTGCCGCTGCACTCGGCTGCGGACTGCTGGGGCGTCAAACCCACCAGCAGCAGCACCTTGGCCATCACGGCAGCACTGAAGGCGTTCGGCCTCGTGGTCGATTCCGGCTCCGGCAGCTCGCGCACGATCCGCATTTCCGACAACGCCCGAAGGCTTCTGACAGGGGCTCCACCAGATGTGCGTAGGGAGCTCCTGGGCCAGATGCTCCGGGGGCCGGCCATCCTGTGGGCGCGGTGGCAGGTGTGGGGTCCGGACGCGCCGGATAGCAACACCGCTGCTCGGACTCTCCACAACGAATTGAAGTTCACCGAGGACGCCGCGCGACGATCCTACAAGGTCTACCGCGAGACAATCGAGTTCCTCAAGGGTGAAGGCGCACTACCACCGTGGCCAACCGCCGATGCGACGAAAGCGCCGTCACAGGGGTCTGATGGTGACGAGCGGGACGACCGCTCCGGTCCAATGCCTGTCGGTGCGCAGCCAGAGAGCCGGCCGAAGCCCGCCTGGGAGGAGCGCATTGTCGACGAAAAGGGGGTTGCGATCGTTATTCGGTTCGACCAGGAGCCGACGCCCGCCAGCTTGGAATACGCGCGCGACTATTTGAATTTCAAGATCAGGCGGATGACCGCGAGCGCCGAGAGGGCGCGGGAGCCGCGGCCCTCCGAGACGGATGGCTGATCATGTGAAGCGAGCCGCTCGAGTCATGTAATGTCGTTGGCTGGTCATTCCAGATGATTACGATCACCGAACGGGACGGCAATACGATCTACGCCGAGCTGACGGTCGCGCACCACGTGGTGCGGGTCGTCACTCGCGTCGCATTGCTACACGACCGCCTCTTGCTCTATGATTTCCACGTCGATGGGCCGGGACGCGGAACGGTGGGCGTTGCGGCCCTTCGACATGCGGTGGACGAACTCATGGAGACGTTCGGTGTCGGGGTGGTCGAGATCCGCGGCTTTCGTCGCACGACCGGAGCCGGACCGGGCCGAGTGCCGAAGCCGCTCGTCTTCCGGCGTCGTGCTCGTGGCTAGCGGCTGGAGGCCGGGTTTCGACAAGGTCGGGTTCACGAAGCTGCTGCGTGAGCACGGCTACCCCCTTGCGAAGGCGGTGACCGTTACCGGCCGCCTGCTCGAAGGCGAACCGGTCGAGCTCGAGCTCGAGGGATTCGCCGATCGGTGCGCAGCCGCAGCGGCACTCGAAGCGCTCGGCGTGCGCGAGGTGCGCCAAATGCCGATGCCGGAACGGTAGCGCCGACCTGCCGCCCCCGGTCCTCCCCAGTCGCAGGCCCGTCCGAGGCGGTCCTCGATCGGTCTCTCGACAGCGACCCCTTGTCGGCGCAGCGCCGTCACCCACCCTCGAGCACGCGCCGCACCGCGTCCGCCACCATCGCCGAGACCCGCGCGTTGCTCTCGACCGTGATCCCGGCCACGTGCGGGGTCAGGATCAGGTTCGGGCACCCCGCGAAGATCGAGGCCGCCCGGGCCGAAAGCGGCTCCGCCTCGAACACGTCGAGCGCCGCCCCGCCGAGATGGCCGCTGCGCAGCGCCGCCGCCACAGCCGCGGCGTCCACCACCGGCCCGCGCGCGGTGTTGATCAGGATCGCCCCCGGCCGCATCGCGGCGATCGCCCGGGCATCGAGGAGCCCGCGCGTTTCCGGCGTGAGCGGCACGTGCAGGCTCACCACCTCCGCCGCCCCGAGCAGGCCCTCGAGCGTGGCGTGCCGCTCGACCCCGCCCCAGGCGGCATCGCCCTCGGGCAGGAGCGGGTCGAAGGCCGCGATCGCCATGCCGAGCGCCCGGGCGCGGGCCGCCACCTCGCGCGCGATCCGCCCGAAGCCCACGAGCCCGAGCCGCCGCCCCATGGCCTCGCGGCCGATCGAGGCCTCGCGCGGCCAGCTCCCCTCGAGCACGCGCGGCGTCGCCGCGAACGCACCGCGCAGGAGGAGCAGTGTGGCGGCGATCACGTACTCGGCGACCGCCACGTCGTTGGCACCGGTCGCCGGGCAGACCGCCACACCGCGCGCCCGGCAGGCGGCGAGATCGATGTTGTCGAGCCCGACCCCGAGCCGCCCCACGACCCGCAGCCTGGGTGCCGCGGCGAGGAGTTCGGCGTCGACCCGCGTGCGGTTGCGCGCGATCAGGGCCTCGGCCTCGGCGAGCGCCGCGCGGAGCTCGGCCGGACGGTCGACCAGCCCCGGATCGTAGAGCACCGCCCGACCCGCGCGCAGACCCGCCACGGCGGCCTCGTCCATGAGCTCGGAGATCACGATCCCGGCCAACGGGCACCTCCCCGGTCGACGTGGTCCACGGCCCGCCCGGCGCGGTGGACGGCCGGCACCCCCGCCTCTAGGATCCGCCGCCGCGCGCGGCAACCCGGAGGCCGGCTCGGTGACGGTGCGGCTCACCTCGGTCGGCATCGCCGTGCTCGATCTCGTGCTGTTCGTGGACGAGCTGCCACGCGCGGCGCGCAAGCATCTGGCGCGCGAGCGGCGGACCGTGCTCGGCGGGATGGCCGCCAACGCCGCCGCCGCGGCGGCGCGCCTGGGGGCCCGGGCGCGGCTCGTCTCGCGGGTCGGCGACGACCCGCCCGGCGCCCTGATCCGGGCCGAGCTCGCGGCGCTCGGCGTCCTTTCGGACGCGGTCGAGCGCGTCGCCGGGCTCGCCTCCGCGCTCTCCGCCGTGCTCGTCGATCCGGCCGGCGAGCGGCTCCTCGTCAACCACGGCGACCCGGCGCTGTTCGAGGACGCGCCGGCCCCGGCCGAAGCGGCCCTGGGCGCCTTCGACGTGCTCCTGGTCGACGGCCGCTGGCCGCGTGCCGCGGTGGCCGCACTCGAGGCCGCCCGGGCGCGCGGCCTGCCCGGCCTCGCCGACCTCGACCACCCGATGGCCGAGCCCTGGGCCGGCCGCGTCCTCGCCACGGCCTCGCATCTCTGCTTCTCGCGCGACGGCCTGGAGCGCTGGACGGGTGCGCGCGAGCCCGAGGCGGGCCTGCGCGCGATCGCCGCGCGCAGCCCGGCCGAGCTCGCCGTCACCCTCGGCGGCGAGGGCGTGCTCCTGCGTACCGCCCACGGGTTTCGCCACCTCCCGGCCTTCCCGGTCCGCGCGGTCGACACGCTCGGGGCCGGCGACACCTTCCACGGCGCGCTCGCCACCGCCCTCGGCGAGGGCCGCCCGTGGGAGGACGCCCTGCGCTTCGCCGCCGCCGCCGCGGCGATCCGCTGCACCCGCCCCTCGGGCCGCGACGCCTTCCCGACCCGCGCCGAGGTCCTGGCCCTGCTCGGCGCCCAGCCGGAGATCGAAGCGTGACCACCCTCTCCGCCGGCAAGCTCTGGGGCCTCCGCCGCCTGGCCGACGAGCGCGGCCTCTTCGGCATGCTCGCGGTCGACCAGCGCCCGCCGATCATGAACCGGCTGCGGGCCCTGCGCGGTGCCGCACCCGACGCCGAGGTGAGCGCCGTCAAGCGGCTCCTGGTCGAGGAGCTCGCCCGCCACGCCTCGGCCACGCTCGTCGACCCGATCTGGGCCTGGCCGTTCGTGTGGGACGTGCTCGATCCGCGGCGCGGGCTCGTCGTCACCCTGGAGCACCACGCCTTCGCGGACGGCCCGGGCGGCCGCCGCACCGCCCCGATCCCCGGCTGGTCGGTCGCCAAGATCCGCCGCATGGGCGGCGACGCGGTCAAGGTCCTGGCCTGGTACCGCCCCGACGCCGCCCCCGAGGTGATCGACCACCAGAAGGCCTATGTGCGCGCGGTGGGCGAGGCCTGTCGCGCCTGCGATCTCCCCTTCGTCCTCGAGCTCCTCGTCCACCCCCTGGCCGACGCCCGGCCGGGCGGCGACTATGTCGAGGACCCCGAGCAGCGCCCCGAGCTCGTGCTCGAGAGCGTCCGGACCTTCGCCGCGCCCGAGTTCGGGGTCGACCTCTTCAAGCTCGAGAGCCCGATCCCGGCCGAGGCGGTGCCCGATCCCGACGGCCCCGCGGCCGCCCGCGTCCAGGCGCTGTTCGACGCGCTCGGGGAGGCCGCCGGCCGGCCCTGGGTGATGCTCTCGGCCGGTGCCGGGCGGGAGGCCTTCCGTCGCGTGCTCGGCTTCGCCTTCCGCGCCGGCGCCTCGGGCTTCCTCGCCGGGCGGGCGATCTGGTGGGAAGCGTTCGAGGCCTGGCCGGATGCCGCCGCCATGCGCGCCCGCCTGCGCGAGCTGTCCGTGCCCTACCTGGCCGCGATCTCCGAGCTCGCGGAAGCGCGCGCCACCCCCTGGCACCGGCACCCCGCCTTCGGACCGGATGGGCCGAAGCTCGCCGGCGCCGCCCACGACTTCCCGGAACGCTATCCCGAAACGGGTTGATCTCGGGCTGCACGCGCCTCGAGGTGCGCCATCCTCCGACCACGTCCGCCGCGGAGACCGACCGTGCTGCGATCCCTCCTGGCCCTCCTCGCCCTGTGCCTCGCGACATCCGCCCCGGCCGCGGCGCAACGCCTGGCCGACGTCCCGGGCGGCCGCGACCATCCGGCCGTCGAGCGCTACGAGGGCTCGATCCTCCTCGCGATCGAGGAGAAGGCGTTCGACGAGCAGCTCCTGGCGCTCGGCCCCTACCGGACCGGCCCGGACGGCAAGGACGCCTTCACCGACAGCCGCACGGTCGAGGGCCGCCGCACCCGGCGCGTCTACATGGCCCCGGACGGGCGCTCCTCGCTCGAGGTCTTCCGCAACTACGAGAAGGCCCTGGCCGAGGCCGGGTTCACCACGCTGTTCTCCTGCGCCAAGGAGAGCTGCGGCCGCGACGGGCGGCTCGGCTACGTGCTGTACGGCAGCAAGCCGCTTCCGGCCAGGACCGCCGAGGATGCCGGGCTGCTCGTCAACGACGCCTTCACCGGCAGCTCCGAGGAGCGGCTGCTCGTGGCGGAGAAGGTCGACGGGCCGCGCCGGACCTTCGTCCAGCTCCTGGTCGCCAAGTCGTTCGGCTTCGAGGCGCGCGGCCGCAAGGAGGCCGGCCCGGCCGTGCTCCTGGAGATCGTCGAGATCGGCGCCATGGAGGAGCGCATGGTCACGGTCGACGTCTCGGCCATGGCCAAGGGCATCGCCGAGACCGGCTCGGTGGCGCTCTACGGGATCCATTTCGACACCGACAAGGCGGTGGTGAAGCCGGAATCGGCCGAGACCATCGGCGAGATCGCCAAGCTCCTCGAGGCGGATGGGAAGCTGGCGCTCTACGTGGTCGGCCACACCGACGACCAGGGCAGCCTCGACTACAATCTGGGCCTCTCCAGGCGCCGCGCCCAGGCGGTGGTCGACGAGCTCGTCGAGAAGCACGGAAACGCGGCGAACCGGCCGACCCCGGCCGGGGTGGCGATGCTGGCGCCCAAGGCCCCGAACGACGGCGAGGACGGCCGCGCCAGGAACCGCCGGGTCGAGCTCGTGCGGCGGTAGGGGCCGGAGCGGGCGGGCTCAGCCGGGCCGGCGCGCGAGGGCGTCGAGCCGCTCGACGTCGCGCCGCTGCGCCTCCTTGAGCGACACCAGCACCAGCCAGCGGTCGCCGGCGCGCCGGGCGTAGATCCGGCCGCTGTCGTCCTGGCCGGTCGACACGTGGCACTCCTGCCAGCCCTCGCAGCCCCGCACCGGCTTGAACCGCCGCTGCAGCGCCTCGCCCCGGTCGAGCTCGCCGAGCACGCGGTAGACCGCGCGGCGGTCGCGATAGTCGGTGAGCAGCGTGAGGATGCTGTCGCAGAGGAGCTCGATCCGCGGCAACGCCGAAAGGAACGCTGCGATCTCCTCCCCCAGCCTGCGCACGAGCCGCGCGCGCCTGACCGCGGCGGCCGGCGCCGGTGGCGGCGGGGCCGGTTCGCCGGCGGTCGACGCCGGCTCGGCGGGTGCGGGCGGGTGCGAGCTCTCCGTCGTCCGGGTTGGCGTGGACAGGCGCGTGCCAGCGGTCGGCGCCGCGGCCGCGCGCGCCCGCTCGAGCTCGCGGCGCAGTTCCTCGTTTTCGCGACGCAGCCTGTCGAGTTGGAGCTCGAGGAGCCGGATGCGCACGGCCTCGGCCGCCGGCGGCGGGCCGCCCAGGATCCCGTCCAGGACCTCCCGCAGGCGGGCCTCGGGTTCTTCTCCCGTGGTCGCCGGGTCGAGCCGCACGACCCAGTCCGCTTCGAGGTCGGGGTCGAGTACGGGCGTGGTCCGGAGGATCCCGATGCCGGCGGCGCGCAGGGCGGCGAGCACCCGCTCCCGTTCGACGATCCCGGCCGCGAGCAGGAGGGCGACCTCACCGCCTTCCGCGAGCACCGACCAGCCGCCCGGCGCGGCCCGCCGCGGCACGCAGTCCTCGACCGTGAAGAACGGCCCGGCGATGTCGATGCTGCCGTCTGCCGCGAGCGGGAACACCTGGCCACGCCAGAGCGCCCCCGGCCGCCCGTCCGCGAGCCCCAGGATCGGAAGCCGGGCCACTTCCACCGGCTCACCGGCATCGAGCACCTGGACCTCGGCCGGCTCCGCCTCGCCGCCTTCCTGCATCGATGGTTCCCTTGTACGCTCGGGACGATACACCCGAGCACGACATAGGTGAAAGGCGCCGCATGTCGATCGCTGCGCTCAATGCGGTCCTCGCCAATTGGATCACGATCGTCGGCATCTGCGGTCTGCTGGTCGTTTGGGCATCCTGGTCGGCGATCCGGCTCGACCGGGCCTGCCGGAGGCTGCTGCGGTCGTTCGAGACGGCGCGTGCCGAGGTCGCACGGATCGAGAAGCCGGCCCTGGCTAGGAGCTTCGCGGGCCTGCGCGACAAGCTCCGCGGGGACGCTATCCTGGGGCCGTCCTGGCTCGCCTTCGCCGATGCGGTCGTGGTCCCGCGCGAGGGGGTGGCACCGCCGCGCGCGACCATCCGCCCGGAGCAGGTCTTCCAGATCGGCCTGCTCGGCCGGGCCGGCGCCAATCTCCGCTACCACGCGGCCCTGCCGGGGCTCCTGGTCGGCGCGGGTCTTCTCGTGACCTTCCTCGGGCTGAGCGTGGCGCTCGGGAACGCGGCCGGGATCGTGAGCGCCAAGGCCACGGATGCCCGCAATGCGAGCCTCCAGGGCCTCCTGGACGCGGCCTCGATCAAGTTCTGGACCTCGCTCGTGGGACTCGCCTGTTCGATCGTCTACGCCTCCTGGCGGAGCCACCGGCTCAAGGCGATCGAGCGCGACGTCGACCGGTTCTGCACCTTCCTCGAAGAGCGCTTTCCCCTGGCCACCCCGGCGCTCCTGCAGGCCGAGGCCAACCTCACGCTCGAAGCACAGCGCGGGAGCCTCGACACGCTCGCCAACGATCTGGCCTCGGGTCTCGGACCGGCGCTCGACAAGGCCCTCGACGCCCGGCTGGGCGACCATATCGGCCCCCTCAGGCAAGCGATCGAGAAGCTCGCCGCGCGCGAGACCGAGGCGCTCGGCGCCACTCTCCAACAGCTCGTCGAGAAGTTCGTCGCCCAGCTCGAGCGGGCCGGGACGGACCAGCTCGCCGGGGTCGCCCGCCAGCTCGCCGAGGCGGCGCAGGGCCTCTCCGTGCTCCGCCAGAGCCTCGACCACGCCGCTTCCGGGCTCGGCTCGGCGGCCGAGACCCTGTCGAATCGGATGGAAGAGGGCGCCGGCAGTGCGGCACTGCGGCTGGCCGAAGCGATGGAGGGCGTGGCGCGCACGCTCCAGGAGCTCGTGGAGGCCAGCGGCGAGGCCGCGCGGGAGCAGATCGGCGGTGCCGTCGACGCCGTGGCGCAGGCGAGCGAGGAGGCGGCGACCCGACTGCAGGCCTCGATCGAGGCGAGCGGGGCACGGTTCGTGCAGGCGGTCGAGGGCACGGCGGGGCGGCTCGAAGGTGCTGCGGCTCGCTTCGAGGCGGCGAGCTTGGCGACCGGTCGGGCGGGGTCCGCCATCGCCGAGGCGAGCGCGGGCCTGTCGGAGGCGGCACAGCAGGCCTCCGCCGCGCTCCGGGAAGGCGCCCGCCCGGTCGGCGAGGCGGCCGCCGAGTTCCGGCGTGCGGCGGGGACGAGCGCCGAGGCCCTGGACCGGGTCGCCCGGCTCGCCGTAGCCCTCCAGCAGGCGGGCGCGCTCGCGACGACGGCGTCCGAGGCCTTCACCCGCGCCGTCGAGGGCGCCACGGCCCTGCAACGGCAGCTCGGCGCCACGGCCGAAGGCTTCGACAGGATCGACCGCTCGCTCGGTGCGACACTGCAGGCGGTCGCGGACCAGTTGCGCGGCTTCGCCGAGCAGATCGAGCGGGTCGTCAAGGAGGTGGACGCCCATCTCGG
>JBBIIE010000130.1:0-9837 GCA_037446605.1 Geminicoccaceae bacterium | reverse complement strand
CCGGCGGCGCGCCGGGGCAGGGCCGAGCCCCCGGCGCCGGTCCTCCCGGCGGCGCGCGGTTCAGCGCGGTGCGGAGCCACCGGCGCTCGCCCGTCCGGCGCCGCTCCGATTGTGCCACCGGCCGGATCTTCCGGCGCAGCGGGCCTGCCGACAACCGGCCCGCATGCTCCGGCCCCCACGGCGCGGGCCACTGGGCGATCCGCCGACTGGTCGCCGTCGGCGGAGACGCTATGGTTCGGGCCGCCCGCGCTCGCGGGTGGTCGCTGGGGAGTCCGCACTTGACCGAGCCCGTCCCGCGCGAGCTGTTCGCCCGCTCCCGTGCCTGGCCGGTGGTCGAGGCGCTCAAGGTGGTCGAGCGGGTGCGACGGCACCCGCCCGCCAAGGGCCACGTGCTGTTCGAGACCGGCTACGGCCCCTCCGGCCTGCCGCACATCGGCACCTTCGGCGAGGTGTTCCGCACCACCCTCGTGCGCCGCGCCTTCGCCCGGCTGAGCGACCTGCCGACCGAGCTCGTCGCCTTCTCCGACGACATGGACGGGCTCCGCAAGGTCCCCGACAACATCCCCGACCGCGAGATGGTCGCCCGCCATCTCGGCCGGCCACTCACCGCGATCCCCGACCCGTTCGGCACGCACGAATCCTTCGGCCACCACATGAACGCCCGGCTCAAGGCGTTCCTCGACGATTTCGGCTTTCCCTACACCTTCCTGAGCGCCACCGCGTGCTACGCGAGCGGCCGGTTCGACGCCACGCTGCTGAGGATCCTCGAGAACCACGAGGCCATCCGCCAGGTGATCCTGCCCACCCTCGGCCCGGAGCGGCGCGCGACCTATTCCCCGATCCTGCCGATCTCGCCCAGGACCGGCCGGGTGCTGCAGGTGCCGATCCTCGAGACACGACCCGGGTCCGGCACGGTCGTGTTCGAGGACGAGGACGGCACCCTGACCGAGGTCCCGGTCACCGGCGGCCACTGCAAGATGCAGTGGAAATGCGACTGGGCGATGCGCTGGGTCGCCCTGGATGTCGACTACGAGATGTCGGGGAAGGACCTGATCGACTCGGTCAGGCTCGGCGCGCAGATCTGTCGGATCCTGGGCGGTGTCCCACCCGAAGGATTCACCTACGAGCTCTTCCTCGACGAGCAGGGCCAGAAGATCAGCAAGTCCAAGGGCAACGGTCTCACGATCGAGGAGTGGCTGCGCTACGGGACCCGCGAGAGCCTCGCCCTCTTCATGTACAAGGAACCCAAGGCGGCGAAGCGGCTCTATTTCGACGTGATCCCGCGGCACGTCGACGAATATCAACAATTGCTGGAGGCCTTTCCCGCGCAGGACGCGGAGAAGAAGGTCGCCAATCCCGTCTTCCACATCCACGACGGGAACCCGCCGGCCGAGCAGCTGCCGCTCGGCTATGCGATGCTCCTGAACCTCGCCGCCGTGCTCAACGCCCAGTCGGCCGACCTGCTCTGGGGCTTCATCACCCGCTACGCCCCCGGCGTCACGCCCGAGACCCATCCGAGTCTCGCCCGGCTGGTCGAGCACGCGCTCGCCTATTGCCGCGACTTCGTCCTGCCCGCCCGCCGGTTCCGTGCACCCACGGCGCAGGAACGGGCCGCGCTCGCCGACCTCGACGCCCGGCTCGCGACCCTGCCGGCCGACACCGGCGGCGAGGCGATCCAGGATCTCCTTTACGAGGTCGGCAGGGCGCACGGCTTCGCGAACCTGCGCGACTGGTTCAAGACGCTCTACGAGACCCTGCTCGGTCGCTCGGAAGGGCCGCGCTTCGGCACCTTCGTGGCGCTCTACGGGATCGCGGAGACCCGCGCCCTGATCGCCGCTGCCCTCGCCCGCGAGAGCGAGGCCGCATGAAGATGCTGTGTCGAATCTCGGCGGCTCTCGGTTCCCGGTTGCGCGGCTACGGCCGGGCCGGCTCCGGACGGTGGCCGGGCTGGCGCCGGGGCGTCCCGGTTCCGCGACCATCGCGGCCGCCGCGCCGGGCTCTTCCAGGTCCTTCCGGACCGGCCGGGACGCCGATGCCTCCGGCCCGCCTCGACGATCCGCGGCGATCCGTCGGGACGCAGCGGGATCCTCGCCACATCCTCCCGTGCCGACGAGGAGGAGGGGGCGGCCGCAGGGACCCGGTCCTGCGGCCCGCGTCGTTCCGGCCGGCGTGCCCGGCGGATGCGACCGGAGGTTCGCGAACCCGGTGCGGTGCGCCACGCGACCGACGCCGGGGTGCGCGTCGGTGCCCGGCTCGCCGGCCGCCGGCGTTCGCCGACCCGCGGCGCCGGTCGCTCCGGGGATCGCAACGGCGCTCCGTCGGTCCGCTCCGCGGTCGCGGGGCTCCCCTTCCCCGGACGCGGGCGCGCCCGGATGGATCGGTCCCACCTCGCACCGCGTCGTACCGGGTCGACGCGCTCGCGCGGGGGCCGGCATGAGCGTCCCGACCTCGCCGTCCGACGGGCTGCCACGGGCCCCGGATCGGGCCCAGGAGCGGAGCTCGCGATGAGAGGCCGCAGCGAGGAACCGCCGCGTCGCCGCAAGGGCCCGCCCGAGCCGCCACCGCGTCGTGGCCCGGCACACGGCGGGCCGCCGGTGCTGCCGGTGAAGCGACCGCCGAGCAGCGCCCGCTCCCTCGCCCTCGACGTGCTCGAGGCGGTGCTCGGATCCGAACGGCGGCGGCTGGAGGAGGCGTTCGCCGAGCATCCGGCCCTCGGCCAGCTCGCCCCGCGCGACCGCCAGCTCGCCCGCCTCCTGGTCGCCACGGTGCTGCGTCGGCTGGGCGAGCTCGACGCGCTCGCGGCCCCGTTCCTGCGCTTCACCCCGGAGCCGCCGCGCCTGCGCCACATCCTGCGGCTCGGCATCGCCCAGCTCGCGGTCCTCGGCACGCCGCCGCACGCCGCCGTCCACACCACCGTCGAACTCGCCCGGCACGGCCACGCCAAGGCCGTGCCGATGATCAACGCCGTGCTGCGCCGGCTCGCCGGGCACGCCGCGACGCGCCTTCCCGAGCTCGACGGCGCCCGGCTCGACACCCCGGACTGGCTCTGGCGCAGCTGGGCCGCGGCCTATGGTGAGCCGATCGCCCGGGCGATCGCCGAGGTCCACCTCCGCGAACCGCCGCTCGACCTCGTGGTGCGCGGCGACCCCGAGGAGGCGGCGGCCGCGCTGGAGGCCGAGCCCCTTTGGCGCGACGTCGTCCGCCGGCCGGTGGGCGGCCCGATCGAGGAACTTCCCGGCTATCTCGACGGACGTTTCTGGGTGCAGGACGTCGCCGCGAGCCTGCCGGCGCGCCTGCTCGGTCCGCGGGCCGGGGCGCGGGTGATCGACCTGTGCGCGGCGCCGGGTGGCAAGACCCTGCAGCTCGCGGCGGCCGGTGCGCGGGTCGCCGCCGTCGACCTCTCGGCCGCCCGGCTCGAGCGGGTCCGCGCGAACCTCGCCCGGACACGGCTCGAGGCCGAGCTGGTCGAGGCCGACGTCACGGCCTGGCGTCCGCCGGCCCCGGCTCCGTTCGTCCTCCTGGACGCGCCCTGCACCGCGACCGGGACGATCCGCCGTCACCCCGACATCGCCCACCACAAGCGGCCGCAGGACGTGGCGCGGATGACCGAGCTGCAGGACCGCCTGCTCGACGCCGCGGTCGCCATGCTGGCGCCGGGCGGCCGGCTCGTCTATGCAGTCTGCTCGCTGCAGCCGGAGGAGGGCGAGCCGCGGATCGAGGCGCTCCTCGCCCGGACCCCGGGTCTCGTCCGCGATCCGATCCGCGCGGAGGAGCTCGCCGGCCTGCCGCTCGCCCCGGACCCCTCGGGCGCGGTCCGCACCCTGCCCTGCCACTGGGCCGAGCGTGGCGGCATGGACGGCTTCCACATCGCCCGGTTGGCCCGAACGCCCTGATCCGCCCCGCGAGGAACTCCTTCCATGAGCCTTCGGCCGATCCGCCGCGCGCTCGTCTCGGTCTCCGACAAGACCGGCCTCGTCGACCTCGCCCGCGGGCTCGCCGAGCGCGGGGTCGAGCTCGTCTCGACAGGGGGGACCGCCCGAGCCCTCCGCGCCGCGGGCCTGCGGCCGATCGAGGTGAGCACGCTCACCGGCTTCCCCGAGATCCTGGACGGCCGGGTCAAGACGCTCCACCCCGCCGTCCACGCCGGGCTCCTGGCGACCGACACGGCCGAGCACCGGACGACGCTCGCCGCCCACGGGATCACGCCCATCGATCTCCTGGTCGTCAACCTCTACCCGTTCGCCGCCACCCGCGCGCGCGGCGCGGGCTTCGCCGAATGCATCGAGCAGATCGACGTCGGGGGGCCGGCGCTGATCCGGGCCGCGGCCAAGAACCACGACCGGGTCGCGGTCCTGGTCGACCCGGCCGAGTACGCCTCTCTGCTCGACGAGCTCGCCCGTGCGGGCGGCAGCACGCCCGAGACCCGCCGCCGCCTCGCCGCCCGGGCCTTCGCGCACACCGCCGCCTACGATGCGGCGATCGCGGCGTTCCTCGAGGAAGGCCGCGGCGAGCTCCTTCCCGAGCGGCTCGTGCTCGGCGCGGAGCGCATCGAACGGCTGCGCTACGGCGAGAATCCGCACCAGGCGGCGGCCCTCTACCGAACGGGCGAGGCACGCCCCGGCGTCGCCACCGCCCGTCGGCTGCAGGGCAGGGAGCTCTCCTACAACAACCTGCTCGACGCCGATGCGGCGCTCGAGGCGGTCGTCGAGCACGACCCGCCCGCGGTGGTGATCGTCAAGCACGCCAACCCGTGCGGTGCAGCGCTCGGGGCCGATCCGCGCGCGGCCTGGGCGAAGGCGCTCGCCTGCGATCCGCTCTCCGCCTTCGGCGGGATCGTCGCCCTCAACCGGCCGCTCGACGCCGCGACGGCGGAGGCGATGGCGGCCACCTTCCTCGAGGTGATCGTGGCACCCGCCGTCGAGCCCGAGGCGGCTTCCCTCCTCGCGCGCCGGCCGGGCCTGCGCGTGCTCGTGCCCGACCGGCTGCCCGATCCGGCCGCCCCCGGCCTCCTGGTCCGCTCGCTCGCGGGCGGGCTCCTCGTCCAGACCCGCGACGCCGGGGCCGACGATGCGGCCTCCTGGCGGGTCGTGACCCGCCGTGCCCCGAGCGAGGCCGAGTGGGCCGACCTCGCCTTCGCCTGGAAGGTGGTCCGGCACACCCGCTCGAATGCGATCGTGCTGGCCCGCGACCGCGCCACGGTCGGCATCGGCATGGGCGAGACGAGCCGGGTCGATGCCGCCCGCCACGCCGTCGAGCGGATGGAGCGCGGGCCCGGCCGCGGCCCCTGCGTGGTCGCCTCCGACGCCTTCTTCCCCTTCCCGGACGGGCTCGAGGCGGCGATCGCCGGCGGCGCCACGGCGTGTGTCCAGCCGGGCGGCTCGAAGCGCGACGGCGAGGTCATCGAGGCGGCCGATCGGGCCGGCCTCGCGATGGTCTTCACCGGCCGCCGCCACTTCCGCCACTGACCCCGCCGCCCCCGCGGGCGGGGCACGGGCGGGCAGGTTGCCGCGCGCCGCAGCCGCGGCCCGGAGGGACTGGCCGGGCGATCCCCTCGGGTTCCCCCGGCACGCGCCCGCCACGGAGCGAGGCGACCGCCGGCCGCGCGCGAGCGCGACGCCGGCGAGCGCCAGCGTCAGCAGCAGCGGCACGAGCACGGACGCGAGTTCGGCCATGCGGTCCTCCGGTGACGCACCGGAGGATGAACGCGGAAGGTTGCCGCATCGTTAATGCCGGGCGCGCCCGCCGCGCGCCGGATCGGGGACCGCCCGCGGCCGCCGGGGCTACGGCACGGCCGCCATCCCGGTCCGCGGAAGGCGCCGCCCCGCTACCCGCAAGGACGCGATTTCAACGGTTTGCGGGCCTCGGGATGGTGGGCGCACAAGGACTCGAACCTTGGACCCGCTGATTAAGAGTCAGCTGCTCTACCAACTGAGCTATGCGCCCGCGGGACGCGCGCCATGTAGGCACCGGCCGGCGGGGCGTCAAGCGTGCCCGCCTCCCGGCGCCCCGCCCCATTGCCCGACGCCGGCCCCCGCGTTAGGGAAGGTCGGGCCCGGTGCACTGGAGGTTGTGCGAGCGTGCCACCGACCACGAGCGAGCGCGCCGCCACGGTCCTGCACGCCGATCTCGAGAACTACACCGGCCGGATGGCTCGGGATCCGCACGGCACCGTGGCGTCGCTCAAGAGCTGCCGCTCGGTCTTCCACAGCTGCGTGACCGCCGCCGGCGGGCGCGTCGTGAACCAGGCGGCGGACAGCATCCTGGCCGAGTTCGGCGATCCGCGGCAGGGCGTGCTCTGCGCGCTCACCATCCAGTCGCGGCTCGCCGAGCCGCCGACCGGCCGCGGCGACCTCGAGCCGCTGCGCTACCGGGTCGGCCTCGACCATGGCGAGCTGATCGCGCTCGACGACGAGCTCTACGGGCTCGCCGTCAACTGCGCCGCACGCATCCAGGAGATCGCCGAGCCCGGCGAGGTGCTCGTCTCGCAGGCCGTGCGCAGCCGGGTCGGCAGCGGCGCCGAGATCGAGTTCGCCGCCGAGGGCCTGCTGCGCCTCAAGAACCTGCCCGGACCGGTGGCCGTCTACCGCGCGCGGCGCGCCGACGCGCCGGCGGACGTCGCCGGCCGGCGCCGCGCCCTCAAGGACCTGGCCCTGCCGGCGCTGCCCTCGATCGTCGTCCTGCCGTTCCGCGGCCTCGGCACCGACCCGCGCGCCGGGCTCCTGGCCGAGGGCCTGACCGACGAGGTGATCGCCGACCTGTCGCGCTTCCGCGACCTCTTCGTGATCGGCCGGGCGAGCTCCTTCGCCTACCGCGACGCGGCGCGCACGCCCGTCCGCGTGGCGCACGAGCTGGGCGTGCACTACGCCCTCGACGGCAGCCTCGTGCTCGGCGACGACCGCGTCCGGCTGACCGCCCACCTGGTCGAGACGGCGACCGGCAAGGTCGCCTGGAGCGAGCGCTACGATCGCACCCTCGAGGACATGCTCGAGGTCGAGTCGGACCTCGCCCGTCGCCTCGCCGCGACGCTCGCCGGTCGGGTCGAGGAGCACGAGCAGCAGCGCCTGCAGCACGGCAGCGGCCGCCGGCTCGAGGCCTACGGCCACCTGCTCGGCGGGCTGCGCGAGCTGTACCGCTACACCCAGGCCAACAACGCCCTGGCGCGCGCCGCCTTCGGCCGCGCCGCCGAGATCGACCCGGTCTACGCCCGCGCCTTCGCGATGCTCTCGCGCACCCACAGCTACGACTGGCGCTACCGCTGGAGCGCCGATCCCGCGGCCTCGCTCGAGGAGGCGAGCGCGCTCGCCCAGCGCGCCGTGGCGCTCGACCCGGCCGACGCCCGCGGTCATGCCGAGCTCGGCTGGGTCAAGCTCTACTCCAAGGATGTGCCCGGCGCGCTCGAGGCCTACCGGACCGCGCACCGCCTCAACCCCAACGACCCGGACATCCTGGCACTGCTCGCCGATGCGCTGGTCTATGCCGGCCAGCCGGCCGAGGCGCTCGCCCTGGTCGCCCGCGCCAAGCGCCTCAACCCGCATTATCCCGACATCTACCTGTGGAGCGAGGCGGACGCGCTGTTCTCGCTCGGCCGCTACGAGGAGGTGATCGCGGCGATCGGCCGCATGCGCGATCCGAGCGAGGGCTGCCGGCTGCTCGCCGCCAGCCACGCGCTCGCCGGCCGGCTGGAGGAGGCGGCGCGCTACGCCGAGATCGTGCTGCGGCGCCAGCCCGGCTTCACCGTGTCGGACTGGATCGCCACCCAGCCGGACACCGAGCCCGGCGACCAGGAGCGGTTCCGCGCCGGGCTCCTGCTCGCCGGCCTGCCGCCTTGAGCCGGCGAGCCCAGCGGACGCCGGCGCGGTGAGCGAGGCCGACCGCTCGAAGTGGGAGGCGCGCTGGCGCGAGCGTGCCGGCGATCCGGGCCCGCCCGAGCCCTGGCTCGTGGCCAACGCCCGCGAGCTGCCCGCGGGCCCGCTGCTCGACGTCGCGGCCGGGATCGGGCGCAACGCGCTCTGGCTCGCCGCGCGCGGCTGGCAGGTCACCGCACTCGACATCGCCGCCCCGGCCCTCGAGCGGCTGGCGGTCGCGGCGGTCGGGCGTCGCGTCCAGGTGGCGACCCGCTGCGCCGATCTCGACGCTCCGGACGCGCTCGCGGGCCTCGGACCCTTCGCCGGCCTCGTGGTGGTCCGCTACAAGCCGTCGCCGGCGCAGTGGCGCCGCCTCGTGGACGTGCTGCGGCTGGGCGGCCGGGTGCTGCTCTGCTCGTTCGGCCGCGAGCGGGCGCAGGCCGGCGGCTTCGACCCCGCCTTCTGCCTCGAGGAAGGGGAGCTCCGCGCGACCCTCGAGCCCACCCTCGCCTGCCGGCGCTACGAGCGGCTCGGCCCCGCGACCGACTGGCTCGAGGGCTCGGTCTGGGAGCGCGTCGCCCAGCCGACGCGGCGCAGTTGCCGCGGCCCCGGGGCGGTCGGCTGAGGTGCCGCGAGCAGCCGCCGGTCGAGCTCGGCGAGGCGCGCACAGCCGGCGAGCGCCATCGCCCGGTCGAGCTCGCGGCGCAGGATGTCGAGCACGAGCGCCACGCCCGCCTCGCCCGCGACCGCGAGGCCCCACCAGTGCGGCCGGCCGATCGCCACGGCGCGCGCACCCAGTGCCAGGGCGCGCACCACGTCGACGCCGCGCCGCACGCCGCCGTCGAGCAGCACGGTGAGCCGGTCGCCGACCGCCTCGGCCACCGCCGGCAGGGCGCGGATCGCCGAGACGGCGCCGTCGAGCTGGCGCCCGCCGTGGTTCGAGACGATCACGCCGTCCACGCCCTGCTCGGCCGCGATCCGGGCGTCCTCGGGATGGAGGATGCCCTTGAGCAGGAACGGCCCGCTCCAGAGCCCGCGCAGCCACTCGACGTCACGCCAGGAGAGCCCGGGATCGAGCATCCTGGCGATGTAGGCCCCGAGCGAGACGATGTCGTCCTCGTGGCCGGCGGCACCGCGGTAGTTGGCGAAGCTGATCCCGCGCGCGCCCTTCATCCGCAGGAGCCAGGGCAGGTGCAGCGCCATGTCGAGGACGCCGCGCAGGCCGAGCCGGGGCGGGATCGCGAAGCCGTTCGCCAGGTCCCGCTCGCGCTGGCCGAGCACCTGGTTGTCGACGGTGAGGATCAGCGCCTCGCAGCCCACCGCCCGGGCGCGCTCGGTCATCGCCCGGGTGAGCCCGCGGTCGCGGTAGAGGAACACCTGGAACCAGCGCGGGCCGGGGGCGGCCCGGGCGAGCTCCTCGATCGTGCAGGTCGAGCCGTGGCTCTGGCAGTAGACGGTGCCGGCCGCCTGCGCCGCCCGCGCGGCACAGCACTCGCCGTCCGGCCAGAGGATGCCGGAGAGCCCGGTCGTGCCGATCAGCACCGGCAGGGAGAGACGCCGCCCGAACAGCTCGACCGAGAGGTCGCGCTCGGCCGCACCGCGCATCATCCGCGGCACGAGCTCCAGCTCGTCGAAGTCGGCCTCGTTGCGGCGCAGCGTGACCTCGTCCTCGGCACCGCCGTCGGCGAAGTCGAAGATCACCCTGGGCAGCACCCGGCGCGCCGCCCGGCGCAGGGTCTCGATGTTGTAGTAGCGACGGGCGAGCGCCTCCCGGTCCAAGGGCCACCCTCCTCGAGCGTCGGCCTTCCGCGGCGCCCGCGACCGTGGCATGCCCACGACCGGGCCACAAGCGAACGGTGCGGGGGCCGGCCGCGCGATGACGCAACCGTCGAGGGTGGGGCTGCTCGGCCTCGGCACGATGGGCCGCAACCTGGCACTCAACCTGCGCGACCACGGCATCGCGGTGGTCGGCAGCGATCCGGGCGCGGCGGCG
>JBBIIE010000129.1:0-9964 GCA_037446605.1 Geminicoccaceae bacterium | reverse complement strand
GCCGGCGAGGTTGGCGTAGGCTGGCTCGTGGGCGGTAGGCCGCCGAGACGGGCGGCCACGGCCCGCGAGTACCAGCACCAGACGACCACGCTCGCCACCACGAGCGGCTCACCGCCGCGCAGCACGAGGCCGCCCGCCCCCGGTCGCCAGGCGAGCAGCACCCCGCCCGCGACGGCGAGCGCCACGCCGCCGAGCACGGCCGGCCCGGGCCGACCGCGCCGCGGCAGCTCCAGGAGGGCGGCCACGACCGGCATGGTGGCGATCAGCACGGCGGTGGTGAGCCCGTCGGTCGCGGCCTGGCCGAGCATCATGAGGGCGACGGAGCCACCCAGTCCGAGCCCGCCCAGGATCGCCGCCGGGGCCAGATGGGCCCGCCGCCAGGCGGTCGCCTCGCCGAGGGCGAGCGCCAGGAATCCGGTGGCGAGGCCGGCCACGAGCAGCCGCGCGGCGGCAAGCGGCAGGGCCGACCAGCCCTCGAGCAGGCGGTCGGTGGCCGGGAAGGAGGTCGCCCAGAGGAGGATGCTCGCCGCGGCGATCGCGTTCGCCCGCAGCGACCCGCCGCTCAAGGCGACCCGGCGCCGGCCGGCGCGTCCGCCCGCGCCAGATGGCGCGGCTTGTGGCGGGCCTGCCAGTGCGCGAGGTCCCAGGGTTCGTCCGTGGGCTCGAGGGTGCCCTCGATCACCCGGTAGACGCGGGCCAGGACCCGCTCCCCCGAGGCCAGCTCGACCTCGGCGGGCACGAGCCGCCAGGCCGGGCCCTCGTAGGCGTCGAGCCGGGCGCGCTCCTCGGCCGTGCCCCCGTGCCAGAGCCGGCCCTCGACCGAGGCGCGCGGGTCGGCGACGAGCATCGGATAGCTCGCCCCGCGCACCCGCACACGGCGGGCGCCGCCGAGCCGCGCGGGCAGGAGCTGGCCCGGCTCGACCGGCCGGCCGATCAGGAAGCCGAGCAGGTCGGGGTCCATGAGGGTGCCGAAGAAGAACAGCGGCGCGTCCGCCGCGGACCGGCTCATCCCTCCGGCTCTCCGGGCTGCGCCGCCGGCTCGGCCGGGGCCTTCCGGCCCGCGCGCGCGGCCTCGACGGCGTCCCTGTGCCGCTCCATGTAGCCGCGCAGGATCATGTTGATCCGGCTCTGCCAGTCGCCCCCGAGCGACTTGAACCAGTCGAGCACGTCGGCGTCGAGGCGGATCGAGACCCGGCGCTGGGGAGGTCCTTCCACCAACGTCGCCTGTTCCCAATCCTCGGCCGTCCACTCGGGCGCCGCGTCAGGATCCTCCGCGATCGCCCGACGGATCTCGTCGTCCGTCATCTTGCGCAGCCGCTCCCAGTCCGTCCGGCCCGGCGGGTGGAGCAGCGGATCGAAGCTTACGATGGTCTCGTCGTTCCGCTCGGCTGGCGGGGCGGGCGGAGATGATGCGCCAGCTTTCGCCACGGCGCGTGAATACGACCGTGACGACGACCGGTCCGCCACCACAGATCGCTTTCCAAGGTTTCTCGCCATCCGAGCCGTCCTTGGCGGGCACCACGAGCGCGCCCCGATCGAGCAGGGGCACGACGTCGGCGAAATCGACCCCGTGCTTCTCGAGATTGCGCCGGGCCTTGGCCGGGTCCCACTCGAACGTCATGCTGAGCCTCGATCGCGGGTCGACCCCTGGACCCCCACGACCGACGCTCCTCCCGTATATACGGTCCCCGCGGCGGCGGGGGAACCCCGGCGGACGACGGGCGCCCGCCGGGGCTCGGCCTCACTTCGGCTGCGCGTCCCAGACGGCGTGGCTCCAGGAGCCGACCGGCGCCTTCGAGATCACCGGATCCGAACCACCGGCCAGGAGTACCTTGACCGTCCGGTCGTGGTCGGCCGGGTCGAGATAGCCGATGCCCTTCGAGCCGCCCTTGTCGATGAGCTTGGCGATCTCGCCCATCATCCGCTTCTGGTGTTTTTCGGTCTGGGCGCCGGTCGTGTCGTTGTCGAGCACGATCATGGCCGCCTCGTCCTGGTTCCGGATCGCCCAGGCCCAGCCCTCCATCGAGGCCTTGAGGAAGCGGCCGAGCCGTTCGACCGCCTTGGGATCGGCGAGCGTGCGCTCGAGCGTGTAGAGCCCGTCCTCGAGCGTCGCCACACCCTGGTCCTCGTATTTGAAGACCACGAGGTCCTCGGGCTTGTAGCCGGCGTCGATGACCTGCCAATATTCGTTGTAGGTCATCGTGCTGATGCAGTCCGCCTGCTTCTGCAGGAGCGGGTCGACGTTGAAGCCCTGCTTCAGCACCGTGACCCCGTCCTTGCCGCCGGTGGTCTTCAGCCCGAGCTGGCTCATCCAGGACAGGAAGGGATACTCGTTGCCGGCGAACCAGACGCCGAGCGTGCGGCCCTTGAAGTCGGTCTTGGGATCCTTGATGCCGGTATCCTTGCGGCAGGTCAGCATCATCCCCGACTTCTTGAAGACCTGGGCGATGTTGACGAGCGGCAGGCCCTTCTCGCGCGCCGCGAGCGCCGCCGGCATCCACTCGACGATGACGTCGGCGCCACCACCCGCGATCACCTGCGGCGGGGCGATGTCCGGCCCGCCCGGCTTGATCGTCACATCCAGCCCGTACTTGCTGTAGATCCCCTTGTCCTTGGCGACGAAGTAGCCGGCGAACTGGGCTTGCGTCACCCATTTGAGCTGCAGCGTCATCTTGTCGGCCGCCTCGGCCGTCGCAACCGAAAGGGCCAGCACCGCCGCACCGGCCAAAAGGACCGTTCGCATCCTCGCCTCCTCTCCCGGACGGGACCTGTCGGACCGGCGTCGCCGCGACGCGCGGCTCAGCCCGCCACCCGTCGGAACGAGGGATGCCAGAAGGTGAGCCGCCGTTCCAGAAGGGCGAGGAGCCCGTAGGACGCCGAGCCCGAAACCGCCGCCACCGCGATCGTCGCCCAGACGAGGTCGAGCGCCATCTTGGCGACCTCGGTCGAGATCCGGAACCCCATCCCCACGATCGGCGTGCCGAAGAACTCGGCGACGATCGCGCCGATCAGGGCGAGCGTGCTGTTGATCTTCAAGGCGTTGAAGACGAAGGGGGCGGCCGTCGGCAGCCGGAGCTTCAAGAGGGTCACGAGGTACGAGGCCGCATAGGAGCGCATGAGATCCTGCTCGAGCCGGCCCGCGGCGCGCAGACCCTCGAGCGTGTTCACGAGCATCGGGAAGAAGGTCATGACGACCACGACCGCGGCCTTCGACTGCCAATCGAAGCCGAACCACATGACGAGGATCGGCGCGATCCCGACGATCGGAAGGGCCGCCACGAGATTGCCGAGCGGCAGGAGCCCGCGGGCGAGGAAGGGGATCCGGTCCGCCAACAGCGCCACGGCGAAGCCCGCGGCACAGCCCATGGCCCAGCCCGGGACGACGGCGCGCAGGAAGGTCTGGACGAAATCGGCGCGCAGGAGCTCGACGTTCGCGACGAGCGCCCGCCCCACCGCCGAGGGCGGCGGCAAGAGCACGCCCGGGATGCCGAAGCCCCGGACCAGGAGCTCCCAGACGTAGAGGACCCCGATCCCGAAGAGCGCCGGGACGAGGAGGGCCGCCGGACCCCGCCCGGCGGTCGCGGCAGCCAGAAGCGCCATGGCACGGAAGGCGGCGAGGACGAGGGCCAGGAGGAGGAGCCAGAGCCCCGGGGCGGCGAGCCCGGGCGGGTCAGCGGGGTCGATCACGAGAAGCGGGGCGGCCGAGGCCGCGAGCACGGCCACCGCGAGGGCGAGGCCGGGCAGCCATCCGGCGGGCCGCCCGCGGGTCACCGCCGCGGCTAGGAGGAGAACGAGGACCAGAAAGAAAGCGGTCGGGTGGGCGAACCACCAGCCGGCCGCGCCGAGCGGCAAGAAGAGCGCGGCGATCGTGGCGACGAGCGCCCCCGTCCCGGCTTCGGCGCGGCGTTCGAGGCCCGTGACGCTCAAGGGGCGCCTCCGAGCCGGGCGCGGACCATCCGCTCGGCGAGGCCGACCGTCGCGACGAGGAGTGCGGCCAAGAGCGAGGCCACGACGAGGGCCGCCCAGATCTGCACGGTCTGGCCGTAATAGGAGCCGGTCAAGAGCCTTGCCCCGAGCCCGGCCACCGCCCCGGTCGGGAGCTCGCCCACGATCGCGCCCACGAGCGCGATCGAGATCGCGACCTTCAAGCTCGCGAAGAGGAAGGGGAGCGAGGCCGGGAAGCGCAAATAGCGGAGGACCTGGCCCTCGCTCGCGTTCCAGGTCTTCAAGAGCTCGAGCTGGATCGGCTCGGGCGAGCGCAGGCCCTTCACCATGCCGATCGTGACCGGGAAGAAGCAGAGATAGGTGCTGATCAGGGCCTTGGGCAGAAGGCCGGTGAGGCCGAGCGCCGCCAGCACGACGACGATGATGGGCGCGATCGCCAGGATCGGCACGGTCTGCGAGGCGACGATCCAGGGGAGGAGCGCCCGGTCGAGCACCGGCAGATGGACGATCGCGACGGCGAGCACGATGCCGAGGGCGGTGCCGAGCAGGAAGCCCAGGAGGGTCGACGAGAGCGTGACCCAGGCGTGGTAGAGGAGCGAGCGGCGCGAGGTGGCCGGCAGGCCGAGGGTCGTCTTGCGGATTTCCTCGAGGATCTGGTGCGGGGCGGGCAGGACCGGCCGCTCCATGGCCCAGGCCTCCGCCACGAGTTCGGCCGTGCCGGCCACACGGCCCTCGCGCGCCCAGCGGTCGCGGATCTGCGGCGCGTTCAAGACCACGGCGGCGGCGTACCAGAGGAGCAGGATCGCGGCCACGACGACCGCGACCGGCCCCGCCTTCCCTTCCCCGATCCGCCGCAGGATTACCCCGAGCACCCCCGTCTCCTCGCGCGCGTCGGCCGACGGTTAGGAGCGGCGGTCAGGCGCTGTCGAGAGGGGGCAAGGGGCCGCCGCGAACCGCGTGCCTTGGCGATCGCCCGGCGGCTGGGTAGCACTGGGGCCGATCGTGCGTCGAACGCGGGGGAGGCCGACATGGACGTAGCGGGCGCCGCGGCACGCTGGGCTCCGGGGAAACTCGCGGCGGCCCGCGGGAAGCCGTGGATCGTCGTGGGTTCCGATCCGGCGACGGGCCTCGTCGAGCTGCGGCCGCTCACCGAGCCGGACGAGGCCGGGGCCGCGCTCCTCCTCGACCTGCGGCGCGAGAGGATCCACCCGGCCGAATTTCCGCTGCCCGATCCGGCGCGCGCCGGCGACGCCTCGGGCGCACGCGCGCTCTTCGAGGCGAGCCGCCTCCTCCTGCGCAGCGCGGCCGCCCCGTTGCGCGGGCTCGGCAAGATCTCCTGCACCCCGCGCCCCTACCAGTACGTACCGCTCCTGTTGGCGCTCCGCCGACCCGATCCGGTCCGGCTCCTGCCCGATCCGGTCCGGCTCCTGATCGCCGACGACGTCGGCGTGGGCAAGACGATCGAGGCGGCACTGCTCGCCCGCGAGCTCGTCGATCGGGGCCTCGCGCGCCGGCTCGGCGTCCTCTGCCCCGCCCATCTCGTCGAGCAGTGGACCCGCGAGCTCGAGGAGAAGTTCGCCTTCCGGCCCGACCGCATCCAGCCCGCGACCATGGCCGCACTCGAACGCCGCCTGCCGCGGCCGGATGCGAGCGTGTGGGCCTTCGCCGACTGCTTCGTGGCCTCGATCGACTTCGTCAAGGGCGAACGCCAGCGCGAGGCCTTCCTGCGCGACGCCCCCGATCTCCTGATCGTCGACGAGGCGCACGGCTGCGCCCGACCGGCCGGGGCGCGGAGCCGCGGCCAACAACTGCGCTTCGAGCTCCTCGCCCGGCTCGTCGAGCGCCGACCCGACCTCCACCTCGTGCTCGTCACCGCCACGCCGCATTCCGGCATCGAGGAGAGCTTCCGGTCGCTGCTCGGCTTGTTGAACCCGGCGTTCGACGGCGAGGGGCGGCTCGACCGGCGGCGGCTCAAGCCCTTCCTCGTCCAGCGCCGACGTCGGGACGTGGCGCGCTGGCTCGGCCCGGCGACCCCGTTCCCGGAGCGGGTGCCGCGCGAGGTCACGTACCGGCTCGATCCCGACCAGGCCCGGCTGTTCGAGGCGGTGCTCGACCATTGCCGGGCGCGGGTGAGCGGCCCGGGCGGTACCCGCGACGCCCGCCAGCGCGTGCGCCACTGGGCGGCGATCGCGCTTTTGCGCTGTGTGCTCTCGAGCCCGCGCGCCGCCGCGACCGTCCTCACCCGCCGCGCCGGAGCCGAAGCGCTGCTCGCGGGCGAGGAGGATCCCGAGGCGATCGACGAGCGGTTCCGGCCGGACGTCTCCGACGCGGTCGACGAAACCCCGACGAGCGATCTCGCACCTTCGGCGCCGCTCGAGGCCGAGGCGCCGACCCTACCCGAAGCCGACCGCCGCCGGCTGCGGGAGCTCGCCCGACGGGCGGCCGAGCTCGAAGGGCTGCAGCGCGACCCCAAGCTCGCGGCCGCCATCCGCGAGCTGCAGGACCTCGTCCGGCGCGGCTTCTCGCCGATCGTCTTCTGCCGGTTCGTGCCGACCGCGGCCTATCTCGCCGACCATCTCGCGCGCGCCCTGCCCGGCGTCGAAGTCGCCTCGGTCACGGGCGAGCTCGCCGAGGAGGTGCGCCGCGAGCGGATCGAGGCGCTCGCCCGCGCGCCGCGCCGGCTCCTCGTCGCCACCGACTGCCTCTCCGAAGGCATCAACCTGCAGGACCATTTCGACGCGGTCCTGCATTACGACCTGCCCTGGAACCCGAACCGGCTCGAACAGCGCGAGGGCCGGGTCGACCGCTTCGGCCAAGCGAAGCCCGTGGTCGAGACGATCGTCCTCTACGGCGCCGACAACGAGGTCGACCTCGCGGTGCTCGAGGTGTTGATCCGCAAGGCGCGCCGGATCCGCGAAGTCCTGGGCGTGGCGGTACCGGTCCCGGCCGGCGCCGAAGAGGTGCTGGATGCGGTCGTCGCCTCGGTGCTCCTGCGCCGCGACCGCCACCGCCAGCTCCGCCTCGACCTCGAGGACGAGGACCGGACCCGCTCCCTCCTCGCCGCCTGGGACCGGGCGGTCGCGGCCGAAGACGAGGCCCGCACCTACTTCGCCCAGGAAGGGATCCGGCCCGAGGAGGTCGAAGCGGAGCTCGCCGAGCTCGACCGCGTGCTCGGCGATCCGGCCGCGGTCGAGCACTTCCTGCGCATCGTGCTGCCGCGACTCGGCGGCTTCCTGCGGCCGACCGCGCGGCCCCACCGGTTCCTCCTCCACCCGGGCGAACAGGAGAGGGAGCTCGCGGCCCTGCTCGGCGACACGGTCCCGGTCGAGGTCTGCTTCGACCGACTGGCCGACCCCGAAGCCCTCCACCTCGGCCGCACCCACCCCTTCGTCGAACGGCTCGCCGCCCGGGTCACCGGCCTCGCCCTCGAGGGCCGCGACGGTGGGCTCTTCGCCCGCTGCGGTGCCGCGCGCACCCCACTCGTGCGCGAGATCACGGCGCTCCTCCTGCTCCGCCTGCGCTACACGCTCGAGGAGGGCCGCGCCGAACGCTTCGCCGAGGAGGTCCGGGTCGTGGCCGCGACCCTCGACGACGCCGACCGTCTCGCCTTCCTCGAACCGCTCGACGCGACGGGCCTCGAGCTCCTCGGGCGGGCCGAGCCCGTCGCCCCCGAACCGAGCCGCTTCGAGCGCACGAGCTGGCTCGAACGGTTCCTCGCCGCGATCCGCGCGCAGCCGCGCTGGCACGAGCCCGTGACCCGGGCGCGGACGGCGGCGCTCGAGCAGCAGCACCGCCGGATCCGCGCGCTTTCCGGCGAGACCGGCCGCTTCCGCGTCCAACCGCACAGCCCGCCCGATCTCCTGGGCCTCTTCCTCCTCTTCCCGACCGCGGGAGACGCTGCATGAGCACGGTCATCGCGATCGAAGGCGGCCTGTTCGACCCCGACCTCCTCGACCGGCTCGCGACCGACCCCGAGAAGATCGAGGGGCAGACCGCCGAAGCCTTCGGCTTCGAGAAGCGGGTGCGGCTCGCCGACGAGATCCAGGAGAGCTTCGGCCGCGTGCTCTCGCACTGGCGGAGCTTCGAGCGGCGCCGCGCCGCGGTCGGTGAGGGCGGCAGCGGGCGGATCACCCGCGAGAGCTGGGTCCTGCCGTTCCTGCGCGAGCTCGGCTTCGCGCCGCGCTTCGCGCGAGGTGGCCTGCCCACCTCGTCCGGCACCCTCGCGATCAGCCACACGGAGGACGAGGACGACGCCCCCGTCGTGCCGATCCACCTCGTCCCCTTCGAGCAGGACCTCGATCAGCGGGACGAGCGGCGCGTTTCCCCGCACGGCCTTCTGCAGGCCTGCCTCGACCGCACCGACCTGCTCTGGGGCATCGTCACCAACGGCCGCCGGCTGCGGCTCCTGCGCGCCAACCCCCACACCACCCGGCAAGCCTTCCTCGAGGTCGACCTCGAAGCGATCGCCCGCGACGAGCTCTATCCCGACTTCGCCCTGCTCTTCCGCCTCCTGCACCGCTCGCGCTTCCCCGCGAACGCCGGTGCCGCGCACGGCTGCCTGCTCGAGCGCTGGTACCAGAAGGCGATCGAGGAGGGCGGCCGGGTCCGCGAGAAGCTCCGCGAGGGTGTGGAGGAGGCGCTGCGCATCCTCGGCACGGGCTTCCTCGCCCATCCCGAGAGCGACGCGCTCCGCCGAGCCCTCGGCGAAGGCCGGCTCGCCCCGGAAGCCTGTCGCGACCAGCTCCTGGCGCTCGTCTACCGGCTCCTCTTCCTCTTGACCGCGGAGGAGCGGCGGCTGCTCGCCCGCCCCGACGCCGACCCGGCTGCGGCCCGGCGCTACGCGATCTACGAGCGCTGGTACGGGATCTCGCGGCTGCGCGAGCGGGCCGAGCGCCGAAGGCCGGACCCGCACGCCGATCTCTGGCTCGGCCTCGGCGTCCTCTTCCGCGCCCTCGACGAGCCCGACGAGGCGGCGAAGCTCGGCCTCGCCGCGCTCGACGGCGATCTGTTCGCCCTCGAGGCCTGCGCCGACCTCGAAGAGGCGCGGATCGCCAACGACCGGCTCCTCGAGGCCCTCTTCCACCTCTCGACCTTCGAGAGCGAGGAGGGCCGCGGCCGGCGGGCGCGGCGGGGCCCGCGGCGGCGGGTGCGCTTTTCCGCCCTCGACGTCGAGGAGCTGGGCTCGGTCTACGAATCGCTGCTCGAGCTCCACCCGGTCGTCGCGCTCGACCCGCCGCGCTTCGACTTCGTCCGGGGTGGCGAGCGCAAGAGCACGGGCAGCTACTACACCCCCGACCCGCTCGTCCGCGAGCTCGTCCGAAGCGCGCTCGAGCCCGTGCTCGAGGCGCGGCTCGCATCGGCTCCGAGCCCGGCCGAGAAGGAAAGGGCGATCCTCTCGCTCAAGATCGTCGACCCGGCCTCGGGCTCCGGTCATTTCCTCCTGGCCGCCGCCCGCCGACTCGCCCAGGAGCTCGCCCGGATCCGCACGGGCGAGCCCGAACCCGCCCCCGCCGCCCGGCGCGGCGCGCTGCGCGACGTCGTCCGCTCCTGCCTCTACGCGGTCGACAAGAACCGCCGCGCGGTCGAGCTCGCCAAGGTCGCCCTCTGGCTCGAGAGCCTCGTGCCGGGCGTGCCGCTCTCCTTCCTCGATCCGCACGTGCGCCGCGGCGACAGCCTTCTCGGCGTCTTTTCCCTGGAGCAGCTCGCGGCCGGCATCCCCGACGAGGCCTACGAGAAGCTCGAGGGCGACGATCCGGCGGTGGTCAGAGCCCTGCGCAAGCGCAACCGGAGCGAGCGCGGCGCGCGCGGGACCGACCTCTTCTTCCACGGCGTGCCGGAGCTCCTGAAAAAGCTCGCGGCGGGGCTCGAGGCGATCGCCGCCATGCCCGAGGACCGGCTCGAAGAGGTCCAGGCCAAGCGGCGGGCGTTCCGCGCCTGGCAGGAGAGCCCGGAGCAGCAGCGGCTGCGGCTCGCCTGCGATCTCTGGTGCGCCGCTTTCTTCCTGCCGAAGCGGAAGGAG
>JBBIIE010000128.1:0-10085 GCA_037446605.1 Geminicoccaceae bacterium | reverse complement strand
GCGGGCGTCTGTGCCCGGCGCGCTCGGCGAGGTCGACGCGCTCGCCGCGGCGCGGGTCTACGCGGCGCTCGATGCGGCGCTCGGGGTGAGCGAGCTGCGTGGCCGGCTGGCCGCGGTCCCGGCCGGCTCGGCCTTCGCCCGGATGGCCCTGGCCGGGCTCGAGGACCAGCTCGCGGCCGAGCTCAGGCGGCTCGCCACGGCGGCCCTCGCGGCCGGCCTGCGGGCGGCCGATCCGGGCTCGGCCACGGCCGCCGTCGCCACCTTCCTCGCCACCGCCACGAGCGGCCTCGGCCGCTGGCAGGGCCTCGCCGGCGAGCTGCGCCAGGCCGCGGCACCCGATCTGGCGATGCTCGTGGTGGCGGTGCGTGCCCTGGCCGAGCTCGAGGTGGTCGGGGCGCGCGCGGTCGACCGCACGAGTGTGGCCGGAGCGTGACCGCTGCGTGCTTGCGGCACGGGGCGGTCGGCGATATCCACACGCGACGCTCGCCGTCGACGCCGCCGCGCGGCCCGGGCGTCGGGCAACCGTCGCGATGTCGGGCACGACGCCCGGGAACCGTCGCCCGCCGGGGACACCAGGATGCAGCAGGTAGAGCTGGTCAAGGAGAGCGAGCTCTTCTTCCGCCAATGGCTGCGCTCGCCGCGGTCGATGGGCTCGATCAAGCCCTCCTCGCCGGCGCTGGCGCGGGCGATCGCCGATGCCGTGGTCTGGCAGCCCGGCCGGCACGTGGTCGAGCTCGGCGGCGGCACCGGCGCCATCACCCAGGGCCTGATCGAGCGCGGCATCCCGCGCGACCGGCTGGTGGTGGTCGAGCTCGACCCGGAGCTCGCCGCCTATCTGGGCCGCCGGCTGCCGGGCTGCATCGTGGTGCCGGGCGACGCGACCCGGCTCGACGAGATCCTGGCCGGGCTCGGCATCGACGACGTCTCCACCGTGGTCTCGGGCCTGCCGATGGTGCGCATGCCGTTCGCCTTCAAGAAGGCGATCGTCGAGCAGGGCCTGGGTGCGCTGCGCGAGCCCGGTGCCATGCTGCAGTACAGCTACTCGCCGGTCCCGCCGGTGCCGGCCCGCCGGCTCGGCATCCGCGCCGAGCTCGTGCGCTACGTGGTGCGCAACCTGCCGCCCGCGACCGTCTGGCGCTACCGGCGGCTCGCCGACACCCCGCCGCGCGGCTAGGACGCGGCGTCGCGGGCCCGGAGGGCGCCGCCGCCCGCAACCCTGCTATGCGTCGCCGCCGCGGGCTGGTATAGCCCGCCTCGGAGCGACGGCCGCGTGGGCGGAGGCGGCCGGGGTGGATCCGGGAGGTGCGCGCATGGGTCGAGCGCCGGGGAGCGCCGTTCGCCGATCGGGCGTGGGGGCCGGCGCGCCGGTCCCCGAGCGGGGTCGGGCGGCGTGACCGGCGCGCCGTCGAGCGAGGGGCTCGACACCTTCCCGAAGCTCCTCCTGCACAATGCCGAGCGCTGGGCCGACCGGCCGGCGATGCGCGAGAAGGACCTCGGCATCTGGAACGTCTACACGTGGCGCGACTACCGCGACCGGGTGCGCGAGATCGCGCTCGGCCTGGCCGCCCTCGGCGTGCGCCGCGGCGAGGTGGTGGCACTCCTCGGCCGCAACCGCCCGAACTGGGTGTGGAGCGAGCTCGCCGCGCACGCGCTGGGGTGCATGACGCTCGGCATCTACGAGGACGTGCTCGCGGCCGAGGCCGGCTACCTGCTCGGCTATTCGGGCGCCGCGGTGATCGTGTGCGAGGACGAGGAGCAGGTCGACAAGATCCTGGGCCTCGGCGAGGCCGTCCGCACGCTCCGCTGGATCGTCTTCCACGACGATCGCGGCATGCGGAAATACGTCGACCCGCGGCTCGTGTCCTGGGCCGAGCTGCTGGCCCGCGGCCGCGAGCTCGAGGGGCGCGAGCCCGGCCGCTTCGAGGCCGAGGTGGCGGCCGGCAGCGGCCGCGACGTGGCGGTGCTGTGCACCACCTCGGGCACCACCTCGAGCCCCAAGCTCGCGATGCTGCAGGCGGGACCCTTCCTCGGCCACGTGCGGGCCTATCTCGAGGTCGACCCGCGCGGACCCGACGACGAGTACGTGTGCATCCTGCCGCTGCCCTGGATCATGGAGCAGGTCTACGTCGTGGCGATGCCGCTCCTGTGCGGGATCCGCGCCAACTTCCCGGAGAGCGCCGAGACGGCGATGCGGGATCTCCGCGAGATCGGCCCGACCCACCTCCTGCTCGCCCCGCGGGTCTGGGAGCAGACCGCGGCCGACGTGCGCGCGCGGATCCTCGATTCCGGCCCGCTCACCCGGCGCCTGTTCGACTGGGCGGTGCGCACCGGCACGCGCGCGGTCGAGCGCGGCGGGCGCGCGCGGCTGGCCGATCTCCTGGTCATGGGCGCCCTCAAGGACCGGCTCGGCTTCGCCCGGGTCCGCTCGGCCGCGACCGGCGGCTCGGCGCTCGGACCGGACACCTTCAAGTTCTTCCTGGCGATGGGCGTGCCGCTGCGCCAGCTCTACGGCCAGACCGAGCTGTCCGGCGCCTACACCCTCCAGGTCCACGACGAGATCGACACCGACAGCTCGGGCGTGCCGTTCAAGGGCACCGAGGTGCGGATCGTCGATCCGGACGAGAACGGCGTGGGCGCCATCGAGACCCGCCACGGCGGCATGTTCCAGGGCTATTTCAACGACGAGGAGGCGACCCGCGAGACGCTCACGCCGGACGGCTGGATGCGCACCGGCGATGCCGGCTTCCTCGACGCCAAGGGGCGCCTCGTGGTGATCGACCGGGTCAAGGACATCGCCCGCACCTCGACCGGCGTGCGCTTCAGCCCGCAGTTCATCGAGAACAAGCTCAAGTTCTCGCCCTATGTCGGCGAGGCGGTCGTGCTCGGCAACCGGCGGCCGTTCGTGACCGCCATCCTGTGCATCCGCTACTCGATGGTCTCCAAATGGGCGGAGAGCCGGCGCATCGGCTTCACCACCTACCAGAACCTGGCCGCCAACGGCGCGGTGATCGAGCTCGTCGCCGGCGAGGTCGAGGCGGTCAACGCGAGCCTGCCGGAGAGCCAGCGCATCCGCCGCTTCGTGCTGCTCTACAAGGAGCTCGACCCGGACGACGGCGAGCTCACCCGCACGCGCAAGGTCCGCCGCGGGGTGATCGACGAGCGCTACGCCGCCATCATCGAGGCGATGTACGCCGGGCGGGACCGGGTCCACGTCGACACCCTGGTGACCTTCGAGGACGGCCGCACCGGGCGCATCGAGGCCGACCTCGAGATCCGCGACACGCGCGCCCACGTCCGGCTCGCCCGGGCCGCCTGATGCTCGCCACGGCGCCGGCCGCGACCGCCCCGACCACGCAGCGCCGGCGGGCGATCGGCGAGGTGCTGCTCGCCGTCGAGGGCATCTCGCTGCGCTTCGGCGGCGTGCGCGCGCTCACCGACGTGAGCTTCGACATCCGCAAGGGCGAGATCCGCGCCATCATCGGCCCGAACGGTGCCGGCAAGTCGTCGATGCTCAACGTGATCAACGGCTTCTACCATCCACAGGAGGGCCGCATCGTCTGGAAGGGCCGCGCCCGGCCGCGCATGCGCCCGCACGAGGCGGCCAAGGGCGGGATCGCCCGCACCTTCCAGAACATCGCCCTCTTCAAGGGCATGAGCACCCTCGACAACATCATGACCGGACGCATCCTCAAGATGCGCGCCTCGTTCCTCGAGCAGGCCTTCTGGATCGGCCGCGGGCGTTCCGAGGAGCTCGCCGAGCGCGCCTTCGTCGAGCGGATCATCGACTTCCTCGAGATCCAGCACATCCGCCAGGTGCCGGTCGGCAAGCTGCCCTACGGGCTGCAGAAGCGGGTCGAGCTGGCGCGCGCGCTGGCCATGGAGCCCGAGCTCCTGCTGCTCGACGAGCCGATGGCCGGCATGAACCTCGAGGAGAAGGAGGACATGTGCCGCTTCATCCTCGACGTGAACGAGGAGTTCGGCACGACGGTGGCGCTCATCGAGCACGACATGGGCGTGGTCATGGACATCTCCGACCGCGTGGTGGTGCTCGACCACGGCCGGCTGCTCGCCGACGGCACGCCCGCCGAGGTGCGCGACGACCCGGCGGTGATCGCGGCCTATCTGGGCGTGGCGCATGGCTGAGCTCGGCCCGTTCCTGGAGGTGCTCCTGGGCGGCCTGATGAGCGGGGTGCTCTACTCGCTCGTGGCGCTCGGCTTCGTCCTCATCTTCAAGGCCTCGGGCGTGTTCAACTTCGCCCAGGGGGCGATGGTCCTGTTCGCGGCACTGGCCCTCGTGCGGCTCGACGAATGGATGCCGCTGCCCCTGGCCCTGGTCCTGGCGATGGCGATCATGGTGGCGGTCGCCTTCGCGATCGAGCGGCTGGTGCTGCGCCCACTCGTCGGCCAGCACGGGCTGATTCTGTTCATGGCCACGATCGGGGTCACCTTCTTCCTCGACGGCTTCGGCCAGACGGTCTGGGGCTCGAACGTCTACCAGCTCGAGCTCGGCATCCCCTCGACCCCCTGGTTCCTGCTCGAGGGCCTGTTCCCGGGCGGCATCCTGGTGAGCCCGGTCGACGTGTTCGCGACCGTGATCGCGGGTTCGCTCGTGCTGGCACTCTCGGTCTTCTTCCACGGCACCCGGATCGGCCGGGCGCTGCGCGCGGTGGCCGACGACCACCAGGCGGCCCAGTCGGTCGGCATCCCCTTGAACCAGATCTGGCTGATCGTCTGGTCCACGGCCGGGATCGTGGCGCTGGTGGCGGGAATGGCCTGGGGCTCCAAGCTCGGCGTCCAGTTCTCGCTCTCGCTCGTGGCCTTGAAGGCGCTGCCGGTGCTGATCCTGGGCGGGCTCACCTCGATCCCCGGGGCGATCGTGGGCGGCCTCCTGGTGGGTGCCGGCGAGAAGCTCGCCGAGCTCTATCTCGGGCCCCTGGTCGGCGGCGGCATCGAGTACTGGTTCGCCTACGTCCTGGCGCTGGCGGTCCTCCTGGTCCGTCCGCAGGGCCTGTTCGGCGAGCGGATCATCGAGCGGGTCTGAGGGCATCGCCTTGATCTACCGCGAGACCGGCCAGTTCCGTACCTCCTACGCCGCCGATCAGGCGATCTTCCGGCTCCGCCAGGACAGGATCGGCATCGCACTCGTCCTCCTGTTCGCCTGGGTGGGCGTGCCACTCCTGGCCGACGACTATCTGTTGCGGGCGATCCTGGTGCCGTTCCTGATCCTCGCGGTGGGCGCCATCGGCCTCAACCTGCTGCTCGGCTATTGCGGCCAGATCTCGCTCGGCACCGGCGCCTTCATGGCGATCGGCGCCTACGCCGCCTACAACCTGGCGCTGCGCCTGCCGGGCCTGCCGCTGCTCCTCGACTTCCTCCTGGCCGGGCTCGTGGCGGCCGCGGTCGGGGTCCTGTTCGGCATCCCCTCGCTGCGGATCAAGGGCCTCTACCTGGCGGTCGCCACGCTTGCCGCGCAGTTCTTCGTCGACTGGATGTTCGCGCGGATCGGCTGGTTCACCAACTACACCCCCTCGGGCTCGGTCACCGCACCGCCGCTCGACCTGTTCGGCTGGCTGATCGACACGCCGCTCGAGAAGTACTGGCTCTGCCTCGCCTTCGCCTGCCTGACCGCGATCGTCGCCAAGAACCTGGTCCGCTCGCGGATCGGGCGGTCCTGGATGGCGATCCGCGACATGGACATCGCCGCCGAGATCATCGGCATCCGGCCGATGACCGCCAAGCTCTCGGCCTTCGCGGTGTCGAGCTTCGTGGCCGGCGTCGCCGGCGTGCTCTGGGCCTTCGTCCATCTCGGCTCCTGGGAACCCCTGGCCTTCTCGATCGACATGAGCTTCCGGCTCCTGTTCATGGTGATCATCGGCGGCATGGGGTCGATCCTGGGCTCGTTCCTGGGCGCGGCCTTCATCACCATCCTGCCGATCTTCCTCAACCAGGCGCCGGCCCTGATCGGCATCGAGCTGTCGACCGCGATGGTGAGCCACCTGGAATTCATGATCTTCGGCGCGCTCATCGTGCTGTTCCTGATCGTCGAGCCGCACGGCCTTGCCCGGTTGTGGCAGATCGGCAAGGAGAAGCTGCGGCTGTGGCCGTTCCCGTACTGACAACCGGACCCCGCGGGGTCGGAGCATGGGAGGTTCGAGCATGAGGCTTTCCACCCTGGCGAGGACGCTCGCCACGACCGCGGCCCTGGCGTTGCTCGCCGCGGCGCCGGCCGGCGCCGCCGACACCATCTTCTACCCGCACCTCGTCTACCGCTCGGGCGCCTACGCGCCGAACGGGATCCCCTTCGCCAACGGCGTGGCCGACTACGTCGCCATGGTGAACGCCCGCGACGGCGGCGTGGGCGGTGCCAGGATCGAGCTCGAGGAGTGCGAGACCGGCTACGCCACCGACCGCGGCGTGGAGTGCTACGAGCGGCTCAAGACCAAGGGGTCGGGGGCGATCGCCTTCTCGCCCCTGTCGACCGGCATCACCTTCGCGCTGACCGAGAAGGTCCCGGTCGACAAGATCCCGCTGCAGACCATGGGCTACGGCCGCTCCGAATCGGCCGACGGCCGGGTGTTCCAGTGGAACTTCCCGCTCCTCGGCACCTACTGGAGCGCGGCCGACATCCTGATCCAGCACACCGCCAGGATCTCGGGCGGCCTCAAGGGCAAGAAGATCACGCTGGTCTACCACGACAGCCCGTACGGCAAGGAGCCGATCCCGGTCCTCCAGGACCACGCCGCCAAGCACGGCTACACCTTCGAGGCGATCCCGGTGACCCATCCGGGCGTCGAGCAGAAGGCGGCCTGGCTCAAGATCCGCCAGACCCGGCCCGACTTCGTGTTCCTGTGGGGCTGGGGGGTGATGAACTCGACCGCCATCAAGGAGGCGGTCGCGGTCGGCTACCCGCGCGACAAGATGTACGGGGTGTGGTGGGCGGCGGCCGAGCCCGACGTGCGGCCGGCGGGCGACGACGCCAAGGGCTACCAGGGCCTGGCGCTGCACCCCTCGGGCGCCGACTACGCCGTGCACAAGGACATCCTCAAGTATGTCTACGATGCCGGCAAGGGCGCCGGCAAGCGCGAGGAGGTCGGCGAGGTCCTCTACAATCGCGGCATGATCGACGCGATGCTCAAGCTCGAGGCGGTGCGCACCGCCCAGAAGCTGACCGGCAAGACCGTGGTCAACGGCGCCGACGTCCGCGAGGGCTACGCCGGGCTCGACCTCTCCGCGGCGCGCATCAAGGAGCTCGGCTTCGAGGGGCTGGTCACGCCGCTCAAGGTGTCCTGCGCCGACCACGAGGGCGCGCGCAAGGCGCGCATCCACCAGTGGGACGGAAAGAAGTGGGTGTTCGTCTCCGACTGGATCGAGGCCGACACCAAGTACCTCCGCCCGAAGGTGGAGGCGGCGGCCGCCGCCTACGCCAAGGAGAAGGGGATCACCCCCGCCTCCTGCCCCTGACGACCGACCGGCCGGGGCGGGCCCGCCGCCCCGGCCGAAGCCCGGACCCCGCGCGTGCCCACGAGCGCTGCCGCAGCCGCCGCCTCCCCCGGCCCGGCCCTCTCGGTCAACAACATCGAGGTGGTCTACGACCACGTCGTGCTGGTCCTCAAGGGCGTCAGCCTCGAGGTGCCGGAAGGGGCCATCGTGGCGCTGCTCGGCGCCAACGGCGCCGGCAAGACCACCACCTTGAAGGCGATCTCCAACCTGCTGCGGGCCGAGCGCGGTGCGGTCACCAAGGGCTCGATCACCTTCTACGGCGAGGCGGTGCACCAACTCTCGCCGAACGAGCTGGTGCGCCGCGGCTGCATCCAGGTGATGGAGGGTCGGCACTGCTTCGGGCATCTGACCGTCGAGGAGAACCTGTTGACCGGCGCGTTCGCCCGCCGCGACGGGCGGGCCGCCATCCAGCGCGACCTCGAGCTGGTCTACGGCTACTTCCCGCGGCTCAAGGAGCGCCGCCGCTCGCTCGCCGGCTACACCTCGGGCGGCGAACAGCAGATGTGCGCCATCGGCCGGGCGCTGATGGCCCGCCCGCGGCTGATCCTCCTCGACGAGCCGTCGATGGGCCTCGCCCCGCAGCTGGTCGAGGAGATCTTCGGCATCGTCGACCGGCTCAACCGCGAGGAGAAGGTCACCTTCTTCGTGGCCGAGCAGAACACCAGCCTGGCGCTGCGCCATGCGAGCTACGGCTACATCCTGGAGAACGGGCGGGTCGTGCTCGACGGCCCGGCCGCCGGGCTGCGCGACAACGAGGACGTCAAGGAATTCTATCTGGGATTGAGCGGGTCCGGGCGCAAGAGCTTCCGGGACATCAAGAGCTACAAGCGGCGCAAGCGTTGGCTGTGAGGCCGGTGCGGGCGCGGCGGCGCGTCGCGCAGGCTCGCCGCCGGCTGCGGCCGCAGATGACGTGGGACGAGGGCGATGCCTATAAGGGGGCCGGGTGCACCGCGCGCAGCGGAGGGGTCGGCCATGCCGGAGAGCGGGGGCGTCTTCTACGACCGCCAGGAGGTCCGCAAGCCGGCCGAGCGCGAGCAGGCGATCTTCCACGCCCTGCCCGGGCTCATCCGCCACGCGCTCGACAACGCCCCGGCCTTCGCCCGCCATCTGGGCGAGGTCGACCCCGACCAGGTGGTCGACCGCGCGGCCCTCGCCGCCCTGCCGCTGCTGCGCAAGTCCGACCTCCCGGCCCGCCAGCGGGCGGCCCTGCCGTTCGGCGGGCTCAACGCCACGCCGCCCGCGCGGCTCGTGCGCATCTTCGCCTCGCCCGGGCCGATCTACGACCCGGAGGGCGCGCGGATCGACTATTGGCGGTTCGCCCGCGCCCTCTTCGCCGCCGGCTTCCGGCCGGGCGATCTGGTCCACAACGCCTTCTCCTACCACCTGACCCCGGCCGGCTCGATGGTCGAGGGCGGCGCCCGCGCGCTGGGCTGCCCGGTGATCCCGGGCGGCACCGGCCAGACCGAGCTGCAGGCCCGCGTGATCCACGACCTCCGGCCCGCCGCCTATGTCGGCACGCCCTCCTTCCTCCTGATCCTGCTCGAGAAGGCCAGGGAGCTCGGGCTCGACACCGGCTCGCTCAAGAAGGCCCTGGTCTCCGGCGAGGCGTTCCCTTCGAGCCTGCGCGAGCGACTGCGCGCCGAGCACGGCATCGAGGCCTTCCAGTGCTACGCCACCGCCGATCTCGGCCTGATCGCCTACGAGACCGCCGCCCGCGAGGGGCTCGTGGTCGACGAGGCGGTGATCGTCGAGATCGTCCGCCCGGGCACCGGCGAGCCGGTCGCCGAGGGCGAGGTCGGCGAGGTGGTGGTGACCGTCTTCAACCCCGATTACCCCCTGATCCGCTTCGCCACCGGCGACCTCTCCGCGGTCCTGCCCGGCGAGAGCCCCTGCGGCCGCACCAACATGCGGATCCGGGGCTGGCTCGGCCGGGCCGACCAGGCGACCAAGGTGCGCGGCCTGTTCGTCCACCCCCACCAGCTCGGCGCCGCCCTCGGCCGCTTCGACATGGTCGCCCGCTGGCGCCTGCTCGTCACCCGCGCCGACGAGCGCGACCAGATGCTGCTCAGCTGCGAGGTGGCCGGCGCCCCCTCCGGCCTGGAGCAGGCGATCGGCGAGGCGATCCGCGCCGCCACCGGGCTGCGGGCCGAGGTCGAGCTCGTGGCGCCGGGCACGCTGCCGGCCGACGGCAAGGTCATCGACGACCGGCGCGGTGCCGGCTGAGCCGCCCCTCCTCGCGGCCCGCGACCTGGCCTGCCGGCGCGGCGGCCGGCTGGTGTTCGAGGCGGTGAGCCTCGCCCTCGAGCCGGGCGAGGCGGTCCTCGTGCTGGGCGCCAACGGCACCGGCAAGACGAGCCTGCTCCGCCTCCTGGCCGGCCTCGCCCGGCCGGCCGCCGGGCGGATCGAGTGGCAGGGCCGGGACACCGCCCGCGACCCCGCCGAGCACGCCCAGCGGGTCCACCTCGTGGGCTTCGCCGACGGCCTCAAGGGGCTGCTCACCGCCGCCGAGAACCTGGCCCTGCAGGCGGCGCTCCTGGGCGCCCGCCCGGACCGCGCCGCGGCCGCCCTCGCCGCCTTCGGGCTGG
>JBBIIE010000127.1:0-10143 GCA_037446605.1 Geminicoccaceae bacterium | reverse complement strand
CCCGAGGCCCCGCCGCCCCGAGCCGCGCATGCGGCTCCCGAGCCCACACCGAAGACTGCCGCGCAGGCGGCTCCCGAGGCGGAGCGCTCAGCCGGCCTTCCGGTCGAGCGCGGAGCGGGCCATGGCGAGGGCGATCCGCACCGCCCGCAGGCTGGGCTCGAGCCGGGCGCGGCGGGTGCCGACGATGTCGAAGGCGGTGCCGTGCGCCGGGGTGGTGACCGGGAAGGGCAGCCCCCAGAGCACCGTGACCCCCTCCTCGAAGCCCAGCAGCTTGACCGCGATCTGCCCCTGGTCGTGGTACATCGAGACGACCGCGTCGAAGGCCCCGGCCTTGGCGCGCAGGAACACCGTGTCGGCCGGGTAGGGGCCCTCGGCGGGTAGGCCCATGGCCCGGGCGCGCTCGACCGCCGGGCCGATCACCTCGATCTCCTCGCGGCCGAAGGCGCCCCCCTCGCCGGCGTGCGGGTTCAACGCCGCGACGCCGATCCGGGGCCGCTCCCTGCCCGCCGCCACGAGCGCGTCGCGGGTCATGGCGATCCGCTCGACGATCCGCTCGACGGTGAGGAGATCGGCCACCTCCCTGAGCGGCACGTGCGAGGTCACCCGGGCGTTCCAGAACGCCTCGACGACGTTGAACTCGACGCAGGGCGCGTCCAGGCCCAGATGCGCCAGCGCCTCGACCGCCTCGTCCTCGTAGGCCGGGTGGTCGAGGCGGATGGCCTGCTTGTTGAAGGGGGTGAAGGTCACGGCATCGACCGTGCCGGCGGCCGCCAGATCGAGCGCGGCGCGGAAGCCGGCGAGCGCCGCGGCACCGGCGGCACGCGAGACCCGACCCGGCGGGCAGTCCGCCGGATCGCAGTCGCCGCGGTCCCAGAACACCGGCCGGCCGCGGCCGGCGTGGCGCAGCAGCGTGGCGAGGTCGCGGCCGACCTCGAGCTCGGGGCGGATCCCGGCCTGCTCGATCCCGCGCTCCAGCACGCGGGCATCGCCGAGGGCCAGGATCGCGGCCGCATCGCGCACCTCCGGGTGCGCCAGGAGGCGGACGAGGAGCTCGGGGCCGATGCCGGCCGCATCGCCCGTGACGAGCGCCAGCCGCGGGCTCATCGGCCGGCCTCCGCGCGGGGCGCGCCCACCGCCCCCTCGGCCAGGAGCGCCTCGATCTCGGCGGGTGGGAAGCCGCACTCGGCGAGGATCGCGCGGCTGTCCTCACCCAGCCCGGGCGGGCCCTTGCGCGGGCCGGTCGGGGCATCCCCGACCTTGATCGGGCACCCGAGCGTGCGGATCCGCCCGAGCCGGGCGTGCTCGACCTCGACCACCATCCGCCGCGCCCGGGTCTGCGGGTCGTCGAGCATCTCGGCGATGTCGTTGACCGGCCCGGCGGGCACGCCGGCCTCGTCGAGCCGGGCGAGCCAGTCGGCCGCCGACCGTCGCCGGAAGAGATCGGCCAGGATCGCGCGGAGCTCGGCGAGATGGGCCATCCGCGCGGCGTTGGTGGCGAAGCGCGGATCCTCGGCGAGTTCCGGCGCCTCGAGGATCGCGCAGAGCCGCTTCCAGTTCGCCTGGTTCGCCCCGCCCACGACGATCCAGCGGCCGTCGGCGGTGGGGAAGGCCTCGTAGGGTGCCGAGAGCGGGTGCGCCGAACCCAGCGGGCCCGGGGCGGTGCCGGTCGCGAGCGCGATCGCCGATTGCCAATAGGTGAAGACGATGCCCGCTTCGAAGAGCGAGGTCTCGACCAGCCGGCCGCGGCCGGTCGTGGCGCGCTCGACCAGCGCCGCCAGGATGCCGACCGCGGCCAGCATGCCGGCGCCGATGTCGGTCAGGGGCGGGCCGCATTTCACCGGCGGTTCGCCGCGCGCGGTGCCGGTGATGCTCATGATGCCGGACATCGCCTGCGCGACCAGGTCGAAGCCGCCCTTGTTGGCATAGGGCCCGGTCCGGCCGAAGCCGGTGATGGCGCAGTAGACGAGCGAGGGCCAGCGCTCGCGGACCTGCTTCCAGCCGAAGCCCAGCCGGTCGAGCGTGCCGGGCCGCCAGTTCTCGACGAGCACGTCGGCGCGGTCGAGCAGCCGGCCGAGGACGAGCCGGCCGCCCTCGGTCTTGAGGTCGAGGGCGAGGCCGCGCTTGCCGCGGTTCATGACGCAGAAGGCGGCCGCCTCCTCCGCACCGTCCGGCCCGCGGAAGGTCGGCGGTACGGAGCGGCGGCTGTCGTCGCCGTCCGGCAGCCGCTCGACCTTGATCACCTCCGCACCCAGGTCGGAAAGCAGCTGGGTGCAGGTCGGGCCGGCCATCACGTGGGTGAGGTCGACGACCCGGATGCCTTCGAGCAGGCTCAAGGCGGCCTCCCCTCAGCGACCCTTGAAGACCGGCCGGCGCTTCTCGAGGAAGGCGCGCGTGCCCTCGGCGAAGTCCTCCGTGCCGAAGCAGAGATAGGACTCGGCCTCCTCCTCGGCCGAGAGCGGCCGCGGGTCCACGAGCCGGTTGGCGAACTTCTTGTGCCAGCGGGCCACGAGCGGGGCACCTTCGGCGATCCGCCGGGCGGTCGCGAGGGCTTCTTCCATGACACCCCCGTCGGCGACGACCCGGTTGACGAGCCCGATCCGGAGCGCCTCGGCCGAGCCCAGGAGATCGCCCTCGAGCAGGATCCGGAGCGCGTTCGACCGGCCCACGAGCTGGATCAGGGGCGCGAGTTCGCCATAGGCCACGACGAGGCCCAGCCGCTTGATCGGGATGCCGAAGCGCGAGCCCTCGGCGCAGACCCGGAGATCGGCGTTGCAGGCGAGCTCGAGCCCGCCCCCCACGCACAGGCCCTCGATCGCCGCCACCACGGGGTGGCGGATCGCCCGCAGCGCCCCGAGCGCGGCGTGGGTGCGCTTCGCATAGGCCTTGGCCTTCTCGACGGTCGAGCGGATCGCTTCGAACTCGGTGATGTCGGCGCCGACCGAGAAGGCCTTGGGGCCCGCCCCGGTCAGGATCACGCAGCGCAGGCTCTCGTCGGCGTCGAGGGCGCGCAGGATCTCGCCGAGCGAATCCCACATCGCCTGCGAGATGGCGTTCAGCCGCTCCGGCTGGTCGAGGGTGATCCGGGCGATCCCGGGCTCGACGGTCTCCAGGTGGACACGGCCCGCCATGCGGCCTCCTCAGCGATAGATGAGCTCGACCAGCGCGAGCGGGATGGCCGGAACGTAGGTGACGAGCAAGAGCACGAGCAGCAGCACCCCTATGAAGGGGAGGTTCCAGCGGGTGACCGCCCAGATGTCGGCCTTGGCGATCGAGCAGGCGGTCATGAGCACCGAGGCCACGGGTGGGGTCTGCTGGCCGATCGCGATGTTGAGCGTGACGACGAGCCCGAAATGGACCGGGTCGATGCCGACCGCCCGGACGATCGGCATGACGATCGGCACGACCAGGATGATCGCCGCCGCGCCGTGCAGGAAGCAGCCGAGGACGAAGAAGAGGAGGTTCAACAGCGCCAGCACCGCCCAGGGCTCGCGGGTGAGCCCGGTGATCGCGCCGGTGAGCGCCTGCGGGATGCGTGCCTCGGTCAGGTACTCGCCGAGGAGTGCGGAGGTGGCGATCAGGAGCATCACCACTGCGGTCTGCACCACGCCCTCGCGGGCGCCCTGGAGGATCGCCCGGGGCGAGAGCTCGCGGTAGAGCGCGCCCACGAGGACGGCCGCCACGACGGCGAGCCCCGCCGCTTCGGTCGCGGTCACCGTGCCGGTGAAGATCCCGCCCAGGATGATGACCGGCAGGAGCAGGGTCCAACCGGCCTCGCGGGTGGCGGCCCAGAGCCGGCAGAGGTCGAAGGCCTGTTCGACCGGGAAGCCGTGCCGGCGGGCGTAGAGCGCGCACAGGCCCATCATGAGCCCACCGCCCAGGAGGCCGGGCAGGATGCCGGCCACGAAGAGCTGGACCACCGAAGCGTCGGCCATGACCGCGTAGAGGATCATGGGGATGCTGGGCGGGATGATGATCGCGAGGCTCGCCGAGCTCGAGGTCAGGGCGGCCGTGAACTCCTTGGGATAGCCGCGCTTTTGCATGGCCGGCATGAGCACCGAGCCGAGCGCCGCGACGTCCGCCACGGCCGAACCCGAGATCTCGGCGAAGAAGAGCGAAGCCGCGACGTTCACCATCGCGAGGCCGCCGCGCACGAAGCCCACGAGGGCGGCGGCGAGCGCCACGAGCCGGCGGGTGATGCCGGCCGTGTTCATGATCGTGCCGGCCAGGATGAAGAGCGGGATGGCGAGGAGTGGGAAGTTGGTCGAGGCGCTGAAGAGGGTGACCGCACTCGTGACCAGCGCATCGAAGCCCTGCGCGGCCCAGAAGGCGGCGAGCGCCAGGATCGCGAGCGCCACCGCGATCGGCACGTCGAGGGCGACCAGCACCGCGAGGAAGAGGAGGAGGACGAGGCCGCTCATCGGGCGGCCTCGAGCAGGATGCGTTCGGGGTCCTTGGCCGCCGCACCCGCCCGCGCCTCGGCGAGCCGGTCGGGCAGCGTGAGGAGCTCGGCGAGGACGAAGAGGGATGCTGCGATCGGAATCGCCGATTGCGCCACGCCGACCGTGAGCCAGGGCACGGTCACGAGCCGCTCGTCGCCCAGGATCGCCACGATCTGCCAGCCGAACCAGGCGACCAGCGCCATCGTCCCGCACACCAGGGCCGCGCGCACCAGCACGAGCGGGACGCGCAGCGCCGGGGGTGCCAGGGCCACGAGATCGGGCATGCCGAGATGCGCCCGCTCGAGGGCGGCGAGCGCCGCCCCGTACCAGGTGAGCCAGGCGAGCAGCACGCCCGCGATCTCGTCGTACCAGCCGATCGGCGCGCCGAGCTTGCGCAGGACCACCCCGGCCGCGACCAGGACGGCGATGGCGAACAGCAGCGCCACCCCGGTCGTGACCAGCGCGGCCTCGAGCAGCCGGCGGGTCAGCCGGACGAGCCGCACCCGCGAGGCCCCGCGTTCAGCAGCCGTTGGCGAGGGCGAGCGCCTTGTCGATCAGCTCCTTGCCGCCCGGCGCTTCCTTGGCGAAGAGCTCGTAGACCGGCCTCGAGGCGGCCACGAAGGCCTCGCGGTCGGCCTTGTTGAACTGCATGCCGGCCTTGATCAGCCGGTCGCGCGAGGCGACGTCCTCGGCCTCGGCGATCCCGTAGGTCCATTCCTGGACCGGGACCGCCTCCTCGAGCAGCGCCTTCTGGACCGCCTCCGGGTAGCTCTTGAACTTGCGCACGCTCGTCATCGGGAAGGACGGCGTGTAGACGTGGTTGGTCTCCGAGAGGTACTTCTGCACCTCCTGGAACTTGCCGCTCTCGATGTTGACGTAGGGGTTCTCCTGGCCGTCGACCACACCCGTCTGCAGGGCCACGAAGAGCTCGGCGAAGCCCATCGGCACGGGTGCCGCGCCGTAGGCCTCGAACATCTTGGCCCGCCACACGCCCTGCGGGATGCGGATCTTGAGACCCCGGAGATCGGCCGGGGTGACGATCGGGCGCACGTTGTTGGTGACTTGGCGGACACCGTTCTCCCACACGCCCAGGAGCTTGTAGCCCTTCTCCTCGAGCTTGGGGGCGAGGATCGGCCAGACGATCTCCTTGGCGATGCAGCGCATGTGTGCCCGGTCCTTGACCAGGTACGGCATGTCGAACAGGCCGAACTCGGGCGTGATCGTGGACGTGATCGTCGAGGGCTGCGAAATGTCGAGCGTGCCGAGCTTGACCTTCTGCAGCATGTCCTTGTCCGAGCCGAGCTGACTCGAATGGTAGAGCTCCATCCGGGCGGTGCCGGAAAGCCGCGCGTTGACCCGCTTCACGTACTCCTCGGCCGAAGCGACCTGGACGGAGCCCGGCTGGCTCGTCGTGCCGAACTGGACGACGAGCTCGGCCCGCACGGGTGCGGCGCCGAAGCCCGCGGCGAGCGCGAGCGCGCAACCCGAAGCGAGCGTGACGGTGAGCTTGTGCATGCTGGCCTCCCCCGGTCTCGGCGACAGGGCTGCCAGCCGCACGCCGCGGCGTCAATGCTCGCGCGCGCGCTCGTAGAGCCGCGAGATGCTCGCCCCGTCGGCCATCGGGTTGGCCTGCGCCCAGGCGTGGTAGCGCTCGACCACCGCCTCCACGATCGGCAGCTCGAGGCCGAGGGCACGGGCGAACTTGCGGACGTTGACGAGGTCCTTGTCGAGCTGGCGGGCGTAACCCTTGGGCGGGTCGAAGTCGCGTGCCGCCTGCTGGGTGAAGATCCGCCTGAGGATCGTCGAATCGGCCATCCCGCCGGCGAGTGCCCCCGGCAGGACCTTCGGGTCGAGCCCGGCCGCCTCGACGAGCGCCAGCACCTCGGCCATGAGCACGTAGCCCACGCCGACGGTCGCCTGGTTGGCGATCTTGGCGGTCTGGCCCATGCCGAGCGGGCCCAGATGGGTGAGGTTGGCGGCGAGTGCGTCGAGCACCGGCCGGGCCCGTTCGACGTCGGCCGGATCGCCCCCCACCATGATCGTGAGCTTCCCTTCCCGCGCCGGGCCCGGGCCGCCCGAGACGGGCGCGTCGATCCACCGCCAGCCGGCTTCGGCCATGCGCGCGGCGATGCGGCGGGTATCATCCGGGTTGACGGTCGAAAAATCGATCACGAGCCGGCCGCGGCCCGGGACCTTCGCCACACCCTCGGGCCCGAAGCAGCAATTCTCGACCGCGGCGGCGTTCAGGACGCACTGGCAGAGGATCTCGCAGCTTTCGGCGACGGCGGCCGGGCTTTGCGCCGCCACCGCCCCGGCCCCGGTCACGAGCGGCAGCCGCTCGGGCTCGAGGTTCCAGACCGTGACCGGAAAGCCCGCCTCGAGGAGACGGAGGACCATCTCCTTGCCCATGATGCCGATGCCGAGGAAACCGAGCCGCGGCCGTTCGCTCATCACCCCTCCCCCACGCCGCTCGCCGGCTCCCGGCCGGTGAGCCGCTCGAAGACCCGGATCACCGCATGGTGGCCGAGCCCCGCCTCGCCGGCCGCTTGCTGGGCGAGCATCAAGCTCGAGGCCAAGGCGGTCGCCGGCAAGGGCACGCCCCGGGCGAAGGCCGCCTCTTGGGCGAGCCGCAGATCCTTGAGCATGAGCGCCATGCGGAAGGCCGGGGCGGCCTCGCCCTGCGCCATCCACCGGCCGAAGGTTTCCATGAGCCAGGAGCGCGCCGCCCCGCCCAGGAGCACCTCGAGGACCGCCTCGGGGTCGAGGCCGAGCCCGCGCGCCAGGGTGATCGCCTCGGCCACCGCCACGAGATGCTGCGCCACCACGATCTGGTTGCAGAGCTTGGTCGCCTGGCCGGCGCCGGGCGGGCCCATCCGTCGTGGCCGACCCATGGCCTCCAGGATCGGCCGGGCGCGTTCGAACGCCTCGGGCTCGCCGCCCACCATGATGCCGAGCGTGCCGGCCTCGGCCCCACCCGGCCCGCCCGTCACCGGCGCGTCGAGGAAGGAGAGCCCGCGCCCGGCGAGCTCGGCCGCGATCCGCGCGGCGGCCCCGGGCGCGATCGAGCTCGTGTCGATCACGAGCGCGCCGGGGGCGAGGTGCGGTGCGATCCCCTCGGGGCCGAGGAGCACGGCCTCGACGTCGGGGGTGTCGGGCAGCATGGTCACGACCGCTTCGGCCCCCTCGACGGCCGCGACGAGCTCGGCCACGACCGGCACCCCGCGCGTCGCGGCCGCCGACCGGGCCGCCTCCGTGCGGTCGAAGCCGCGCACCGCGTGGCCCGCCTTGACGAGGTTGGCGGCCATGGGTGCGCCCATGGTGCCGAGCCCGACGAAACCGATCCGTGCCACCACCCCTCCCCGCTCCCGGGTTGCCGGTCGGAGCCTATCGGCGGCGCGCGGGCGGGACCAGCCGTCCGGGCGGGAAGGCCGGCCTGCGCCGGCCCGGGCTCAGCCCTCGCCCGGCTGCGGGCCGTCCCAGCCCTCGACGATCGCCATGTCCATGGTCGACTTGCCGGCGCGGAGCGCCATCGCCGCTTGGTACTCCGGCGAATGGTAGCAGGCGAGCGCCGCCTCGTAGCTCGGGAATTCGAGCACGACGATCCGCGAGCGGGGCTTCCCCTCGGGCGCCTCGAACCGGCCGCCGCGCACCAGGAAGCGGGCGCCGTACTTGGCGAACGGCACGGCGTTCGCCCTGCGGTAGGCTTCGTAGCCCTCCGGGTCGTGGACGTCCGCGAACGCGACCCAATAGCCCTTGGCCATGACGCACCTCCCCTCGCTGCGCGGCCGGACCCTAACGCCCGCGGCCGCCCGCGGCCACCCGCACGGGCGCCCTCACCCCTCGCCCGGCGGGCCGCCCGAGCCGGGCGCCAGGAAGACGAGGATCCGGCGCTCGCCTTCGGCCACGAAGGTCGAGAGGGTGACCTTGGCCTCGGGGAGCCAGAGCGCGATCGCCCGCCGGAACGCCTCGAGGTCGGGCATGGGCTGGAGCTGGAAGCAGACCGCGGCGACCGGTCCCTCCTCGGGGTGCCAGCCGAGGTCGATCCGATCGGGCCGGCCGGCGCAGAGGGCACAGGCGCGGGCGAGTTCGGTCACCACTTCGCCGTGGGTCCGGCCGAGCGCGTAGGGCTCGAGCCGGTCGAGCTCGTCGAGCGGCATCGGCCGGCGCGAGCGGCCGATCCGGGTCGAGCGGGTGACCCGGGTGCGCGGCCCCGGCAGGTCGCCGCCGGTGAGCACGGCCTCCAGCCGGTCGAGCGCGGCGCGCCGCTCGGTGGGCGGCGTGCCGGCGTGGCAGATCAGTTCCCTGAGCTTGTCGAGACGGCTCTCGCGCGCGCCCGTCTGCTCCACCCGCATGCCCGGATCCCCGTCGACCGCCGCGGCCGAGCCTAGGGCGGTCGGGTTGCGGGGCCGTTAACGCGGCGTGGTGGCGCCCCGCGCATGGAGTGCACCCAGGAGCGCCAGTCCGGCGCAGAGCGTCATGCCGAGGGCCACCGGCAGCGGCGAGCCGGTCGCGAGCGAGCCCACGATCTGGGCGGCCGCGGCCGCCACGGTCATCTGCAGGAAGCCGGAGAGACCGGCGGCCGAGCCGGCGAACTCCGGCGCCACGCTGACGATCGCGGCCTGCGCGTTGGGCATCGCCACGCCCTGCGCGAAGGCGCCGAGCGCGGTCGGCAGGAAGAGCGCCAGCGGCGTCCACTGGCCGGCGAGCGCGAGCGCCAGGGCGAGCCCGGCGCCGACCAGCGAGCCGGCCGAGCCCAGGAGGATCATGCGCTCGCTGCCGGCCCGGGCCGACAGCCGGGCGGCGGCGAAGTTGCCGGCCATGAACGAGGCCGAGACCAGCACGAACAGGAGCCCGTACTCGACCGCCGGGCGGCCGTAGGCCTCGACCACGAGGAACGGGGCGGCGGCCAGGAAGGAGAAGAAGACCGCCATCGAGAAGGCCGCCTGCATCGCCCAGCCGCGGAAGGCGCGCTGGCGGAGGAGCAGGGCGAAGGCGCCGAGCATGGCGGCGCCGGAGGCGAGCCCACCCGGCCGGGCGGTCTCGGTGAGCCGGGCGGCGCAGGCGGCGAGCACCACCGCCCCGGCCGCGAGCCCGGCCAGGAAGATCGACCGCCAGCCGGCGAGATCGACCAGGAGGCCGCCGAGCGCCGGCGCCATCATCGGCGCCACGACCATCGCCATGGTGATCCAGGCGAGCGCCTGGGCGGCCTGCTCGCGCGGGTAGAGGTCGCGCACGATCGCCCGCGAGAGGACCATGCCGGCGCAGCCGCCGGCGGCCTGCACGATCCGCCCGAGGATCAGGAGCTCGAGCGAAGGCGCCGTCGCACAGAGCGCCGTGCCGAGCAGGAACACGAAGAGGCCGCCCAGGAGCGCCGGCCGCCGGCCGAACCGGTCGGAGACCGGCCCGTAGACCAGGGTCGCCACCGCGATCGCCAGCGTGGACAGCGAGAAGGCGAGCTGGGCCCCGGCCGCGCTCGCCTGGAAGCCCGCCTGGATCGCCGGCAACGCCGGCAGGAACACCTGCATGGCGAAGGGGCCGAGGCCGGTCGCCAGCACCAGCACGACCAGGAGGCCGCGGCCGGGTGACGGGCGCGGCGCCGAAGCCCCGAGCACGGCCCCGGGCGCTGCCCCCGGCGCCGCCCCCGGCGCTGCCTTGACCGGCGGTGGCGCGGTCGACATGGCGGCAGACATAGGCCGGATTAGGT
>JBBIIE010000126.1:0-10156 GCA_037446605.1 Geminicoccaceae bacterium | reverse complement strand
CCCGTCCGGGCGCCGCCAGGCCGCCGAGCCACCACGCGGGCCGTCCTTCATCGAGCGGATGCGCAGCTTCGGCTTCCAGCGCGCGTCCGGCCCGGGCAAGCCTGCGGAGGCCCCGGCGGAGGACGCCAAGGTCGCCCGTCCGGAGCTCGCCGAGGCGGCCGACATACCTGCCTTCCTGCGCCGGGAGCGGAGCGACGGCTGACGGGCGGGGTGCGCCACGCTAGAGACACGGGTGGCGCACCCCTCCGGTAACCGGATCGCTTTCATGAACATCGCCGATCTCGACACGCCCGCTGTCCTGGTCGACCTCGACCGGGTCGAGCGGAACCTCGCCCGCTGGCAGGCCTATTGCGATCGGCACGGCATCCGAAGCCGGCCGCACATCAAGACCCACAAGGTGGTCGAGTTCGCCCGCCGCCAGATCGCCCTCGGCGCCGCAGGGATCTGCTGCCAGAAGCTCGGCGAGGCCGAAGTGATGGCGGCGGGCGGCCTCGACGACATCCTGATCCCCTTCAACCTCCTGGGTACCGCCAAGCTCGGCCGGGCGCGCGAGCTGGCGGCCCGGCTCGCCCTCGAGGTGTCCGCCGATTCGGCGCCGGTGGTGGACGGCCTGGCCGAGGCGTTCGCTGGTACGGGACGGTCGTTGCCGGTGTTGGTCGAGTGCGACACCGGCGCACGCCGCTGCGGCGTGCAGACGCCCGAGGCGGCACGCGAGCTGGCGCTCCGGATCGCCGCCGCGCCGGGTCTGCGGCTGGGCGGGCTCATGACCTATCCGGCCAAGGGTGCACCGGATCGCGCGGCGGCCTTCCTGGCCGAGGCCAAGGCGTTGATCGAGGCCGCCGGCGTGGCGGTGCCGAAGGTCTCCTCGGGCGGCACGCCCGACATGTGGCGGGCGCACGAGCATGCCGTGGTCACCGAGTACCGGGTCGGGACCTACATCTACAACGATCTCATGGAGGTCGCCTGCGGCGCCGCCAGCCTCGAGGATTGCGCCTTGACCGTACTCACCACGGTGGTGAGCCGCCCCACTTCCGATCGGGCGATCCTGGATGCCGGCTCCAAGAGCCTGACCTCCGATCTGAACGGCCAGACCGGGCACGGTCGGATCGTCGAGCATCCGGAAGCGGTGATCTACGGGCTCAGCGAGGAGCACGGCCATGTCGATCTCGCGGCGTGCCCCACGCGACCGGCGCTCGGTCAGAAGGTGCGGGTCGTTCCGAACCACGCCTGCCCGGTCTCCAACCTCTTCGACCGGATCGTCACGGTGCGCGGCGACCGGGTCGAGGGCAGCCTCGCCGTGGCGGCGCGCGGCCGGGTCGCCTGAACCCGCCGATCGGCCTCAGCAGCTCGCGGCGCGGCGGGTGACCCAGGCGAGGCCCCGTCCGAGATGCTCGCGGAAGACCGGGTCGGCGAACAGTTCCGGGCGGTGGCCGAGGCCGGTGTACCAGCTGCGGCCGGCGCCCGGCTCGTGGCACCAGGCGATCGGGTGGTCCGCTCCCATCCGCCCCCCGACATAGGTCCCCTCGTCGATCGTGGCGATCACCCGCACACGGCCGCGTGGATTGGAGCGGAAGTCGTAGAGCTCGTCGGTGACCGGCCAGACCCGCCCCCCGCCGAGCGCGGCGAGCCCGGGCAGGTCGTCGGCGAAGCGCACCACGGTCGACTGCAGGCCGGACGGGTGCGATCGGAACCAGGCGCCGAGCAGCGCCTCGTAGCCGGCCCAGGCGTACTCCGCATCCGCCGCGGCATGGATCGCGAGAAGTCCGCCGCCGCCGCGCACGAAATCCTCGAGTGCGCGCTCGGCCGCCGGTTCGAGGAAGTCCCCGGTGGTCTGCGCGAGCACGACCGCGGCGATCCCTTCTAGCGCGAGCGCTTCGATTGGTGGCGGGCCGTCGCGGCGCTCGATCGTCAGCCCGAGCGACCGGGCGAGGTCCTCGATCGCCGCCACGGTGGCCGGGATCGCCGCGTGGCGATAGCCCGCGGTCACGGTGAGGACGAGCACACGCCCCGGCGTCTCGGCGGCCGCGGCGCACGGGTGGAGCCCCACGAGCAGGGCCGCGCCGATCGCCGGCAGCCGCATCGGGCCTAGTGCGAGAGCAGCACCGGCACGGTCATGTGCCTGAGGATGTGCGCGGTGGCGCCACCCAGGATCAGCTCGCGCAGGCGCGAGTGCCCGTAGGCGCCCATCACGACGAGGTCGGCGCCCTCGTCGGCGGCGGTCGACAGCAGCACGTCGCCGGCATCGAGCCCTCCCGACTGGATCGTCTTCACGGTCACCTGGATCCCGTGCCGGGCGAGGTGGGTCGCGACATCTGCGCCCGGCACCTCGCCGACCCGCTCGCCGAGCGACTGCGGGTCGATGATCACGAGCGCGACCTCGCGCGCCCGGGAGAGGAGTGGCAGCGCATCGTTGAGGGCGCGGGCCGCCTCGCGCGAGCCGTCCCAGGCGCAGAGGGCTCGCTCGGGCGGTACGGCCCGCGGGCCGATATAGGGCACCACCAGCGCCGGCCGCCCCGATGCCATGAAGGCCGCTTCCACCATGAGCGCGTCGTCGACGCCCGACCGGTCGGGATCGGGCTGGCCGACGATCGTCAGGTCCGCGTGCCTCGCCTGACGAGCCAATGCCTCGCCCAACCGATCGACCATCACCGTCTCCTGGCGCCGCTCGAGCGCTACCCGCACGCCCGCGGCGCGCGCCGCGGCCCGCTCGAGGAGTGCCGCCGCAGCGGCCTCGGCCTGCTCCCGCTGCTGCGCCAGGACCTCGGCCGGCAGATTGATGCCGACCACGGCCGGCACGTAGGGCTCGACCACGAGGCAGAGTGCGGTGAGGTGCGCGTCGAAGCTCCGCGCCAGGGCCAGCGCCGCGCCGAGCCGGGCATCCATGGCCGGGCTCGCGTCGAGCTGAACGAGCAGGTCCTTGAGGCTCACCGGTCGTCTCCCGCTTGGCTCCGCCTCGGGCTGATAGCACACCCCGCTCGGCGCGTCGCGTTGCGGACGCCCGGGCCTTCGCCTATCAGATGGCCAGGAGAAGACCCGACCCGACGCGGTGCGGCCCGAATTGTGACAGATCCATGACACGATCCGGTCGGCATGTCGGCGAGCCTCGCGAGCTCGAGCTCAAGCTCAGCGTGCCACCCGCCGACCTCGACAGCCTGGCCGCGAGCCCGGTACTCGCCGGGCGGGCGCTCGGCCCGGCCCGACGCCGCCGTCTCGTGAGCGTCTATTTCGACACTCGGGATGCCAGGCTGCGGGCGCGTGGGCTGGCGCTGCGGATCCGCCGGATCGGCCGCCGCCGCGTCCAGACCCTGAAGGCCGGGCCCCGTGTCGGCGGCCTGGCGGCCGACCGGGCCGAGCACGAGGTCGCGGTCGAGGGCGACGAGCCGGATCTTGCCGCGTTCCAGGGACCGGGCGTGCGCCAGCTCACGGGCCTCGTCCTGCCGGGCGAGCTCGTGCCGATGTTCGAAACGCGCATCGAGCGCACCGCATTGACCATCGCCTGGCCCTCACCCGAGCGGCCGGAGGCAGAGGTCGAGGTGGCGCTGGACCACGGTCGGATCCTGGCCGGCAATCGGCGCGAGGAGGTGAGCGAGCTCGAGCTCGAGCTCCGGCGCGGACCGCCCGCTGCCCTCGTCGCGCTCACCGAGGAGCTGCGTGCCCTCGCACCGCTCGCGGTCGAGACCCGCGACAAGGCGACGCGCGGCTGGGCGCTCGCCGCCGACTTCGTGCCGCCACCGCGCAAGGCCGGCCGGCTCGTCCTCGACCCGCTGGGGAGCGTCGCCGACGCGCTGCGGCGGATCGGGCTCGCCTGCCTCGGCCATTGGCTCGCCAACCTCGCGCCGGCCACCGACGGCCGTGACCCCGAGGGCCTGCACCAGCTGCGCGTCGCGCTGCGCCGGCTGCGATCGGCTCTGTCGTTGTTCAAAGGCGTGGTGCCCGAGGTCGATCGGGGTCGGTTCAATGGAGAGCTGCGCTGGCTCCTGGGCGAGCTCGGCCCGGCCCGGGACTGCGACGTGCTGGCAGGCGAGCTCACGATCCCGCTCGCCGCGGAAGAGGGGCTCGCCTCCGAGCTCGAGGCGCTGCACCGGATCCTGTCGGCCCGCCGGCCGGTGCTGTACGAGCGGGTGCGCGCGGCTTTGGCCAGTCGCCGCGCTGCCGACCTCGTCCTGGATCTCGGCGCCTGGTTCGAGCTCGAACGGTTCCGCGAGCGCGCCACCGCCGAGGCTTTGGAGGCGCTCGACGGCCCGGTCGCGCCGTTCGCGGCGGGCTCGCTCGAGCGGCGCTGGCGCAAGGCCCGCAAGCTGGGGCGCCGACTGGAGCGGCTCGACCCGGCCGGCCGCCACGAGCTCCGGATCGCCGTCAAGAAGCTGCGCTACGGGCTCGACTTCCTCGCCTCGCTCTGGCCCGAGGCGGAGACGCGACGGTTCCAGGGCCGGCTCGCCGAGCTCCAGGACCGGCTCGGCCACCTGAACGACGTCGTGGTCGCCCGCGACCAGGCACGCGGCCTTGTGCAGGAGCTCGCCGGCGATCCGATGGCGCCGACGGCGGCGCTCGCGCTGGGCGCGGTCGTCGGCTGGCACGCCCGCGCCACTCGCCGCCTCGTGACGGAGGCCGCCGAATGCTGGGCCGAGCTCGCCGACGAGGGACGCTTCTGGCGGGAGGCGGCATGATCCGCATCCTGGTGACCAACCTCAAGGGCGGCTGCGGCAAGACCACCCTCGCCACCAACCTGGCCGGGGCCTTCGCCAGAGGTGGCCTCGCCACGACCCTGGCCGACGCCGATCGCCAGCGCTCGAGCCTCGCCTGGTCGGCGCTGCGCCCGGCCACCGTACCCCGGATCGCCACGGCCGACTGGCGGAAGCAGCCGGGTGATTTCCCGGGCGAGACGGCGCGGCTCGTGATCGACGCGCCGGCGGCGCTCCGGGTGAAGGAGGTGGAAGAGCTCCTCGCGCTCGCCGATCTCGTCGTCGTGCCGGTCCTGCCATCGCTCTTCGACGAGGGCTCGAGCGCGCGCTTCCTGGCTCGCCTCGACGAGCTCAAGCCGGTCCGCAAGGGTCGCAAGCCGGTGCTGGTCGTGGCCAACCGGCTGCGCCCGCGCTCGCGTGCCGCCGCCCGTCTGGAGGCATTCCTCGAGAGGCTCGGCCACGCGCCGGTGGCGCGGTTCGCCGACCGCGCCCTCTATGGCGAGCTGGCGGTTCGTGGCCTGTCGCTGTTCGACGCCGCACCGCGGGCGGCTGCGGCGACGATCGCCGAGTGGCAGCCTCTCCTGCACCGGATCGAGGAGTCGGGCTGAGGCCGCGCCTCAGATCCGGCGCTCGGAGAGGGTGCGCAGCAGGCTCACGAGGGCCGTCTTGACCGACGCCGAGCGCAGCTCGCCGAAGCCGCGCGCCACGTCGAGCACGCCGCGGACGTGCACGAGCGGTGGCCTCGGGGCACCGGCGCCGCCGTCTTTGCCCGGGGCCTCGTCGAAGAACCAGCCGACGGGAACATCGAGCCGCTGGCCGATCTGCCAGAGCCGGACCGCGCTGATTCGGTTGGCGCCGTTCTCGTACTTCTGCACCTGTTGGTACGAGACCCCGAGCGCCGCCGCGAGCTGGTCCTGGGTCAGCCCGAGCTCCGTGCGGCGCAGCCGGATCCGCTCACCGATCTGCTGGTCCAGGCTCGCAGGCTCGGCATCCATCCCGGCTCGCTCGGCTCTCCGCGACGAGCGCGAGCCGCCTTCCGGGCCGCCCGGCTCTTGACTATGGTCGTGCCGTGGTCGACCGGCGTACTCTACCAAGCGGTTAGTCGCCCGGCAAGGCGACGCGCCAGGGTTGAGGATCGCCCTACCGGTCGTTGCGAGGACCCGCGTCTTGAAGCCGTCATCCCAGCCGTCGCGTCGAGCCCCGTGGCCGCTGCGCACCGTGCTCCTGCTGCTGCTCGTGCTCGCCCCCGTCGCCTGCGGCGGCAGTCGTGAGAACCCCTACGCCGACCGGCCGGTCGACGAGCTCTACACGACCGCCCAGGACCTTCTGGACAAGGGTGAGTTCCGCGAGGCGGGCAGGGCGTTCGAGGAGGTCGAGCGCCAGCACCCCTACTCGCAGTGGGCGGTTCGCAGCCAGCTCATGGCCGCCTACTCCTATTACGAGGCGAACGACTACGAGGAGGCGATCGCCGCGGCGCGCCGGTTCATCGAGCTGCACCCGGGAAATCCGGACACCCCCTACGCACACTACCTGATCGGCATGAGCTACTACGAGCGCATCTCCGACGTGCAGCGCGACCAGGAGATGACCGAGGAGGCGATGAAGGCGTTCGAGGAGCTGATCCGCCGCTTCCCGGACACCGACTATGCCCGCGATGCGCGGCTCAAGATGGACCTCGCCCGCGACCACGCCGCCGGCAAGCACATGGAGATCGGCCGCTACTACCAGAAGCGCGGCCAGTACGTCGGCGCGATCAACCGCTTCCGCACGGTGGTCGAACAGTTCCAGACGACCACCCACGTCCCCGAGGCGCTGCACCGGCTGACCGAGTGCTATCTGGCACTCGGGGTGCGCGAGGAGGCGCAGAACGCGGCAGCCGTGCTCGGCTACAACTTCCCGGGCAGTCCCTGGTACGAGCGCTCCTATGCGCTCCTCCAGGGCGAGCGCCTGGCGCCCGCGCGGGCCGCGGGCTCCTGGCTCGGACGGCTGTTCTGAGCGCATGCTGACCGGCCTGTCGATCCGCGACATCGTCCTGATCGAGCGGCTCGACCTCGAGCTCGGGGCGGGTCTGACCGTGCTGACCGGGGAAACCGGTGCCGGCAAGTCGATCGTGCTCGACGCCCTGGGTCTGGCGCTCGGCGGCCGCGCCGGGCGCGAGCTGGTCCGTCGCGGCGCCGCCCAGGGAGTGGTCGCGGCGAGCTTCGCACCACCGCCCGACCATCCGGCGCGGGCCCTCCTGGCCGAGCAGGGCCTCGACGGGGCGGTGGAGCCCGATCGCGAGCTCCTGTTGCGGCGCAGCCTCGGCGCCGACGGCCGCAGCCGTGCGTTCCTGGACGACACCCCGGTGGCCAGCCAGCTGCTGCGCCGACTGTCCACGAGCCTCGTCGCGGTGCACGGCCAGCACGACAGTCAGGGACTGCTCGACCCGGCGGTCCAGCGGGCACTGCTCGACGGCTTCGCCGGGGCCTCCGGTACCCTCGTCGAGCTGCGCGCCGCCTGGCAGGCGTGGAGGGCGGCCGAGGCCCGCCGTCGGGACCTCGCGGCGGAGCTCGAGCGCGGCGCGCGCGCTGCCGAGGAGCTGCGTCACCGCGCCGAGGAGCTCGAGGCGCTGGCCCCCCGTCCGGGCGAGGAGCAGGAACTCGCCGAGACGCGGGCCCGTCTGCAGGGTCGCGAGCGGCTGCTCGGGGCACTCGACGAGGCCCTCGCCGGTACCGCCGACGCCGGCGAGCGGCTGGCCCAGGCGAGCCGTCGCCTGGTCCGCGTCCGCGAGCTCGCCGAGGCCGCCGTCGGCCGAGCGCTGGAGGCGCTCGACCGGGCCCGGATCGAGCTGGAGGAGGCCGAGGCCGCGCTGTCCGCGCTCCGTGCCGATGCGGACGCCGACGGCGATCGACTGGACGAGGTCGAGCGCCGCCTGTTCGCGCTCCGCGACGCCGCCCGCCGGTATCGTGTGCCGGCCGACGAGCTCGACGCGCTGCTCGCTCGCACCCGGGCGGAGCTCGCCCGGCTCGACGACGGTGCGGCCGGGCTGGCTGCAGCCGAGCGCGACGCCGCCGCGGCCGAGGCCGTCTTCCGCGCCACGGCAGGCCGGCTGAGCGGGCTGCGGGCCGCCGCCGCCGAGCGGCTCGCCGCCGCAGTCGAGGCGGAGCTGGCGCCGCTCCGGCTCGAGCGCGCCAGGTTCCGTGTCGCACTCGAGCCGCTCGCCGAGGCCGACTGGGCGGGCGACGGCGGCGAGCGGGTGACCTTCCTGGTCGCCACCGACCCGGGTGCGCCACCCGGTCCCCTCGCCCGGATCGCCTCGGGCGGCGAGCTCGCGCGACTGATGCTGGCCCTCGAGGTGGTGCTCGCCCGGCTCGACCCGACGCCGACGCTGATCTTCGACGAGATCGACGCGGGCATCGGCGGCGCCACCGCCGACGCCGTGGGCGAACGGCTGGCGCGGCTCGCCCGGGACCGCCAGGTGCTGGTCGTCACCCACGCACCGCAGGTGGCGGCCCGCGCCACCCACCATCTGGCGGTGAGGAAGCATCTCGGCCCGACCGGGGCGCGGGTCGAGGTGGCTCCGCTCGGCCCGGCCGAGCGCCGCCAGGAGATCGCGCGCATGCTGGCCGGGGCGGAGATCACCGAGGCGGCCCGGGCCGCCGCCGCGAGCCTCATCGAGCTGGCCGGGGGCGACCGATGACCGGGCCCGCGATCATTCGCCCGTTCGCCAAGGCTGGCGCCACGCCCTCGCGCAGCGCCGATGCGCGAAGTCCCTCGGTCCCTGCCGGATGCGCCGGCGGATGAGACGCCCTTCGACCAGCGATCGGCCCGTCGAGGACCTCACGCCGGCCGAGGCGGCGGCCGAACTGGACTGGCTGGCGCGGGAGATCGCGCGGCACGACCGGCTCTACTACCAGGAGGCCGCGCCCGAGATCTCGGATGCCGAGTACGACGCACTCGTCGCCCGCAACGCCGCGCTGGAGGCGCGGTTCCCGGGTCTCGTACGCCCCGACAGCCCGTCCCATCGGGTGGGTGCGCCGCCCGTGGAAGGGTTCGGCAAGGTTCGCCACGCGGTGCCCATGCTGTCGCTCGACAACGCCTTGAGCGCCGCGGAGGTGCTGGAGTTCGTGGCGCGGATCCGGCGGTTCCTCGGCCTGCCCGCGGACGCACCGCTCGACTTCACCGCCGAGCCCAAGATCGACGGTCTGTCCTGCGCGCTGCGCTACGAGCGCGGTCTCCTGGTGCGGGGCGCCACGCGCGGCGACGGCTACGAGGGCGAGGACGTGACGGCCAACGTGCGCACGATCCGCGACGTGCCGCAGCGCCTCGCCACGGGCGATCCGCCCGCCCTCCTCGAGGTGCGCGGCGAGGTCTACATGGAGCGGGCCGACTTCGCGGCCCTGAACGCGCGCCGTGCCGCCGCCGGCGAGCCGCTCTTCGCCAATCCACGCAACGCCGCCGCCGGCTCGCTGCGCCAGTTGGACAGCCGGATCACGGCCGGTCGCCGGTTGCGCTTCCTGCCGCACGGCTGGGGCGAGGCCGATCCGCCGATCGAGGGCAGCTACCAGGATTTCCTGGACCGGCTCGCCCGGCTCGGCTTCCGGCGCGAGCCACGGGTCGCCCGCTGCACCGACGCTGCTGAGCTCGTCGCCTACCGTGACCGGCTCGCCGCGCATCGTCACGAGCTCGCCTACGACATCGACGGCGTCGTCGACAAGCTGGACCGGATCGACCTGCAGCAGCGGCTGGGCTTCGCGGGCCGCGCGCCACGCTGGGCGATCGCCCACAAGTTCGCGGCGCAGCAGGCGGTGACCCGGCTGCGCGCGATCGAGATCCAGGTCGGGAGGACCGGTGCCCTGACGCCGGTCGCCGTGCTCGAGCCCGTGACCGTGGGTGGTGTGGTGGTGAGCCGCGCCACGTTGCACAACGAGGACTACATCGCCGAGCGCGACATCCGGATCGGTGACGCGGTCCTCGTGCAGCGTGCGGGCGACGTGATCCCGCAGATCGTCGAGACGGTCCTCGACCAGCGACCGCCGGGTTCGGTACCGTTCGTGTTTCCCGACCGCTGCCCGGTCTGCGGCGCGCCCGCACCACGCGAGCCGGGGGAGGCGGTCCGGCGTTGCTCGGGCGGGTTCGTCTGTCCGGCCCAGGTCGAGGCCCGCCTCGAGCATCTGGTGAGCCGTGCCGCGCTGGACATCGAGGGGCTCGGCCGCAAGCAGATCCCGCAGTTGCATGCTGCGGGGCTGATCCGCGAGCCGGCCGACCTCCTGACGCTGCCGGGCGACCCCGACCGCCTCGCCCGGCTGGAGGCGCTCGAGGGCTGGGGCCAGAGGAAGGTTCGAAACCTCGTGCGGGCGATCGAGAGCCGTCGCCGATTGCCCCTCGATCGCCTGCTGGCGGCGCTCGGCATCCGCCACGTGGGCGAGGCGACGGCCCGCCTGCTCGCCCGCCACCATCACGACTGGTCCGCCTTCCGCGCCGCCATGGACCGA
>JBBIIE010000125.1:0-10164 GCA_037446605.1 Geminicoccaceae bacterium | reverse complement strand
GATCTCGATTTCGTCTTCGAGAGCCTCCGCGATCGTCGCGAACAGGCGCTCGATGCTCTTTGCGTTCCGGCCGGGCCAGCGGTGTACGTGCACGACACGGAGCCGTTGCGTCACCGCGCGCGACGCCGCAACGTCTTGGCCGGTGACCGCGAAGTCCCTCCGCACGATCTCAATCCGCCATCGCCGGCCGGCGGACGGCGTTCGTGACCGGATCGCTCGCCGCCCCGATCCCCCAGCCCCGCAGCACCTCCTTCGCCCAGAGCCGTGCCCAGGGGCGCTGCGGATCGATTCCGAGCGCCCGCGCCGTCCAGGTCCCGACCGGCGTCGAGAAGCCGGTCTTGGGCCGCGCGAGCCAGGCCTCGGGTAGGGCCAGCGCGCGGGCGAAGCCGGCCTTGCCCGGTGTCCGGACGGTCGCCGGCAGGAGGGCGCGCCAGAGCGGTGGATCGACGAACGGCACCCGGACCTCGAGGCTGTGCGCCATCGAGGCCCAATCGATGTCGCGCAGGAGCTGGTTGCGCAGGTAGAAGGCAGCCTCGAGCAGAGCCACGCGGGCGATCGGCTGGCGCGGGCCGCGGTGCAGGAGGGTCTCGGCCGAGGCGTGCCAGGCGAGCCGCTCGAGCCCTTCGCGGGCGAGCTCCCGGCCCATGAGCGCCGGCAGCTCGTGCGGGAGAAAGAGCCCGCGGCGCAGGAGCCAGGCGCCGGCGAAGGTCCGCGCGAGCTCGAGCGCCCCCGGCAGCTTCGGCAGTCGTGCCGAAAGCCCCGGGGCGAGCCGCTCGACGAGCAAGCGCGCGAGCCGGGGCAGGCCGGGCACGGCACCCGGCAGCCGCGCGAGCGCGTACCAGCGCGGCACGTCGCGGAAGCTCGGATAGCCTGCCAGGAGCTCGTCGCCGCCGGTTCCCGAAAGCGCCACCTTGAAGCCCGCCCGCGCCGTGGCCTCGGCGACGATCCAACTGTTGACGCCGTCGATCGAGGGCTGGTCCATGGCCGCGAGGATCCCGTCGAGATCGGCTCGGAACTCGGCTTCCTCGACCTCCACGATGCGATGCCGCACGCCGAAGCGGCGAGCGAGCTCGGCGGCCGCCGGCGCTTCGTCGTCGGCTCGGCCGCGGAACTCGGGAAAGGTCACGGTCACGGCCGTCGTCCGCCGCGCGAGCTCCGGGTCGAGGGCGTGGAGGGCGGCGAGGATCGCGCCCGAATCGATCCCGGCCGAAAGGAAGACGGCCACCGGCACGTCGGCCACGAGATGGTGCCGCACGCTGTCGAGGAAGGCGGCGCGCGGGTCGGCCGGTTCGCCGTCCTCGGCCTCGGCCAGGAGCCCCTCGAGCGGCGCGAAGGGCTCGGGCGCGTGCACCCCGGCGGCGTCGACCCGGACGAGATGGCCGGCCGGCACGGCGCGGATCGCGCGATGCAGCGTGAAGGGCTCCGGGACCGAACCCGTGAGCCAGAAACCCGCGAGCCCCGCGGGGTCGGGCTCGCGGGCGACGGCCCCGCCCGCGAGCAGCGCCTTCACTTGCGAGGCGGCGCGGACGGTCCGGCCGTCGTCGGCGAGATAGAGCGGCTTGATGCCGAAGGGGTCGCGGGCGAGGAAGAGGGCTCCCGCCTCCGCATCCCACAGCGCGAAGGCGTACATGCCGCGGAGCTCGGCGAGACAGGCCGGGCCGCGCCGCGCCCAGAGCTCGAGGATGACCTCGGTGTCGCTCGTCGTGCGCAACCGCGCGCCGGCGGCTTCGAGCGACCGGCGCAGGGCGCGGAAATTGTAGATTTCGCCGTTGAAGACGATCCGGAAGCGGCCGCAGGCCGAGACCATGGGCTGATCGGCGCGCGGGTCGAGGTCGAGGATGGCGAGCCGCCGATGGCCGAGACCAACGCATCCGTCCGGGGCGATCCAGGCGCCGGCTCCGTCCGGCCCGCGCGCGGCCATGGCGTCGCACAGGGCGAGGAGCTCGGCGCGGTCGACCGGCGCCGCTCCGGCTCGGTAGGCGAAGATGGCGACCAGGCCGCACATGGGGTCAGGCCGAAGCCGCGACCGGTTCGGCCCGCGCGTACACGGCGTCGAGCACCGCTGACCAGAGCTCCAGGAATGATCTCTCTTTCCGCTCCGCCGAACCCGCCCCCTCGGCCGCCGCCTGCCTGAGATCCTCCACCCCGAGCCCCGGGCGGAGCCAGAGGAGCGGGCGGCCGGCGGCGCGGATGCCGTAGACCTTGGAGGGAAAGAGGAGCCCCTCGCAGGCCGGATCCAGGCTCACGAGGTGGAGGTCGGGGACGGGTGATCGCCGCATGCGCGTCAAACCGCCGGTGCCGCGAGGGCATTTTCCGCCCCGGCGAGGATCGGGCAGTGCAGCCCCCCGTCGGCGAGGTCGGCGATGGCTTCGAGCGCGCGGGCCGCACCTTCGACGTCGCCCACCGGCACCCGGTGGTAGGCCAGGGCGGAAAGGCCCTCGCTCGCGACTCGGTGCACGTCCGAGTCGGCGCTGCCGACGAACAGGACGGGTCTACCGGAGGCGACGCAGCCGTAGATCTTCGAGGGCAGGACGTAGCCCACGAAAGCGTCCTTCAACGTCACGAGATGTGCGTCGGGCGTGACGAGGAGCGAGGCCAGTCGGTCGAGCGGGACGGGTTCGCTCCGCGCGAGGGGAAGGCCCTCCTCCCGCAGCCGTCTTTCGACCTCGGCGGCACCGGCGCCGACCGCGTTGAGCCAGAGCCCGACGCGCCCGGTGCCACCGCGGTGGTGCAGGCGGTAGCCCTCGACGAACGTGTCCACGTCGTGGGCGACGCCCCAGTTGCCGGAATAGAGGAGGACGATCCGATCGGCGAGCTCTTCCGGCCTCTGCAGGGGTTGCGTGTCCGGACCGATCTCGACCGGCGACGGGTCGCGCTTGATCCGGATCCGCTCGTCCGGGATGCCGATCGCGAGCAGGCGTCGGCGCTGATCTTCGCCGAGCGCTTGGAACGAATCGACCCGGCGACGCAAGAAGCAGGTCCAACGCCAGAACGCGCGCAGCAGGAGCGACGGTCGTTCGAGCGCCGCCATCAGGCATTCCGGCCAGAAATCCGTGATCCGGTAGACGAGCTGCCTGCGCCACCAGAGGTTCGCCGGCACGAGGAAGTGTAAGAGGAAGGGTGGTGCGCCCGTGAACAGGATCTCGTCGGTCTCACACCGGCGGCGTGCCACTTCACGGACGAGACGGAGATCGGTCGCGAGGGTCCAGCGCATCCGCCCGAGCCAGCTCGTTTTGTCGTAGGGTCGGCCGGCCAGGCGGACGATCGTGAGCCGGCCTCGACCGTGCTGTTCCTGCTCCACACCGGGCCTCGAGGTGGACAGACCGACGAGTGTCACGTCCCGACCTTCGCGCGCATAGTCCCGTGCGAAGTGCAGGCTGTACTGCCCGACCGCCCCGAAGTCAGGCGGTAGCCAGTCGCAGACGTAGATCAACCGTGACGAGCTCATGCCGCGGCCTGGCGCCCGACGTTGAACTTCCCGTCGGCTAAGCCTTCCGCCAAGCGGCTTTCGATCCAGCCGTAGGTTCGAACCAGTCCGTCCCGCAACCGAATCGACGGCTCCCAACCCAGCAGCTCGCGGATCCGCGTGTTGTCGCTGTTGCGACCGCATACGCCCTTCGGTGCCGAGAGATCGTAACGCCGCTCGAGCTTCACGCCGGTGATGTCCTCGACGATGTCGACCAGACGATCGATCGAGACGAGCTCCGAGGAACCGATGTTCAAAGGCTCGCGGACGTCGCTCGCCATGAGGCGGAGCGTGCCGTCGATGCAATCGTCGATGTACATGAAGCTGCGTGTCTGCTTCCCATCACCCCAGATCTCGATCTCGTGCCGCCCGGTGAGCTTGGCGAGCGCCACCTTGCGGCAGATCGCAGCCGGTGCCTTCTCGCGGCCGCCGTCGTAGGTTCCGAGTGGGCCGTAGACGTTGTGGTAGCGACCGATCCGCGTCTCGAGCCCGTAGTCCTCGCGGAAGTGCCGGCACATCCGCTCGCTGAAAAGCTTCTCCCAGCCGTAGCCGTCCTCGGGCATCGCCGGATAGGCATCCTCTTCCTTGAGGGCCGTGACGTCCGGCCGGGTCTGCTTGTCGGCGGCGTAGACGCAGGCGGAGGAGGCGAAGAAGTAGCGCTCCACCCCCGCATCCCGGGCAGCGAGCAAGAGATGGGTGTTGATCAGGACCGAGAGCATGCACTCGGCTTTGTGGGTCTCGATGAACCCCATCCCGCCCATGTCGGCCGCGAGGTTGAAGACCCAGCGCATGCCCTCGCACGCTTCCCCGCAGGCCGAGAGCTCGCGCAGGTCGAGCTGCCGGTTGTCGACGTCTTGGAAGAGTTGGAACCATTCCGCGAAGGGCTTGACGTCCACGGCGCGGAGCCGGGTGAAGCCTTGCCGTCGGAGTTCGGCCACGAGGTGGCCACCGATGAAGCCGCCCGCGCCTGTTACCAGGATCGGCATGTCGCGGTCGAGGTCCAGTCGGTACGTCATCTCGCTTTCGCTCGCTCGTTCGTGATCCACATCGCTCCGGTCACCTTCGCCAGCGCCTCGCAGATCGCCACGTTCATCCGCGCGCCGCGCAGCGAGGCGTTGCGGAGCCGGCGCAGGAGGCGGCCGAGCGGGCCGGCGGCCCAGCGCAGGCCCAGGGCCGCGGCGAGTTCGGGGTAGAGGTCCTGGCACCAGTTGCAGAGCTCGGCGCGGCGCAGCCGGCCCACGAGCCAAGCCGGGACGGAGAGGAGCGGCGGGTCGGTCTTGGCGAGGATCGTGTCGCCGGGCCGGACTTCGCGGAGGAGGGCGAGCGTGGCGGAGAGATAGAAGCTCCCATAGTCGAGGGCGCGGCCGGGCAGCCAGTGGCGGCCGAAGCGCGAGGTGCGGACCCGGCGGATGCGGACACCGTTGCGTTCTTCGCGGGCGGGCAGGTCGGCCGCCGGGTCGTCGTAGCGCAGCCGGCTCGTGATCACCGTGACGCGCCTTCCCTCCTTGGCCAGAGCCTCGCAGAGGTCGGTCAGGAGCTGCGCGGTGGCGCTTTCGTCGGGCGCGTAGAAGCGGTTGAGGGCGAGGAGGCGGGTCAGATGGACAATCCCTTGACGGCGACGGACGGCGCCGAGTGGAGGCGCTCTTGCAGGAAGGAGCGATCACGGACCCAAAGAAGATTGTGACGCAGCCGCCGGCCATCGCCCTCGCTGTCGGTCAAGCTCCGCCGGAACGGGTCGTAGGCCGCGGGCTCGAAGCCAGCCGCGACGAGGCGTTCCCGAACGAGCTCGTCTTGCGGACGGATATCGAAGCCCGAACCGACTTCGACGATCAAGGCTTTCAAACGTCGGTCGCTCAGAAGATGTGAGGCGCCCGCCAGCACCGCCGCTTCGTGGCCTTCGACGTCGATCTTGAGCAGCAGGGGAACGCGTTCCGCGAAGATACGGTCGAGCGTGTCGATCGGAACCTCGACCACCCCTCGGTCGTCGGACCCATCGTCCGCGATGCGATTGATCGTGTCCCGATCCACGGTGAAACGCACGGTGCCGGTGCGGTCCCCGACGGCGACCGCACGGATCTCGACACGCCCGTTCGATCCGTTGAGCTCGACATTGCGGCGAAGCCTCTCGACCGTTTCGGGAACCGGCTCCACGGCGATGACGTCCGCTCCCGCCACCGTGCCGGCGAGCACCGTGTAGCTGCCGGCGTTCGCACCGATGTCGCCGAACAGATCGCCCGGCCGGAGCACGTGGGCGACGAACGCCATGTCGGCGAACTCGTGCAGCCCCACATAGATGTTGCCGGTCACGCCGGTCTCCGACCGTCGGGCCCAGAGCTTCGCCAGCCCGACGAACGGCACCACCTTCGGTCGTGACGAGGCGGTCAGTTGCCAACGGAGTGTGTCGAACAGGCAGCGCAGCGGCCGGCGGCGTCCGATCGGATGCCGAACGACGAAACCGGCCAGTGCCAGAGTTTCTCGAAGCATTTCCAAAGCTACCGCACGCCGGGTGACTCGGCGTCACCGGCGTGCCTTGCCCCCGCCGCGACCCGGCCGCGGGGCGGGTCAGGGCAGCGGGAGGAGCTGCTCCCGCTGCAGGATCACCGGGCGCTCGGCACCCAGGATCTCGAGCAGCACCGCCACCCGGCCCCGCTCGTCGAGCCGCGTGACGGTCGCGAGCCGTTCGGCGAAGGGCCCGGCCAGCACCCGGACCTTCTGGCCGACCGAAACCTCGAGCCCGTAGCGCACGATGCCCGCGCCGTCGGCAAGGGCCTGGAGGCCGTCGACCACACCCGGGGGCACCGGCCGCGGCCGGTCGCCGTCCATGATCAGCCCCACGACCCCGAAGGTGCCGTTGACCGAACGCCAGCGGTCGCGCGCGAGGTCGAGGGCGAGGAAGCCGTAGCGCGGGAAGAGGGCGGTCGCGACCGTGCGGACCCGCCGCGCGTGGCGCACGGTGCGGGAAAGCAGCGGCAGCCAGCCGCGGAAGCCCTGGCGGGTGAGATTCTCGAACGCCCAGGCCTCGCGCCTGGGCTGGGTGTGGACGCAGTACCACCGTTCCCCCGGCGCGAGCGTCGGGGTGGAGCAGCGGTCCCCCGGCGCGGGCGCCGGGGTGGAGCACGCCTCGACGAACGCAGGTGGCGGGGTGAGAGGCCGCTCGCCCGCGTCCCGCCCGGTGAGGCGGCGGGTATCCACCCGGCCGCGGCCGGCCGGCTCCCCGGTCGCGGTCTCCGCGCCCGGCCCGCTCATGCCGGCGATCCCTCGGGTCGCAGGGCGGCCAGGGCGCGCCGCAGCTCGGGCTCGTTCACGCGCTCGCCGCACAGCATCATGCGCAGGGTGCGGGCGAGGATGCGGGCGTCGAGCGCCGGGCCGGCGTGGCGGATGTACCAGAGGTCGAGGGCGTGCTTGTCGAGCGGCCCGAGCGCGGCGCCGCCGTTGACCTGGGCCCAGCCGGTGAGGCCCGGACGCAGCCGCGCACGCTCGCGGCCGCCGTCCGGGAGCGCGGCGAGCTCGGCCTCGACCAGCGGGCGCGGGCCGATCAGGGCCATGTCGCCCTTGAGCACGTTCCAGAGCTGCGGCAGCTCGTCGAGCCGGAAGCGGCGCAGGAACCGTCCGAACGGGTTGTGCCGGTCGGCCTCCGCGAGATCGCGGCCGTCCGCGTCGACGGGCTCGGCCAGGGTGCGGAACTTGTAGAGGATGAACGGCCGGAAGCCCCTGCCGCTGCGCACCTGGCGGAAGAGGATGTCGGGCCCGAGCACGACGCGCAGCGCCGCTGCGATCACCAGCATCGGCACCGCCGCCAGGGCGAGGCCGAGGGCGGCCACGAGGGCATCGGCCCGCCGGCGGAACCGCAGGTACGCCGTATCCAGCGGGGCCGGCGGTGCGAGGCTCGCGGCCGCGGCGACCGGCGGGTCGCCCGTGGGCAGCCGGACGAGGTCGCGAAGGTGGGAGACCGGCAGCCGCTCGACGCGGGCGCGCTCGGAGAGGCGGCGCAGGACCTCGACGCCGAGCTCGGCCGGATCGGCGGTGACCAGGATCCGCACGGGCGCCAGACCGCGCACGGCGAGGCTCGCCAGAACCGCGCGCAGCTCCTCGGGCCGGCCGAGCACCGGCACCCCCATCACCTCGCGATGGCGGGTGGCGGCCGGGTCGAGGATGCCGACGGCGCGGTAGGCCGGGCCCCCGGCGTGGCGCAGGATCCGGATGGCGAGGGCGGCACCCTCGCCGGCGCCGACCAGGAGGACCGGGCGGAAGGGCGCCGCCGGCGGGCTCGCGGCCGGCGTCGCGGCGGTCGCACGGTGCGCCACGAGCATCCAGCCGATCCGGGCCCCGACGAGCAGCACGAGGGTGAGGAGGGCGAAGAGGATCGGCACCGCGCGCGGCACCGCCTCGAGGCGATCGAGGAGGAAGCGGGCGAGCGTGGCGGTCGCGGCCAGGGCGAGGGCGCCGAGTGCGACCGCGGCCAGATCGGCGGCGGTGGCGTAGCGCCAGAAGGCCCGATGGACCCCGGTCAGCTCGAAGAGGACGAGCGCCAGGAGGGCGATCAGCAGCACGTCGCGCGGCAGCGCGTCGACGACGCGCATCTCGAGGCTGAGGTCCTGCCGCAGCAGGAGAGCGAGCGGCCAGGCGAGCACGGCCGCCAGCACGTCGTAGGTGCGCACGACGAGGGCACGGTGCCGGCTCACGAGCCCCGCGACCCCGGTCGCACTATCGAGCGTCGAAACGGCCACCCCGCCATCCCCGGCCCGGCAACGATATTCTGCTGGTCACCGGCTGCGAGCAGTCCAGGCGGCCAGTGCAATCATGGAGATTGTTAACCGGCGCGCCGGATCAGACAACAGGAATCTTCACAATTAATTACGCGAACAATAACGGTCGAGATTAAACCTATAGGCGTCGCGCGGGCTGATTGTCGGGGGTGTTCGCGGCCGACGCCGCCTCCCCCCTCAGCCGAGCCGCGGGATCCGGCCCTCGATCGGGTAGGCCGGGTCGTTGTAGCCGGGCGTGCTCGGGTGGCCCGTGGGGACGAGCGAATCGACCAGCGCCTCGTCCTCGCGACCGAAGGTCGCGGGCAGGGCGGCGAGGTAGGCCTCGAGCTGCTCCTCCGTGCGTGGGCCCACGATCGGGCTCGTCACGAGCGCGTTGGCCAGCAGCCAGCGCAGCGCGAACTGCACGGGCGTCATGCCCCGGGCGCGGGCGTGCTCGACGATCCGCTGGGCGATGGCGAGGCTCTCGGGCCGCCACTCGGTCTCCATCATCCGCCTGTCGCGGCGGCCGGCGCGGGTGTCCTCGGGCGGCGCCTCGCCGGGCCGGTACTTGCCGGTGAGCACGCCGCGCGCGAGCGGGCTGTAGGGGGCCACGCCGAGCCCGTAGTACCCGCAGGCCGGCAGCACCTCGACCTCGGGCTGGCGGGTCATGATGTTGTAGTAGGGCTGGCAGACCACCGGCCGGTCGATCCCGGCCTCGCCGCACAGCCGGCAGATCTCGGCGATCCGCCAGGCGCGGTAATTCGAGAGGCCCACGTGGCGGACCTTGCCGGCGCGGACGAGATCGGCGAGCGCGCGCACCGTCTCCTCGAGCGGTGTTCCGTGGTCCTCCCTGTGCAGGTAGTAGATGTCGATCCACTCGGTGCCGAGGCGGCGCAGCGAGGCCTCGCAGGCCTCGATCACCCGGCGGCGGGAAAGGCCGCGCTCGTTGGGCCCCGGGCCCGTCGGGTTGGCGACCTTGGTGGCGAGGATCCACCAGCACCGCTCGCCGCGGATCGCGCGCCCCGTGATCTCCTCCGAGCGGCCCTCGGTGTACATGTCGGCGGTGTCGATGAAGTTGAGCCCGGCCTCGCGCGCCCGCGCCACGATCCGTGCGGAGGTGGCCTCGTCGGCCGGGCCGCCGAACATCATCGTGCCGAGGCAGAGCGGCGAGACCTGGAGGCCGGAACGGCCGAGCGGGCGGTGGTCCATGGGCGATCCTCCCGAGCCGGTGCTGCCGGCCGAGCGCCTCCGCTGTGGCGCAGCACGCGCAGCCGGGCAAGCGGCGGGCGAGGATGACACGGGCGCGGAGTATGCTCAACCGGTGCGGTCGGCCGGGCCCTCGGTGTGGACGACGACGCAGTCGCGCGAGGGTTCGACGAGCCCGCGGATGCCCCCCCGGATCAGGAAGCGGTGCACCGTGCCGCCCTCGTCGCCCGCGAGCTCGACCGTGAATTCGCGGTCGTGGAAATCCGCGCCGCGAGCGCGTTGGCGTTTCGGCCCGATCGGCAGAAGGTGCAGCTCGGTACCTTTGGGGACACCGGCCTCCGCAATATCTCGGCGAAGCTTCACGGCCTGTTCGCGCCGGCCGATGCATTCACCATGTCGCACGCTCTCCGGATCGCGATAGCGCAGCTCGATCGCAGCGGGCCAGGCGCTCGCTGCGGCGACCGTGGCCAAGAACCGCGCCGTGGCGTTACGATTGCGGTCTTCGTGGGCGAGCCAGGGATCCCGGAGAATCCAGCGCTCCGCCGCCTGCTGCCCGAGGACGGAAAAAATCGGCCGGAGGTCACGGGGCTGTCCCGGCACGAAGCGGAATTCCCGCGCCTCGCCGCTCGCCAAGAGCGGCTCGACGGAGAGCCGCCGCCAGCTCTCCAGCCAGCTCCCGAACCGAGGCGAAAGCCCGGCTCCGGTCTGCGGGAGCTCGGCCGAGACGTCCGCGAGCCAGGTGCCGAG
>JBBIIE010000124.1:0-10200 GCA_037446605.1 Geminicoccaceae bacterium | reverse complement strand
AGCGGCCGGCGCTCCTGGGTGGCTCGCACGCCTTCGCGACCCTGTTCGCCTTCGGCCCGGGTATCGACGAGGACCGGCTCCAGGCGGTGCGCGGCCGGCTCGCCGAGCTTCCCGCGCGCGCCGCGGCGGGCCTGCGCGGGCCGGTCCTCGTGGCGCGGCGCCTCTCGGCCGATGGTTTCACCCTGCGCCGGGCGCTCGCCAGCGCGCTCGAGCCGCTGCTTCCGGTCTTCGGTCTCTCGAGCGGCCTGCCGCGCGTCTGGCGCTGCTGAGCGCCGCCAGCGCGAGCGGCGCGCTCAACCCCGCCGGGCGCGGTGCTCGGCGAGCGAGTCGGGGGTCGCGGGGTAGAGGCCGGGGAGCGGCCGCCCGCGTGCGACCTCCTCGATCACCCAGCGCTCGAACGCGTCCTGCTCGCGCGCTTCGGCGAGGATCTCGCCCGCGAGCGATCGCGGCACCACGATGGCGCCGTCGGCATCGGCCACGATCGGGTCCTCGGGGAAGACCGTGGTGCCGCCGACCGCGATCGGCCCGCCCGATCCCGCGCACCAGAGGCTCGCGGAAGCGGGCGGGGCGACCGTGCCGGCGCACCAGACCGGGAAACCCACCCGTTCGAGCCCGACCCGGTCGCGCATCATCCCGTCGCTCACCGCACCCACCACGCCGCGCAGCCGCAGCCGGTCGGCCAGGATGTCGCCGACCACCCCGCTCTCTCGGTCGCCACCCGTCTCGATGACGAGGACCGAGCCGGGCGGGGCGGTCTCGACCGCCTCGATCAGCCCGCCCGGGGCGACCAGGCTCTCGGCGAGCGGCAGGTCCTCGCGGCCGGGCGAGAAGCGCAGCGTGACGGCCGGCCCGGCGATCCGGCGGTCCGGGAAGAGCGCCGCAGCACCCCGGATCCGATGCCGGCGGATGCCGCGCTTCAGAAGGCGCGCGGAGAGCGTCGCCGTGCCGATGCGGGCGAGTTCGGCGAAGGCCGCGGGGTCGAGGGTCATCTCACCTCCCTGCTCGTTTTTCGCGCAACGCCGGCCCGATCCCGGGCAGCCCACCCGGCCGGCCGACCGCGGGAGAACGGCTGCGCGAGCTGGCCTCCATCTTGCACCCCGGGGGACGTTCGAGGCCAGGGCGGAGGCACGTCCGGCCGGCGGGAGGAGGCATGCAGCTCGGCCCACGCGAGAAGGACGAGCTCTTGATCGCGCTCGCCGCCATGGTGGCGCGCCGGCGGCTCGAGCGGGGCGTCAAGCTCAACTGTCCGGAAGCCGTGGCGCTATCACCGACCTGGTCCTGGAAGGCACACGCGACGGCCGCCCCGTGGCCGAGCTCATGCAGGCCGGCGCGGAGGTCCCGAGCCGCGAGCAGGTCGTGGAGGGGGTGGCGGAGATGATCCCCGAGGTCCAGGTCGAGGCGACCTTCCCGGACGGCACGAAGCGCGTGACCGTCCACCGCCCGATCCGCTGAGGAGGGGCACCTTGATCCCCGGCGAGATCCGCGCGGCCGACGGCGAGCTCGAACTCAACGCGGGCCGGCCGACCGTCACCCTCGAGGTCGCGAACAGGGGCGACCGGCCGGTCCAGGTCGGCTCGCCCTACCATTTCCACGAGGTCAACCCGGCGCTCGCCTTCGACCGGGAGAAGGCCCGCGGCATGCGGCTCGACATTCCTGTCGGGACGGCCGTGCGCTTCGAGCCGGGGCAGAAGCGCGAGGTGCGGCTCGTGCCCTTCGCCGGCGCGCGGCGGGTGTTCGGCTTCTGCCGGGCGATCATGGGTCCGTTGGACCGGGAGGCCCCAGCCGATGCCCCATAGGATCCCGCGCGCGGCCCATGCCGACATGTACGGGCCCACGGTCGGCGATCGGATCCGGCTCGCCGACACGGATCTCTGGATCGAGGTCGAGCGCGACCACACGATCCCGGGCGAGGAAGTGAAGTTCGGCGGCGGCAAGGTGATCCGCGACGGCATGGGGCAATCGCCGCGCGCGCGCGCCGAAGGTGCGGTCGACACGGTGATCCCCAATGCCGTCATCCTCGACCATTGGGGCATCGTGAAGGCCGATGTCGGGATCGTGGACGGGCGGATCGTCGGCATCGGCAAGGCCGGCAATCCGGACGTCCAGCCCGGTGTCGACATCGTGATCGGGCCCGGCACGGAAGCGATCGCGGGCGAGGGGCGGATCCTGACCGCCGGTGGGATCGACGCGCACATCCACTTCATCTGCCCGAAGATCTGCGAGGAGGCGCTCCATTCGGGGCTCACGACGCTCGTCGGCGGCGGCACGGGACCGGCCGCCGGCACCACGGCCACGACCTGCACGCCCGGTCCCTGGCACATCGGCCGCATGCTCCAGGCGGTCGAGGCCTTCCCGCTCGGTTTCGGCTTCCTGGGCAAGGGCAATGCGAGCCTGCCGCTCGGCCTCGTCGAGCAGATCGAGGGCGGGGCCTGCGGCCTCGAGCTGCACGAGGATTGGGGGACCACCCCGGCCGCGATCGATTGCTGCTTGGACGTGGCCGAACGCTACGACGTGCAGGTCGCGATCCACACCGACACCTCGAACGAGGCGGGCTTCGTCGAGAGCACGATCGCCGCCTTCAAGGGGCGCACGATCCACGCCTTCCACACCGAAGGGGCGGCTGGCGGTCACGCCCCCGACATCATCAAGGTCTGCGGGCTCGCGAACGTCCTCCGCTCCTCGACGAATCCGACCCGGCCCTACACGATCAACACGGTGGACGAGCATCTCGACATGCTCATGGTCTGCCACCACCTCGACCCCTCGATCCCCGAGGACGTGGCCTTCGCCGAGAGCCGGATCCGCAGGGAGACGATCGCCGCCGAGGACATCCTCCACGATCTCGGGGCCATCTCCATGATGGCCTCGGACAGCCAGGCGATGGGCCGGGTCGGCGAAGTGATCACCCGGACCTGGCAGACCGCGCACGAGATGAAGGTCCAGCGCGGCCGGCTGGCCGCGGAGACCGGCGACGACGACGAGCTGCGCTGCCCGCGCTACGTCGCCAAATACACGATCGACCCCGCCATCGCGCAGGGGGTGGCGCATCTCGTGGGCTCGGTCGAGGTCGGCAAGATGGCCGATCTCGTCCTTTCGCGACCGGCCTTCTTCCGGGTCAAGCCCGCGATGGTGATCGAGGCGGGCGTGATCGTGGCGGCACCCATGGGGGACCCGAACGCCTCGATCCCGACCCCGCAGCCCGTGCACGTGCGGCCCATGTTCGCCGCCTTCGGCCGGGCCTGCGAGCAGGTGGCGGTGCATTTCGTGAGCGCGGCGGCGGTAGCGGCCGGCGTGGGGCGCCGCTGGGAGCTCGCGCGCCCGCTGGAAGCGGTGCGGAACACGCGGGCGATCTCGAAGCGCTCGATGATCCTGAACGACGCGACGCCGGTCGTCGAGGTCGATGCGGAGACCTACGAGGTGCGCGCCGACGGCGTCCTCCAGACCTGCGAGCCTGCGGCCGTCCTGCCGATGGCGCAGCGTCGTTTCCTCTTCTGAACGGTGCGGGGATGGTCCGGGCGGTCGCGGTCGAGGCGGGGGGAGAGCCGGCGGGGAGCGTCACGCTCGCTCACGACGACCGCCATCGGCGGCGGATGACGCTGCGCACCGATGCGGGGGAGACCGTCCTGCTCGACCTGCCCGAGGCGCGGCATCTGCACGAGGGCGACCGGCTCGTCCTCGAGGACGGCCGGCGACTCGTCGTGCGCGCCGCCGAGGAGCCCGTCGTCGAGGTCGTGGCCGAGGATGCCCGGACACTCGCGCGGCTCGCCTGGCATCTCGGCAACCGCCATACCCCGGCGCAGATCCTCCCCGATCGGCTGCGGATCCGGCCCGACCACGTGCTCGAGGCGATGCTCGAGGGGCTCGGCGGCCGGCTCGAGCGCAGGACGGCGCCCTTCGATTCCCGAGCACGGGGCCTACGCGCACGGCCATGCCCACGCCGACCCCGCGCACGGGCACGGGCATGGATGAGGGGGCGCTCCACCGGCTCCTGACCCGGCTCTCGCCGAGCTTTCCGGTGGGCGCCTTCTCCTACGCGCACGAGCCCGAATGGGCGGTCGAGGCCGAGGACCACGCGGGCTCCGCCGAACTCCGCTCCCTCGCCGCCGCACTTCCCGCGACGGCCGAGCTCCTGCTCGAGACGACCGCGCAAGGAGCCGCCTTCGCCCGGACCTGCCTCGCCGCCTGGCCCGACCCGCGCGGCCGCCTGGCCCTACTCTTCGGCGAACCCGAGGCGGCGCCGCCGCTCGTCTACCCGCTCGCGGTCGGTGCGGTCGCCGCCGCCCACGGCATCCCCCTCCGGCCCGCGCTCGCGGCCTTCCTCCAAGCCGTCGTGGCGAACCTCGTCTCGGCCGCGGTCCGGCTCGTGCCCTCGGGCCAGACCGCCGGCCAGCGGGCCCTGGCCGCGCTCGAGCCCGCGGTCCACGCTGCGGTCCGGCGGGCGGAGCACGCTCCGATCGAGGCGCTCGGTGGGCCCTTGCACGTCGGCATCGGTGGCCCGGTCGGCTCGGGCAAGACGGCGCTCCGCGAAGCACTCTGCGAGGCCCTGCGCGACCGCTACGACATGGCGGTCGTGACCAACGACATCTACACCAAGGAGGACCAGCGGATCCTGACCGAGGCCGGGGCCCTGTCGGCCGAGCGGATCCTGGGGGTCGAGACGGGCGGCTGCCCGCACACCGCGATCCGCGAGGATGCCTCGATCAACCTCGCCGCGGTGGCCGAGATGCGCCGGCGCTTCCCGAACCTCGAGCTCCTGCTCGTCGAATCGGGCGGCGACAATCTGGCCGCCACCTTCAGCCCCGAGCTCGCCGATCTCACGATCCACGTCATCGACGTGGCCGAGGGCGAGAAGATCCCGCGCAAGGGCGGCCCCGGGATCACCCGCTCCGATCTGCTCGTCATCAACAAGATCGACCTCGCCCGCTACGTGGGTGCCCGGCTCGAGGTCATGGCGGCGGATGCGCGGCGGATGCGTGGCGAGCGGCCCTTCGTCATGACCAACCTCGAGACCGGAGAGGGCCTCCCCGAGCTCGTCGAGTTCCTGATCCACGCGGGCGGCCTGCCGGTGCGTTGAGCGTCCGTCCCGGGCGGTTGTCGAACCCGGGTCGAGCGCTTAAGGGCGAGCGCGATCGGGCCGGGAGGGAGAGACCATGCCGCGCTTCGCCGCCAATCTCTCGATGATGTTCACCGACGTCCCGTTCCTCGAGCGGTTCGGCCGGGCCGCGGCGGCGGGCTTCGAGGCGGTCGAGTTCCTCTTCCCCTACGAGCACCCGCCCGAGGCGATCGCCGAGGCGCTGAAGCGCCACGGCCTCGTCCAGGCGCTCTTCAACATGCCGCCCGGCGACTTCGCCGCGGGCGAGCGGGGGATCGCCTCGCTGCCCGGCCGCGAAGCCGAGTTCCGCGAGGGTGTCGAGACGGCGCTGCGCTACGCCCGGGCGACGGGCTGCAAAACCTTGCACGCCATGGCGGGGCTCCTGCCCGAAGGCGCCGACCGGGCCCGCCACGAGGAGGTCTACGTCGAGAATCTGCGGCACGCCGCACGGCGCTGCGCCGAGCACGGGATCACGCTCGTCATCGAGCCGATCAACACGCGTGACATCCCGGGCTATTTCCTGAACCATCAAGCCCAGGCGCGGCGCATCATCGAGCGGGTGGGCGAGCCGAACCTGAAGCTCCAGCTCGACCTCTACCATTGCCAGATCATGGAGGGCGATCTCGCCCGCCACGTCGAGGCCTACGCCGACATCACCGCGCACGTGCAGATCGCGGGCGTGCCCGAGCGGCACGAGCCGGACGTGGGCGAGATCAACTATCCCTATCTCTTCGCCGTGCTCGACCGGGTCGGCTATGCCGGCTGGGTGGGCTGCGAATACCGGCCCAAGGGACGCACCGAGGACGGGCTCGGCTGGTTCGCGCCCTGGCGGCGGCGCTGACGCGCTCGGGCTCGCGCCGGCTCAGAGGCCGGTGTTGCGGTAGAGGCGGTCGAGGGCGATCCGGTCCTCGAGGACGCGGCTTTCGAAGCTCGCAGCGCCCACGAAGTCGCGGCCCGACCAGCCGTCCGGCTCGCGCCACCAGATCTGCACGGCGCGGCGTTCGGAATCGACGAGCCAGATCTCGGCCACGCTTGCCAAGTTCTTGTAGTCGTCGAGCTCGCGGCCCTTGTCGTCGGCGCGGGTCGAGGGTGAGAGCACCTCGACGATCAGGAGCGGGTCGCGGGTGATCGGACTGCGCGGCTGAGGGTTGCAGGTGAGCACCACGTCGGCGATGTAAAACGTGGTGTCGTCGACCCGGACACCTGCACTGATTTGAGGCCGACAGGGCGGCTTTCGCGCAACCGACCTATCGATTTCCCCCCAACAATTGCCCACGATCGTTCCGTGCTCCCCGGACGGCGCGGCCATCATGCGGAGCCGGCCGTCGACGAGCTCGTACAGTCGGTCGGGTTCCCCCTCGAAGCGGAGGAACTCCTCGACCGTCATCCTGATGTCGTCGAGGTTCGTCGCCGTGGACCGAAGCCTAGCATGGCCGGCTCAGCCGGGGAACCGGCGGCGCAGCTCCGCCACCTGCTCGGCCGTCAAGGGCCGGATCGGCCGGCCCTGGAGCAGACAGAAGAGCTTGGCCGTCTCCTCGAGCTCCTCGATCGCGTGGACCGCGGCATCGAGCGAGGATCCGGCAACGACGGGCCCGTGATTGGCGAGCAGGACCGCGTGGTGGCGGTCGGCGACCGCCTCGACGGCCGCACCCAGGCCCGGATCGCCGGGCGGGATGTAGGGCAGGAGCTTCAGCCGCCCGACGCGCATGACGTAATAGGCCGTGAGCGGCGGGATCGGCTCGTCGGGGTCGAGCCCTTCGAGCAGGCTCACCGCGACCGACCAGGTCGAATGGAGATGGACGACCGCGGCGGCCGACGGGCGGGCGCGGTACATCCCGAGATGCATCGGCACTTCCTTGGTCGGCGGGTCGCCGGCCACCGGCCGGCCGTTCGCATCGAGCCGGGCGAGCCGGGCCGGATCGAGATCGCCGAGCGCCACGTTGGTCGGTGTCGTGAGGAAGCCGCCGTCGGGCAGCCGCACCGAGAGATTGCCGGAGCTCCCGAAGGTGAGCCCACGGGCGAAGAGCGAACGGCCGAGGGCACAGAGCCGTTCGGCGAGCCGCGCGTCCTCGCTCACGGCATCACCTCGAGAGCGCGCAGGAAGAAGTCGCGCCGGCCGAAATTGCCGCTCTTCAAGGCGAGGGCGAGGCGCGGCCCGCGGCCGATCGTGACGGTGGCGGGCACACCCGGGTCGATCTGCGGGCCGATCGCGAGCCCCTCGATCCCGAGTGCCTTGACGACCGCCCCGCTCGTCTCGCCGCCCGCCACGACGAGCCGGCGCACGCCCGCTTCGACGAGCGCCCGGGCGATCTCGGCCATCGCCTCCTCGACGAGTGCACCCGCCCGCTCGCGGCCGAGCTCGGCCTGCACCGCGCGGATCTCCTCGGGCGGCGCGCTCGCGTAGATCAGGACCGGGCCCGAGGCGAGATGCTCGCGCGCCCAGGCGATCGCCTCGGTGATCCCCTCGCCCCTGGCCAGACGGAAGGGATCGAGCCGATGCGAGGGCCGTTCGGCGCGGAACGCCTCGATCTGGCCGAGCGTGGCGGCCGAGCAGGAGCCGGCCAGCACGAGCGCCGGGCCGGGTACCGGCGGCAGTGCCGCGGCCTCGGCCCCACGATCGGGCAGGAGGCCCTGGCGGCGGAAGTTGGCGGGCAGGCCCATGGCCACGCCGGAGCCACCGGTCACGAGCGGATGGTCGGCCACCGCCTCGCCGATCGTGCGGAGATCCTCGTCCTCGAGGCAGTCGACGATGGCCCAGCGGCAGCCCTCGTGGCGGAGCTCGGTCAGCCGGTCGCGGACGAAGGCGGCGCCGCGGCGGACCGTCGGCCAGGCGACGAGGCCGACCCTGCGGGGCGTCTGCCGGGCGAGCACCCGGACGAGGTCGGCATCGGTCATGGGCGTCAAGGGGTGATGCGCCATGTGGGTCTCGGAGAGCAGCCGGTCGCCCACGAACAGATGGCCCATGTAGATCGTTCGGCCGGTCTCCGGGAACGCCGGGCAGGCGATCGCGATCGCCGCATCGAGCCGGTCGGCGAGCGCGTCACCCACCGGGCCGATGTTGCCCGCGGGCGTGCTGTCGAAGGTCGAGCAATATTTGAAGACGATCTGCCGGGCGCCCTCGCGGCGCAGCCAGTCGAGGGCTTCGAGGGAGGAGGCCACCGCCTCCTTGGCCGGGCAGGTGCGGGATTTGAGGGCGACCGTGACGGCGTCGACCTCGGGCAGCTCGAGGTCGGGGCGCGGCACGCCGATCAGCTGCACGGTGCGCATGCCGTGGCGCACGAGCATGTTGCAGAGGTCGGTCGCACCCGTGAAATCGTCGGCGATCGCACCCAGGAGCAGCGGCATCGACGTTCCCTCCCCCGCCCGTGGCGAGGCTCTAGACCAGCATCCGGCGCGGCGCGAGGGTCTTGACGTCACCCCGTCCCTGCCCATCTGAGGGTCAGTCGGATGCCGCGATCGGGTCCGGCTGGCGAAGTCGGCGTGTCCATGGTGGAGCGCCGCGCGTCGTGATCGCTCAATGGAGGATCAAATGACGACGATCGATCTGCGTCCCTTCTACCGCTCGATGCGGGATTTCGACCGACTGGCGCACCGTCTGGTCTCGGGTGTCGCGGTGGCCGACAGTGGGCCTGCCTACGACATCGCGGAGACCGCGGCCGACCGCTACGCGATCCGGATCGCGCTGCCCGGCTGGAAGGAAGAGGAGCTCACGCTCTCCGTCGAGAACGGCGTCCTGACCGTCAAGGGTCGCCCGACCGAGGAGGAGGGTGCCCCGCGGCTGCTCCAGCGCGGCATCCTGCGCGAGGCCTTCGAGCGCCGCTTCGCGCTCGCCGAGCATGTCGAGGTCAAGGGTGCCCGCCTCGAGCGGGGCATCCTCGAGGTCGAGCTGGCGCGCGAGGTGCCCGAGGCGCTGAAGCCGCGGGTGATCGCGATCAACGGCAAGGTCGGCGAGCTGCCCAAGGCGGCTTGATCGGCGGTACGACCTCGTGAGAGGCAGAGGGGCGGCGGCGTGGGCCGCCGCCCCTTCGGCCGTTCGGAGGCCAGCTCATGAGCCGCTCGCTCTACGACGAGCTCGGCGTCGCCAGGGGCGCCAGCGAAGAGGACATCACCCGCGCCTTCCGCAAGCTCGCCAAGAGCTGCCATCCCGACCTCCACCCCGGGGACAGGAAGGCCGAGGAGAGGTTCAAGCGGATCTCGGCGGCGTACGAGATCCTCTCCGACAAGGCCAAGCGGGCGCGCTACGACCGCGGCGAGATCGACGAGCAGGGCCGCGAGCGGGCCTTCGCCGGCGGCGGCTTCCATCCCGGCGCCGGCGCGGGCGGGACCCGCTTCGACTTCGGCGGCCCGGGCGGGATCAACTTCGAGGAGATCCTGGGCGATCTCTTCGGCGGTGGCCGGCGCAAGGCCGGACGCGGCGGCTTCACCGGCGGCTTCGGGGCCGCCGGCACCGGCGAGGACGTCCGCCTGCAGCTCGAGGTGGGCCTCATCGAGGCCGCCCGCGGGGCGGTGCGCCGCATCCAGCTCCCGGACGGCTCGACGCTCGACCTGACGATCCCGGCCGGAACCGCCGACGGCCAGGTGCTGCGGCTGAAGGGCAAGGGCCAGGTCGGGCTCGGCGGCGCCGGCGACGCGCTGGTCGAGATCAAGGTGGCGCCCCACCCGGTGTTCCGCCGCGAGGGGCTCGACATCCTGGTCGACCAGCCCGTCCCGCTCGCCGTCGCGGTCCGCGGCGGCAAGGTGCGCGTGCCCACCCTGGACGGCGAGGTGGCGCTCACCGTGCCGCGCCACACGAGCTCGGGCCGCACGCTCCGCCTCAAGGGCAAGGGCGTGCGCGACCCGCGCACCGGCGAGCAGGGCGACCAGCTGGTCCGCGTGCTGATCGAGCTGCCCCGGGAGCGGGAGCTCCTGGAGCTGATCGAGCGCTGGGCGGAGCGTCAGCCCTCGGCCGGCTGAGGGCCGCGCCGCTCAGCCCTTGGCGAGGCCCAGCCGGCGCAGCACGTCGGCGGCCTTGCCCTCGAACTCGGCGGCGAATTTCGCGAAGGCCTCGGGCCCGTCCCAGAGCGGCTGCACGCCCCGGGCCTTCATGGCATCCTGCACCTCGGCCGAGG
>JBBIIE010000123.1:0-10240 GCA_037446605.1 Geminicoccaceae bacterium | reverse complement strand
GCCCTATTTCCGCATCTTCAACCCGGTCCTGCAGGCCCGGAAGTTCGACCCCGACGGCGCCTACGTCCGCCGCTGGGTCCCGGAGCTGGCGAAGCTCCCGACCGAATGGATCCACGAGCCCTGGGCCGCCCCGCCGCTCGTCCTCGAGGAAGCGGGGGTGCGGTCGGGCGTGACCTATCCGCGGCCGATCGTCGAGCACGGCCGCGCACGCGAGCGGGCGCTCGCCGCCTTCGAGCGGCTGCGCGGCGGCAGCGAGCCGCAGCCCGCGGCGCGCGCTCAGCCGAGGCCGAGGTCCTCGGCGTAGGCGAAGAGCGCCGGCGTGCCGCCGGAGTGGAGGAAGACCACCCGGCGGTCCTTGGCGATCCGGCCCTTGCGGATGGCGTCGATCAGCCCGGCCATGGCCTTGGCGGTGTAGACCGGGTCGAGGATCAGCCCCTCGGTGCGCGCGCAAAGGAGCAGCGCCTCGCGCGCCTCGGGTGTGAGGATCCCGTAGCCCGGGCCGATGTACGCATCGGTCGCGTTCACCTGCGCGGGCGTCACGCGGGTGGCGATGCCCAGATGTTCGGCCGTGGCGTTCGCGATCTCGGCGATGTCGACGTCCCTGGGCTTCGACCAGCGGATGGAGGTGACGGTCCGAAGCTCGGTGCTCGATCCGAGCGCCCGGAGGCCGAGCACGAGGCCCGCGGGCTGCATGTTGGCACCACACTGCCAGAGCTCGTGGAAGACGTGGCCCGTGGCCTCCGTCTGGTCGACGAGCTCGAGCGTGGCCGCGACGTAGCCGAGCGAGCCCAGGACGTTGCTCCGCAGGCCCAAGGGCTCGACCACGTACACCTTGCGGCCCCGGCGGCGGAGGTCCTCGGCGCGCCGGTCGATCAGCGGCTGGAGCTTCTCCATGCTGTCGAGGTCGACGATCTCGACCTCTGCCCCCATGAGCCGGTCCAAGAGGAGATTGCCCTGCAGCTTCGGCCCCTTCTGGCCGTGCAGCAGGACCAGGTGGATGGCGAGTCCGAGCCGCGCGCAGGCGGCGGTCATCTGCCGGCACCAGTTCGATTGGGTGTAGGCGCCGGCGATCACCGTGTCGCAGCCAGAAGCCAGGATGTCGGCGAACAGGAACTCGAGCTGGCGGGTCTTGTTGCCGCCGAAGGCGAGGCCCGTGAGATCGTCGCGCTTGACCCAGATCTCGGGCCCGCCGAGTGCTTCGGAGAGCCGCGGCAGCGGGTGGAGCGGGGTCGGCAGGCAGGCGAGCGGCACGCGCGGCTGGCGGGCGAGCGCGGCCTCGAGGTCGGCACGCGGTGTCATGCCCCGGCTCTAGGCGCGCGCGCCGGCGGCGTCGAGCCGGCGGACCCGCATGGCTCGTGCGCGCCGGGCGGCGCGATCGGCTCGTGCGCGCCGGGCGGCGCGATTGAAGGACGGGCCGGGCGGGGCCAGATCAGGCGGGGTGCGGAGGGTGCGGATGCCGGGAACCACGACCATCGCCGAGGCGGCGCGCGCGATCGAGGAGGATTTCGCGCTGTTCGAGGAGTACCGCGACAAGATCGAGTACATCCTCGACCGCGGCCGCAACCTGCCCCCGTTCCCGGAGGCCGAGCGGACCGATGCCAACCTGGTCCGCGGCTGCCAGAGCCGGGTGTGGCTCGTGGCGTGGCGCGATCCCGCGACCGGGCGGATCCGCTTCCGCGCCGACAGCGACGCCTTCATCGTCAAGGGCCTGATCGCGCTGCTCCTCCAGCTCTACGACGACCGCTTGCCCGAGGAGATCCTCGCCAACCCGCCCAAGGTCCTGGACGAGGTCGGGCTCACGCTGTTCCTGACGCCCGGCCGGTCGAACGGGCTCGCCGCCATGATCGCGCGGATCCAGTCCTCGGCCCGGGCGCTCGCCGGCGACGCCGCCGCGGCGCCCGCCTAGGCCCGGGCTCAGCCGTCGCGCTCGACCCGGTTGCGGCCGGCGCTCTTCGCCCGGTAGAGCGCCGCGTCGGCGCGCGCGACGAGCGCCTCGACCGGCTCCCCGGCGCGGAGCGTGGCGGCGCCGATCGACAGCGTCACCACGCCCAGGCTCCTGCCTTCCGCCTTGAGCACCACCTCGCGGGTGGCGACCTCGGAGCGGATCTGCTCGGCGAGCCGCAGCGTCGCCTCGGCGTCGCTGCCGGGCAGGAGGATCGCGAACTCCTCGCCGCCGTAGCGGGCGGCGAGGCGGGGCGAGGTCGCCTTCTCGGCGAGCTTGGCCGCGACCAGCTTGAGGACGAGGTCGCCCACGGGGTGGCCGTGGGTGTCGTTGAACCGCTTGAAGTGGTCGATGTCGATCATGAGGAGCGAGAGCGGCTCGCCCTGCTCGGCCGCCTGGCCGGCCATGCGGCGGAGCGCCTTGTCGAACAACCGGCGGTTGCCGATCCCGGTCAGCGGATCGCTGCCGATCGCCTCCTCGGCGCGGGCGAGCTGGTCGCGCAGGTCACCCAGCTCGTGGTCGCGGCGGGCGAGCTCGGTCTCCAGCGCCTCGGCCCGCCGCCGCATCGCCTCGGTCCCGGACTGCAGGTCGGCGACCAGCCGGCTGAGCTCCTCGATCCGCTCGGCGCCGGCGAGCGAGCTCGCGGCACCATCCAGGGTCGCACCATAGGCGGCGGCATCGCGGCGGAAGCCGCCGACCTCGCGGGCGATGGCATCGAGCGCGCCGTCGGCGCTGCGGACGAGGTCCTGGACCCGCTCGAGCTGGGCGCCGCGGCCGAGGAAGCGCTCGGCGAGCTCGAGGTGCCGCGCCTCGTCGAGCGGCTCGCCGCTGCGCTCGAGCCCCTGGATGGCGCGGCTCAAGGGCGGGCTGTGGCCGGCATGATGCGCGAACCACACGGAATAGTTGATCGGCGTCGGCGACACCCCGTGCCGGCTCAGCGAGTCGAGCGCCGAGCGGGCCGCCTCCCGGAGATGGTCCAGATAGTCCGTCGCCACCGAGCTCCCCGCGCCGCCGAAAGGGGCAGACCGGACGAGACCCGTTCTCGTTCGCGCGCGTCCGACCGCGCCGATCAGGCTTGCGTTCTCCGCACTTGTCAACCTCGGCGCCAGTGGTCCGTGGCGGGATCACAGCCGAGTGCGGCGAGGCCGTCGAGCCCGGCCAGGAGGGGGGCGAGCGGCGGTGCGGCGGCCGCCACCGTGCGCCGCTCGAGCAGCGGCCGGGCGTCGAGGAACGGGGTGGCGAGGCCGCCCGCCTCCTCGACCAGGAGCAGTCCGCCGAGCACGTCCCAGGCGTTGGTGCGGAACGCGATGGCGGCATCGAGCCTTCCGTCGGCGACGTGCGCCAGGGTCAGGGCGGCGGACCCCATGCGGCGGTGATCGACACCGGCCTCGAGCAGGCGTTGCATCGCGGCGACATAGGGTTCTGGGGGCGTCTCGAAGTTGTGCGAGAAGCCGATGCAGGCCGCGTCCCGGCTCCGTTCGGCGACCCGCATCGGCCGGCCGTCGCGGCTGGCGCCACCACCCCGCCGGGCGGCGAACAGTTCGTCGTGGACGGGATCGTAGGTCAGCGCCAGCCGCGTGGCGCCGTCCGCCACGAAGGCCAGCGCCACGCACCAGTAGGGCAGCCCCTTGAGGAAGTTGGCGGTACCGTCGATCGGGTCGATCACCCAGAGCCGCGCCGCCTCGGTGCCGCCCTGCTCCTCGCCCAGGACCGCATCCTCCGGGAAGGCGGCGGAGAGGCGGGCGCGGATCAGCGCCTCGCTCTCGCGGTCGGCGACGCTCACGAGGTCCTGCGGCCCCTTGTGCTCGATCGCGAGCCGCTCGCGGGCGCGGAAGTGGCGCAGCGCCGCGGCGCCGGCCTCCCGCACCATGTCCGAGGCCGCCCGCAGCCGGGCGTCGAGCTCGTCGTCCCTCAAGGTCCGTCTCCCGGGTCCATCCCGCCGGCAGCTTGGAGCACGGCCAGCCGGTCGCCGAGAAGGGTGGTCCGGCGCAACGCCGCACCCTCGCCGAGGGCGCGGGCGAGTGCCTCCGGCTCGGCGACCAGCACGACCAGCCGGCGCGCCCGGGTGACCGCGGTGTAGAGCAGGCGGCGGTCGAGCATGCGGCCGTGGCTCGCGGCCAGCGCCAGCACGACCGCGGGATATTCCGAGCCCTGCGCCTTGTGCACGGTGACGGCGAAGGCCGGCTGCAGCGCGTCGAGCTCGTCGAGCCCGTAGACCAGCTCGCGGCCGTCCATGCTCACGGAGAGGGTGCGCGCGCGGTGGTCGATCGCGACGATCCGCCCGAGGTCGCCGTTGTAGACCTCGCGCGCATAGTCGTTGGCGAGCTGCATGACCTTGTCGCCCACGCCGAGCCGCTGCCCGCCGCGCTCGACCGCATCGGGCGGCTCGGGGTTGAGGCGCGCCTGGAGGAGCCGGTTGAGCTCGCGCACGCCGAGCGGGCCGCGGTTGACCGGGCTCAGCACCTGGATGTCGGCCCAGGGATCGAGGCCGAAGCGGGCCGGGATGCGCTCGGCCACGAGCTCGACGATGCGCGCCGCCGCCGCCTCGGGCTCGCGGGCGCGGATGCCGAAGAAGTCCCCGCCCGGGCCCTCGCCGCGGTCGAGCTCGGGCGGCTCGCCGCGGTGGATGCGGTGTGCGTTGCGCACGATCCCGCTCTCCGCCGCCTGCCGGAAGATCGCGCTCAGCCGCGCCACCGGCACGCGGCCGCTCGCGATCAGGTCGGCCAGCACCTGGCCGGGGCCGACCGAGGGGAGCTGGTCGGCGTCGCCCACGAGCACGAGTGCGGCACCGTCCGGCAGTGCCTCGAGGATCGCGCGCAGGAGGAGGGTGTCGACCATCGACGCCTCGTCGACGACGAGCAGGTCGACGGCGAGCGGCCGGCCGCGGTTGCGCCGGAAGCCGCGCCCGGGCTCGGCCTCGAGGAGCCGGTGCAGGGTCGAGGCCTCGGCGCCGGTGCTCTCGGCCAGCCGCCGCGCCGCGCGGCCGGTGGGCGCGGCCAGGGCGATCCGAGGCCCGGGCGCCTCGAGGGCCGCCAGGATCGCGCGCACCAGCGTGGTCTTGCCGGTCCCGGGCCCACCCGTGACGATCGACACCGGGCTCGCGAGCGCCCGGCGCACGGCCTCGACCTGGCCCGCGGCCAGCTGGACGCCGAGGGTCGCCGTCGCCCGCGCCAGCGCCGCCTCCATCGCCTCGGGCCGGTGACGCGGCGGGGCTGCGAGGAGGCGGCCCAGCTCCTGCGCGATCGCCGTCTCGGCGCGGGCCAGATCGGGGAGCTGGATCCACTCGCAGCCGCGGAATCCCGCCCGGGCGAGGAGGCCGCGGGCCACCGCCTCCTCCAGCGCGGGCAGGAGCTCGGCCGGCCGGACGTCGAGAAGGCCCGCGGCCGCCCCGAGGAGTGCCGCGCGCACCATCGCGGTGTGACCGTTCTCGGCGGCGCGGCGGAGCGCCTCCTCGAGCGCCGCGATGCGCCGCACCGGTGCGGCCGGGTCGAGGCCGAGCCGCCGCGCGAGCGCGTCGGCGGTGGCGAAGCCGATGCCCTGGACCTCACGGGCGAGCGCGTAGGGATCGGCGGTGATCCGCCCGACCGCATCGCCGCCCCAGGCCGCGAGGACGGCGCGCGCCCGCGCCAGGCTCACGCCGTGGGCGTGCAGGAAAAGGAGGAGATCCCGCCCGGAGCGCTGCTCGCGCCAGGCCGCGACCAGCCGCTCGGCGAGCGCGCGGCGCAGGCCCCTGACCTCGCGCAGCCGCTCGGGCGCGCGCTCGAGCACCTCGGGCAGGTCGGTCCCGAACCGCTCCACGAGACGCGCGGCGGTGCGTGGGCCGAGGCCGGGCACGATCCCCGAGGCCAGGTAGTCGACCAGCGCCTCGCCCGTGGCGGGCGGCAGGATCTCGGCGCTTCGCGCCTGGAACTGGCGGCCCCAGGCCGGATCGTCGCGCCAGTGGCCGCGGGCGCGCAGGATCTCGCCGGCGCGGACCTCGGGCAGCGTTCCGACCAGGGTGACGAGCTCGCCCTGGCCGTCGCGCAGGCGGAGCACGCTGTAGCCGGTCTCGGGCCGCTGGAACACGACCCGCTCGATCGGTCCCGCGACCTCGATCTCGTCCGCAGCCGGAGCGAGGGGCGCGGCGTCGGGCGTGGGGGCGGCGGCGGGGTCGGCCGACAGATGCGGACTCCGGGGCTGGCGGCCCGCTTGCCGGGGGCGGGCGATCCGCCTAACCCGGTGCTGCATAGCGGATCGGTGCCGGGCGGCGAAGGAGCGATCGGCCATGGTGCGGAGCGGATTCGAGCCCTGGCGACCCGATCGCAGCCCGTCCCTGCCGGGGGTGCCGCGGGTGATCGCGCATCGCGGCGCCTCGCGGGACGCGCCGGAGAACACCCTGGCCGCGTTCCGGCTGGCGCACGCGCAGGGGGCGCGGATGGTCGAGCTCGACGCCCGCCTCGCGGCGGACGGCGAGCTGGTCGTGATCCACGATTCGACGCTCGAGCGCACGACCGACGGCCGCGGCCGGGTGATCGAGGCGACGAGCGGAGCCCTCGCCCGCCTCGATGCCGGGAGCTGGTGCGGTGCGGCCTACCGGGGCGAGCCGCTGCCGACCCTGGCACGGGCGCTCGGGCTCCTGGTCGAGCTCGGCATGGGCGTCAACGTCGAGCTCAAGGCGGACCCGGGCGAGGCCGAGCGGACCGGGCAGGCGGCCGGCCGCCTCCTGCGCGAGGCCTGGCCCGGAGCGGGCCCGCCGCTCCTCGTCTCCTCCTTCGCCGAGGCGGCGCTCGAGGCGGTCGCCGAGGTGGCGCCGGAGCTGCCGCGCGCGCTCCTGCGCGAGGAAGCCGGGGCGGACTGGCGCGAGGCGCTCGCGCGGCTCGGCTGCACGACGCTGCATCTGGGAGCGGAGCATCTCGCCGGCGACACGCTCGAGGCGCTGGTGGCGGCCGGGGTTCCGGTGCTGGTCTACACCGTCGACGATCCGGCCCGGGCGCGTGCCCTCCTGGATGCCGGCTGCCGGGCGGTGTTCAGCGACCTGCCCGGGCGGATGGCGGAGGCGCTCGGCGAGGCGCCCACGGCGGCTCAGTAGCGGCGCAGGAGGCCCACGAGCCTGCCCTGCACCTTGATCTGGTGCGGCCCGAAGATGCGGGTCTCGTAGGCCGGGTTGGCGGCCTCGAGGGCGATCGAGGCGCCGCGCTTGCGCAGCCGCTTCAAGGTGACCTCGCGGTCCTCGATCAGCGCCACCACGATCTCGCCGCTCTCGGCCGTCTCGGCGCGGCGGATGACGACCCAGTCGCCGTCCTGGATGCCGGCGTCGATCATCGAGTCGCCGACCACCTGGAGGACGTAGTGCTCGCCCTCGCCGAGCAGCACGCCGGGCACGTCCATCGTCGAGCCGTGGTCGGCGAGCGCCTCGATGGGCGTGCCGGCGGCGATCCGTCCGTAGACCGGCAGATCGACGTTGCCGGCGACCCCGGCCAGGAGGCTGCCGCGCCGCGACGCGCCGAACTCGGCGTGCACGACGTTGGAGGGCGGCGCCGGGGCGACCACGGGCCGGGCGGCGGCGCGGCCGTTCGAGCGGGGCAGGAGCGGCGGCTTGACGATCTCGAGGGCGCGCGCCCGGTAGGCCAGCCGGCGGATGTAGCCGCGCTCCTCGAGACCCGAGATCAGCCGGTGGATGCCCGACTTGGAGCGCAGCTGGAGGGCCGTGCGCATCTCCTCGAAGGAGGGCGGCACCCCGTGCTCCTGCATGAACTGATGGATGAACTTGAGGAGCTGGAACTGGCGCTGGGTGAGCACGCCCGGTCTCCGGCGGCGCCAGATGGGGAGGTGAGCGGCGCGTCGGGAAATGTTCTAGAGAAGTTCTGGGCTCCCGTCAACGCCGTTCCGCCCCCGCGGCTGCGGTCAGGCGAGCCGCAGCGCCGCGGCCAGGGGCACCGTGGGCACGATCGCGCCGGCCTCGACCGGCGGGGCGTGGGGCGGGCGGAGGATGAGCGCATCGGCGCGGGCGAGGGTGGCGAGCATCGAGCTGTCCTGGCGCTCGGCGGGTGCCACCAGCCGGCGGCCGTGGCACTCCACCCACTGCGCGCGGAGATGGTCGGCGCGGTGGTCGTTGGCGGGAAGATCGCCGGCCACCGGCAGGGGCTCGATCGGCAGGTCGGTCGGGCGCCCGAGCATGGCGAGCAGCATGGCGCGCAGGAAGACGAGGCCGCAGACCAGGGCGGAGACCGGGTTGCCGGGCATGCCGAGCACCGGCACGGCGTCCAGGCGGCCGAAGATCAGCGGCTTGCCGGGCCGCATGGCGACCGTCCAGAAGTCGAGCGCCAGGCCACGCGCGCCGAGGGTGCCGCGGACGAGGTCGTAGTCGCCGACCGAGGCGCCGCCGGAGGTGACCAGGAGGTCGATGGCACCGAGCCCGTCGAGGCTCCGGGCGAGGCCGTCCGGGGTGTCGGGTGCGATGCCCAGATCGAGCGGCTCACCGCCCAGCCGGCGCACGAGTGCTCCGAGCGCCACGCTGTTCGAGCTGGCCACGCGCCCGGGGACCACGGGCTCGCCCGGCCGCACGAGCTCGTCGCCGGTGGCGAGGATCGCCACGCGCGGGCGCCGGCGCACCGGCAGCCAGCCGTGGCCGAGCGCCGCGGCCAGCCCGATGGCGCGCGGATCGAGCAGGCTGCCGGCGGAAAGGCCCGGACTGCCGGCCCGGAAGTCGAGGCCGGCCGGGCGGACGAACTCGCCGGGCCGGCTGGCGCGCGTGAAGCGGACGCGGCCGGCCTCGGCCTGGGCGTTCTCCTGGATGGCGATCGCATCGGCGCCGGGCGGCAGGGGGGCGCCGGTGAAGATCCGCGCCGCCAGGCCGGGCTCGATCGCCGCGGCGGGCGGCCCGCCGGCCCGGCCCTCGCCCACGAGCCGGAGCCAGCGCCCGGGCGGGTCGGTGTCGGCGGCGCGCACGGCATAGCCGTCCATCGCCGAGACCGCGGTCGGCGGCTGGTCGTGGCGGGCGCGGAGGTCCTCGGCGAGCACCCGGTCGAGCGCTTCGGTGAGCGCGACCCACTCGGTCCCGACCGGCCGGACGGCCGCCAGGACACGGGCGCGCGCCTCCTCGAGGGCGAGCATCACTCGGCCCGGAACTCGCCGGACCGGCCGCCGGCCTTGTGCACGAGGCGGATGCCCTCGATCCGCATGGTCCGGTCGACCGCCTTGCACATGTCGTAGACGGTGAGGGCGGCGACCGCCACGGCCGTCAGGGCCTCCATCTCGACCCCGGTCCTGCCGTTGAGCTTGCAGGTGGCGGTGATCTCGACCGCGGGCGGCGCCTCGACGAGCGAAAGGGCGACCTCGACCTTCTCGAGCGGCAGGGGGTGGCAGAGCGGGACGAGATCGGGCGTGCGCTTGGCGCCCATGATGCCGGCGAGCTGCGCGACCGCGAGCACGTCGCCCTTGTTGAAGCCACGCTCGGCGATCAGCCGGAGCGTCTCGGGCGCCACCAGCACGCGGCCCTTGGCCGTCGCGGTGCGGGCGGTGACCGCCTTCCCGGCCACGTCGACCATGACGGCGTTGCCGGCGGCATCGAAGTGGGTCAGCCCGCTCATGCGGCGAGCCCGAGCAGGCGGCGGGTCGCGGCGGCCACGTCGGCCTCGCGCATCAAGGATTCGCCGACCAGGAAGGCGCGCGCCCCGGCCTCCCGCGCGCGCAGGAGATCGGCATGGTCGGCGAGGCCGCTCTCGGCGACCAGGATGCGGTCGCCGGGGACCCGACCCGCGAGCTCCAGCGTGGTCGAAAGATCCACCTGCAAGGTCTTGAGGTTACGGTTGTTGATCCCGATCAGACGGGTCCCGAGCGCGAGTGCGCGGTCGAGCTCCGCGGCATCGTGCGCCTCGACCAGCACCTCGAGCCCGAGCTCGCCCGCCAGCCGCGCGAGGCTGCGCGCGGTCGGATCGTCGAGCGCCGCCACGATCAGGAGGATGCAGTCCGCGCCGAGCAGGCGGCCCTCGACCACCTGATAGGGATCGAGGGTGAAGTCCTTGCGCAGGACCGGCAGGCCGGTGGCGGCGCGGGCCGCGAGCAGGTGCTCGTCGGCACCCTGGAACCAGGCCCGGTCGGTCAGCACCGAGAGGCAGGTGGCACCGACCGCGGCGTAGGCGCGCGCGAGGCTCGCCGGATCGAAGTCGGGCCGGATCAGGCCGCGCGAGGGGGAGGCCTTCTTGATCTCGGCGATCAGGGCCAGCCCGCCCGCGGCGTCGGTGCGCTCGAGGGCGGCCGCGAAGGGGCGCAGCGGCGGGGCATGGGCGAGCGCGCGCTCGAGCTCGGCGAGCGGCCGCG
>JBBIIE010000122.1:0-10255 GCA_037446605.1 Geminicoccaceae bacterium | reverse complement strand
CGCTTACCTCTCCTGCCAGGACCCGCGGCCGACCCACCCTGCCCCGAGCCGAGATCGCGATCGGCCTCCTTGCCGCGATCCGCCCGAGACCCGGCCGGGCCCGCCTGCGCCTCGTCGGCGCCGGTCGGCAGAGCGGCGACCCGCTCGGGCTCGGTGCGCTCGGCCGCCGGTCGAGCGGGTCGGTCCCGCGCCGGCTTGGCGGGCTTCGGCGCGGCCCGCTCGACCGCGAGCTCGCGCGGCGCCGGTAAGGGTGCGGACTCCGCCCGAGAACGGGCCGGTTCGGGCGCCCGCGGCGTGACCTCGACCTCGGTCCCGCCCTCTCCGGTGGGCGGCTTCGGACCCGCTCCCCCTTCCCCGCCCCCGCCGGCGGGCTCGCTCACGAGCTCGACGAGGAGCGCCGGCGCCGGCACGGGTGGGCTCGTTGCCGGCGCGAGCAGCACGGCCGCCAGCACCGCGCCGTGCCCGAGGAGCGAGCCCCCGACGGCGCAGAGCACCCGGCCCAGGGGCGGCGGCGGCGGGAGAGGTCGCGGCCGCCGCGCCCGCATACGCTCAGAGCCCGAAGCGGCTCGAAAGGCCCACGAACACGCCGAGCCCCGAGCCGCGGAAGCCGAAGGCCTCCTCGTAGGTCTCGTCGAGCAGGTTCTCGACCCGACCGAAGAGTGTCACACCCGGCAGGACCTCGAACGCGGCACTCGCCTGCACGAGCCAGAAATCGTCGAGGGTCCGCCGGGCCTGGGCGAAGGCGGGCGTGAAGACCGTGTCCTTCTGCGAGCCGTTGTAGCGTGCGGCGAGGTCGACCGTGCCGCGCCGCCTGCCGTCCGCATCCGGCGCGAACCGCCAGGTGAGGCCGAGGCTCGCCACGTGCGGCGAGCGGCGGTCGAGCTGGCGGCCGTCGATGCCGTCGGTGTCGAGGTAGGTATAGGCGGCGCGCAGCTCGAGGTCGTCGAGGATGCGGGCGGCGAGCGCGGTCTCGATCCCCTGCGTGTCGGTCTCGCCCGGCAGGTTGACCGGCCGGAAGGTGCCGGTGCCCGGGTCGAACTCCGAGCCGATGAACTCGTCGATCTCGTTCCGGAAATAGCCGAGCGAGACCGCGACCCGCCCGGCCAGCAGCGACTGCTCGATACCCACGTCCCAACCCGTGGACTGCTCGGGCTCGAGGTCCGGATTGCCGCGGAAGTTGGCGAAGAAGCCGAAGAGCTCGGTCAGGCTCGGGTTCTGGATGCCGCGGCCCCAGGAGGCGCGGAGCTTTGTTGCGCTTTCGGGGATCGCCAAGGCGGCGGTCAGGCGCGGCGAGACGAAGTCGTCGAACTGCTCGTTGACGTCGTAGCGGAGCCCGGCCGAGAGCGTCAGCCGATCGAGGAGCGTCACCCGGTAGTCGCCCACGAGGCCCAGATTGTCGGTGGCCTCGAGCGCGGCGAACGAGCTCACCCCGTCGTCGCGCTGCCACTCGGCGAGGAAGGTCAGCCCGTGGCTCGCGTTCACGAGCGCGGACGTGTCGAACTGGATGGTGCTCTGATAGTCGAGGATCGTGCGCTCGGCATCGAAGCGGAAAGTCGAGTTCCCGCCGGCGAGCTGGTCGCTCTCGGTCGAGAGCGCGGAGACCCCGAGCGTGTGCTCCCACTGCCCCTCGAACAGCGCGAGCTTGCCCTGCAGCCGGCCGGAGAGCGAGGAGCGCCGGTCCGCCAGATCCGCATCGGTCGGGATCAGGAAGCCTTCGCGCGTGTCGGGGCCGAAGTCGTCGTAGTCGTTCTCGGCGCGGAGCCAGCGCAGGACCCCGCGGATCTCGAGGTTCTCGGTGGGGCGCAGGCCGAGATTGGCGTTCAGGAGACCCTGCCAGTAGCCGTCGTCCTCGCCGCCGCGCGGGGCCACGTTCGTGCCCCCGCTGCGCACCCCGCTCAGCCCCAGATAGGCGTCCCAGCGCGCATCACCGCCGCCGATCGAGACCGCACCCTCGCCCGTGCCGAACGAGCCGCCGGCCGCCGAGACCCTGAGTTCGGGCGCGCCCTTGCCGCGGCGGGTGGTGATGTTCACGACGCCGCCGATCGTGTTCGAGCCGTAGAGCGTGGCCTGCGGACCGCGCAGGATCTCGATCCGCTCGATGTCGGCGGCGCGCAGGTCCTCGAAGCGGAAGAGGCCGGTCGAGGCCGGATCGTTCATCTTGACCCCGTCGATCACGACGAGGGTGTGGTTGCCCTCCGCCCCGCGGATGCGCACCGCGCTCAACGAGCCGCGCGGGCCCGGCGCGCTCACCGCGAGCCCCGGCACCTCGCGCAGGATGTCGGTGACGAACTCGGTCTGCCGGGTCGCCAGATCCTCCGCCGTGATCACGGTCAAGGCGCTACCGACGGTCTCGGGTGCGACCGGGTAGCGGGTCGCGGTCACCACGAGCTCGGGCAGGCGCCCGCCCGCTTCCTGCGCGGAAGCGGCACCCGTCGCGGCCGCCAGCACGCTCGCCGCCACGCCGAGCCGCAGCGCCCGGCGACGCTCTTGGAAGACGTTCCCCCTCATCGACTTCGTTCCCCCTGGTGCACGGTGGCAAAGCCCGCGCGCGCGCACGCGCGGGCCGAAGCCCCGGCCGGGCAGCGAAGGATGAGGGATGCGGGCCAAGCGGCCCCTCGGCGCCGATCGCCCCGGTCGCACACCCCGAACGCGCCTCCACCCCGGCAAGGGCTATCTCGAGCCGTCACCGCAGCGGAGATCCGCGCCCGCGACACACCCCGATCGCGAGCAGGGTGACGAAGGCGGCGGCAGGTCTCCTGGCTCGCGCGTCGTCGCCTCTCGACCCTGCCTTCCCGGTTTCCCAGTGGCCGATGCGGGCCGCGGCTCGGCGCCTACAGTTGCGGGGGCAGCCACGGATTGGGCCCGAAGGCCGCACCGTGTTCCCTCTTTCCTCCCCTCTCGGGGAACCGTCGCCACTCGCGAGGATGCCGCCGCCCCGCCTGCCCGTCAAGCAGCCGAGACGATCCGGTCCCGATGACCGCTCCCGCCGCTGCAGGGCTGCCGCGATGCCGCGCCGGTTCCGGGGGCGGCGCCGCGCGTCCATGCTGCAGCGCACCCGCCGCCGGAGGCCATGCTTGTCCACACCCGCGCGCACGAACCCGGTTCTCGTGATCGTCGTCGTGAGCTGCCTCGTGGCGGCGATCACCTTCGGCTCGCGCTCCGGCTTCGGCCTCTACCTCGAGCCGATCACCTCGAGCCGCGGCTTCGGCCGCGAGGTCTTCGCGCTCGCGATCGGGATCCAGAACATCGTCTGGGGCGTGGGCCAGCCCTTGGCCGGGGCGCTCGCCGACCGGTTCGGGACGACCCGCGTGCTCGTGGGCGGTGCGCTGATCTACGCGGCCGGCATGGTCGCCACGGCGCTCGCGACGACGCCACTCGCGCTGCACCTCTCGGCCGGCCTCCTGGTCGGGATCGGCGGCTCGGGCGCCTCCTTCGGCATCGTCATGGCGGCGGCGAGCCGCCTCGTCCCCGAGGAGCGGCGCTCCTGGGCCATGGGTGTGGTCGTGGCCTCGAGCTCGCTCGGCCAGTTCCTCTACGCCTTCCTGAACCACGCGCTGATCACCGCGCTCGGCTGGCAGGTGGCGCTCGCGGTCCTGGGCGTGACCCTGCTGCTCATCCCGCCGCTGGCGCTCGCCTTCCGCGGCGAAGCCGGGCTCGTCGCCGGCTCCGCGCATCTCTCGCTCGGCGCGGCCCTGCGCGAGGCCATGGGCCACCGCAGCTACCTCCTGCTGGTCGCCGGGTTCTTCACTTGCGGCTACCACGTGGCCTTCATCCAGACGCACCTGCCGCCCTACATCGCCGATGCGGGCGTGGCCCCCTGGGTCGCCGCCGCGGCGATCGGCCTCGTCGGCCTCTTCAACATGATCGGCTCCTACGCCGCGGGCGTGATCGCAGGCCGCTGGAGCAAGAAATATCTCCTCGCACTCATCTACTTCGCCCGCTCGGCGGTGATCCTCGCCTACGTGGCCTTCCCGCCCACCGCCACGAGCACGCTCCTCTTCTCCGCCGTCATGGGTCTTCTGTGGCTTTCGACCGTGCCGCCGACCTCGGGGCTCGTGGCTCTCATGTTCGGCCCGCGCTGGATGGCGACGCTCTTCGGCATCGTCTTCTTCAGCCACCAATTGGGGGCACTGCTCGGTGTGTGGCTGGGCGGTTTCTGGTTCGACCGCACCGGCAGCTACGAGGTGGTGTGGGCGACCATGATCGCCATGGGGATCGTGGCCGGCCTCCTGCACCTGCCGATCGCCGAACGGCCGGTCGCGCGGCTCCGCCCGGCACCCGCCTGAGCGGCTCGCCCCGCCCGCTCAGATCGGGAAGGGCGGCAGGTCGCGGCTCCACCGGTCCATGCAGGCGAGACCGAAGGGCGTCGGGCGTTCGCAGGGCTCGCGGTCGACCACCGGCCCGAGCCCGAGCCGCCGCGCGGTGATCCGCTTGCCGTAGCAGATGAAGCGCGGCACCGACTGCATGAGGAAGACGATCAGGGGCAGGATCGAGGCGTAGAGCCGGTCGGCCTCCTCGAGCCGCCCGGCGCGGAACGCCTCGAAGATCTTCACCTGGACGTCGAAGCACTCGGGTGCGGGGATCATGCCGGCACACCCCGCGCGCAGGACGTCGGTGAGCTCGAGCCCGGCACGGCCGTTGAAGATCGCGACCTCGGGCCCGAGGCGCTCGTGCGTGCGGGCGATCTCCAGGGCCGAGGATTCGCCCTTCAGGAGCCGGACGTTCGGATGTTCGCGGCAGAGCCGGACGAGCCCCGCGTCGGAGAGCCCCGCCCCGATGAACTGCGGGGCGTTCTGGATCGCGACCGGCAGAGGTGACGCGTCCGCCACCTTGCCGAAGAAGTCGACGAGCTCGTCCTCCGGGAGCGGCCGGCGCGGCGGCGGCTGGAGGATCACCCAGGAGGTGCCGAGATCGGCCGCGGCCTTCACGAAGTCGAGCTGGATCGCCTCGGTCTCGCCGAACACGGTGATCGCGACCGGCACGCGCCCGGCCACGTCGGCGAGGCACCACTCCATGACCTCGTGGCGCTCCTCGGCCGAGAGCTTCTGGACCTCGGTCGCGAGCCCGAGGGCGGCGATCCCGTGCGCCCCGCCGCGCACGCACGCCTCGACCTGCCGCCGCATGGCCTCGCGGTCGAGCCGGCCGTCGTCGCGGAAGAACGCGTAGAGGATCGGGTAGATGCCTTCGTAGCGGATCCCGGCCAAGGGCTGCCTCCCGTCGTTCGTTCGGCGCGGAGGGTAGGTCGAGCCGACCGTCCGAGCCAGCCCGGCGCCACGCTTGCCGGCTCTGTCGCCGCTGCTACATTAGTGAGCGTTCAAAGAAGGGAGGCCGGGATGCGACAAGAGCGGAGCTTGCGCGAGCTTTACGAGTCGGACCCAGAGCGCGCGGACGCGTTGGTGTGGGGTCGGCGCGGGGTGCTCAAAGGAACCGCGCTCGCGGCGATCAGCGCGGCGCTCGGTGGGGTGGCGATTCCCTTCGCCCGGTTCATGCCCGAGGGCTATCTGCCGGTCGCCCTCGCACAGGAGGCGAAGCCGGTCTTCCCGGGCAAGCATCCGGGCCTCGTTCTCCTGGGTGACAAGCCGCTCGTCGCCGAAACACCGGCGCACCTCTTGGACGATCCGGTCACACCGACCGATCGGCTCTTCATTCGCAACAACGGCGGTGTTCCCGAGCTGCCGGCCGATCCCAAGAGCTGGAAGCTCGTGATCGACGGCGAGGTGAACAATCGCCTCGAGATCACGCTCGGCGAGCTGCGGAGCCGGTTCCCGCGGGTCGAGGGCGTGTTCATGCTGGAGTGCGGCGGCAACGGCCGCGCGCAGTTCGTCCCCCAGGCCCGCGGCAACCAATGGACCACGGGGGGCGCGGGCTGCCCGCGTTGGGCCGGCGTGCGGCTCAAGGACGTGCTGCAGGCGGCGGGACTCAAGAGCAGCGCCGTCTACACCGCCCATTACGGCGCCGACCCGCATCTTTCCGGGGATCCCACCAAGGTCACGCTCTCGCGCGGCGCCCGCCTCGAGAAGGCGATGGACGCGGACAGCATCCTCGCCTTCGAGCTCAACGGCGAGCCCCTGCCGCTGATCCACGGCGGGCCGTTGCGCGTGCTCTATCCCGGCTGGTCGGGCTCGGCGAGCCACAAATGGCTCACCCGCATCTGGATCCGCGACAAGGAGCACGACGGCCAGGGCATGACCGGCACCTCCTACCGCGTGCCGACCGTCCCGATCGTGCCGGGCAGCGAGAGCAAGGGCGAGGGCTTCCGCATCCTCGAGTCGATGCCGGTGCGTTCGATCGTCACCAACCCGGCCGACGGCAGCCGCCTGCCGGCCGGCACGCGCGAGATCGCAGCCCGCGGCCATGCCTGGGCCGGTGACCTAGAGGTCGCGGAGGTCTGGACCTCGATCGACTTCGGCGCGACCTGGCAGAAGGCCGAGCTCGACCGCCCGGTCAACCGTCACGCCTGGCAGAACTGGCGGCAGACGGTGAAGCTCCCGACCCACGGCTACTACGAGCTCTGGGTCCGGGCGGTGGACAGCAAGGGCCTGAGCCAGCCCTTCATGGCCGGCAACTGGAACCCGCAGGGTTACGGCGGCAACGCCTACCACCGGGTGGCGCTCCTGGTCGCGGCGGCCTGATGCGGGCGGTCGGTTACGCGCTCGTCCTCGCGGTGCTCCTCGGCGGCCCGACGTTCGCCGAGGAGGACCCGCTCGCCCCCTTCCCGGAAGGGCCCAACCGCGAGCTCGTGGGCCATTTCTGCTCGGCCTGCCATTCCGGCCGGCTCGTCGCCAACCAGCGCATGAGCCGCGCGCGCTGGGATTCGGCCCTCTCCTGGATGACCGAGCGGCACGGCATGCCGCCGCTCGAGGGCGAGTATCGGGAGATGGTGCTCGACTATCTCGCGGCCGCCTTCGGCGAGGAGACGGCGGGCCAGCACCGCCGGCTGCCCTTCGCGAGCGGACCGGCCCGCAAGAACCCCTTCCTGCCCGACTGAGCCCGCCGCCCGCCGCTCAGCCGGCGGTCCGGCGCAGCGCGCGCAGATGCTCCTCCTGCGCCCGCGTCTCGATCGCGCCCGGGCGGGCGGCGCGCACCCGGTCGATCGCCAGGGCCGGATCGAGCCCGAGCTCGATCAGGAGGCGGGCGGCGACGGTGCCGCTGCGTCCGAGCCCGGCGCGGCAGTGGATCGCGATCCGCCGGCCGCGACGGAGCTCGGCCGCGAGCCACGGCCCGAGACGGGCCCAGCCCGCCTCGAAGGCGGCATCCGGCACGCCCATGTCCGCGATCGGCGCGTGTCGGAACACCGAGCCGTGGGCGGCACAGGCGCGGGCGAGGCCCTCGAGGTCGAGGCCCAGGTCGGCCGCCTCGCTCGCCTCGACGAGCGATACCAGCACCGCGACGCCGATCCGGGCGAGCTGGCCGGCGTGCGCGTCCGGCGAGCCTCCGGGTGCCGGCAGCACCAGGACCGCCCCGTCCGCCGCCGGCGCCGCCTCGATCCAGCGCTCGAGCAGCGCCGGCTCCCACATCCGCCCCTCCCCGCCCGCGCGTCGCGCCGCCGCCGGACAGGCCCCGCATGCGCGCCGGCCCGGTGGCCTGCGGGGCGCGCTTACTCTATGGCTCGCCGCGCGAGGAGTGTCCGCGGAGACAGGGCGTCATGGCCGTTCATCTGGGTGCCGTCAGCAATCAGCAGCCCTTCGTGTTCGAGGAGCTCGAGCGGCGCGGCTTCGTCATCCACAAGGTCTTCCAGGGCAAGGGCTGGCAGGACTGGGCGCGCGACCTGGCTCCGCACGCGGCCGAGATCCGCGGCGTCCTGTCGGGCGGCATGACCGGGTTGCCGAAGGGGCTGATCGACGCCCTGCCCAGGCTCGAGATCTGCTCGATCAACGGCGTCGGCCTCGAGACCACCGATCTCCCGGCGGCCAAGGCGCGCGGCGTGGTCGTCACGACCACGCCCGTGCTCTTCGACGACGTGGCCGATCTGGCGATCGTGCTCGGCATGGCGGCCTGCCGGCGGATCGCCGAGGCCGACCGCTTCGTGCGCGCCGGTCGCTGGCTCCAGGGCCGCATGCCGCTCGGCCGGAGCTTCTGGGGCAAGCGCTACGGGATCCTCGGCCTCGGGCGGATCGGCCAGGCCGTGGCCCGCCGGCTCGAGGGCTTCGGCGGCAGCATCGGCTACTTCGATCCGCTGCCCAAGACCGGGCTGTCCTGGCGCGCCCACGCCTCCGCGGTCGAGCTCGCGCGCGAGAGCGACATCCTCTTCCTCTGTGCCGCCGGCGCGCCCGGCGGCGGGGTCATCGTCGGCCGCGAGGTGCTGGAGGCCCTGGGGCCGCAGGGCGTGTTCGTCAACATCGCCCGCGGCTGGCTCGTCGACGAGCCGGCGCTCGTCGACCTGCTCGCCGGTGGCGGGCTCGGTGCCGCCGGGCTCGACGTGTTCGCCGACGAGCCGACGGTGCCCGAGCGCCTCCTCGGCCTCGACAACGTGGTGCTCACGCCGCACATCGCGAGCTCGACCCAGGAGTGCATGCGGCGGATGGGCGAGTGCGTGCTCGCCAACGTCACCACCTGGTTCGCCGAGGGCCGCGCGGTCACGCCCGTGCCGATGTGAGGGAGGCAGCCATGCCCAGGGTCGTGATCACGGGCGCCGCCGGCTCGATCGGCGGCAAGCTCCGTCGCCACATGGAGGGCCTCGGCTGGCCCCTCGTCCTGCTCGACAGGGAGAGCCGGGGCGACCCGGCCATCACCGCCTGCGACCTCTCGGTCTGGGACACCGCCTGGGTCGATCGGCTGCGCGGGGCCGATGCGCTCCTCCTGCTCGCCGGCGTGCCCTACCCGCATGCCGGGTGGGCCGAGCTCGTGCCCAACAATCTCGATCTCGTCGGCAACTGCCTAGAGGCCTGCGTCCAGACCGGCGTGCGACGGGTGGTGTTCGCCAGCTCGAACTGGGTGCTCGGCGGCCGGCGCTTCGAGGAGGGCCCGCTTCGCCCCGACACCCCGCCGCATCCGGTCAACGGCTACGGGATGGCCAAGCTGGTGGGCGAGCGGCTGGGCAAGCTCTATGCCGAGCGGCGCGGGCTCTCGGTCGTCTGCTTCCGCATCGGCTACGCCCAGCGCGAGGCCGGCAACCGCCCCGGCCCGCACATGAACTGGGGGCTCTGGGGTCAGGCGATGTGGCTGTCCGACCGCGACCTCTGCCAGGGCTTCGAGAAGGCCGTGCTCGCCCCGCCCGAGCTCGGCTTCGCCGTGCTCAACCTGATGTCGGACAATCCCGGCATGCGCTGGGACCTCGGCCCCACGCGCGCCGCGCTGGGCTGGCAGCCCGAGGACGGTGCGGCACCCGTCTCCACCCCCGAGATCCTCCAGGACGAGGCGGTGAGCCGCGAGGGCTGGGCCGCCATGGAGCGGATCCGCGACTTCCTGATGCGCCGCCGGCGCTGAACCGTCCCCCGCAGCGCCGCGTAGAGCGGGCCGGCTGCGGACGGAGGGACGGATGGCCGGGCGGATCGTGATCGTGGGCGGCACGGGCGGGATCGGGGCGGCGCTGGCGCGGCGGCTCGTCGCATCGGGCGCGTCCGTGCACCTCGTGGCGCGCAACACCGGCCGGCTTTCCACGCTCGCGGGCGAGCTCGGGGCGAGCTTCGCGACCGCCGACGTCGCGGACCCGGCTTCGCTCCGGAGCGCAATCGAGGCCGCCGGCAGCCCTCTCTCCGGGCTCGTCTACGCGGTCGGCACGATCACGCTGAAGCCGCTCGCCCGCGTCTCGCCGGCCGATGCCGAGCGGGATTTCCGCGTGAACGCGCTCGGCGCGCTCATGGCGGTCCAGTCGGCCCTGCCGGCCCTGCGCGCACAGGGGCCCGGGGCCTCGATCGTGCTCTTCTCGACCGTGGCCGTGCAGCGCGGCTTCCCCATGCACGCCTCGATCGCCATGGCGAAGGGGGCGGTGGAGGGCCTCACCCGCGCGCTCGCCGGCGAGCTCGCCCCCGAGATCCGCGTCAACGCGATCGCCCCATCGCTCACCCGCACGCCTCTCGCCGAGGCCCTCACCAAGAACGCCGCCACGGCCGAGGCGATCGCCCGCCAGCATCCGCTCCGCCGCCTGGGCGAGCCCGAGGACGCCGCATCGCTCGCCGCCTTCCTCTTGAGCCCCGAGGCCGGCTGGATCACCGGCCAGGTGATCGCCGTCGACGGCGGCCGCGGCGCGCTCGAGGCCAAGGGGTGAGGAGCCTCACGGCACCTGCGCGCCCGTGACGTGGGTCCAGACCGCGTA
>JBBIIE010000121.1:0-10316 GCA_037446605.1 Geminicoccaceae bacterium | reverse complement strand
GGTCCGCCCGGGCGCCGCGCCGCCTCAGCGCGGCAGGTGGGCGAAGGCCTCGTTGGCGGCCCAGGCCTTCTTCCCGTCCGGGTCCTGCCACTCGAGCAGCAGGCAGGAGGTCTGCAGGCGCTGGAACCAGACCGCCTCGAGCGCGTACCAGCCGGGCTCGGGCACGCGCACCGTCTCCCAGCCCTTGCTCTCGCAGCCGTGCCGGCCGTCGTGGACGTAGACGCGCTGACCGCCGATCGTGACCTCGAGCCCGTCGTTGGAGCGGAAACCGAGCCGCCACACCCCCGCCCGGTCGAAGCGGACATAGCCCTCGATGCGCGCCGCCACCTGCTCGGCCCGCTTCGAGGTCAACGCCTTCTCGCCCGGGGCGGTGTCGACATAGTCGAAACCCACGAGCGGCGGGCCGGGCTCGGCACCGAAGCGGAGCGCGCCCCTGGCGTCCGAGAGCCACTGCACGTCGTGCGGGTAGGCGTAGGTCACCGCCAGCCCGGGCCGCAGCCGGGCGGGATCGGGCTGCGGGCTCGCCGGCACGAGCGCGTGCGGCTCGGCCGCCCGGGCCGCCGGCCCCTGACCCGCCACCATCCCCGCCACGAGGGCGAGCGCGCTCGCCAGGGCCCTCCACCGCATCGCCACCTCCCGCGGCCGCACGGCAGACGGCCTCGCCACCTCTTTGCGGGCTGGGCGCAGCACAGGCAAGCGGCGGCGCGCGTTCCGTGCCGTCGGCCGCAGCGCTAGGCTCGCCCACCGCAGTCCCCGGAGGCCCGAGCCGTGCGCACCGCACCCCCGACCGGAGCCGACCTCGCCGCCGCGGTCGTGGCGGTGCCGCCGCTCCCGCTCGACGAACGCCACGGGATCCGCGTCGCGGAGTGCCGGAGGATCGTGGCGCGCGCGGAGGCCGGGGGGATCCGCACGATCCTCTGGGGCGGCAACGCCCAGCTCCAGCACTGGCCGGTCTCGCGCTACGACGAGCTCCTCGCCATGGCCGACGCGACCGCCGGACCCGAGACGCTCGTCGTCCCCTCGCTCGGGCCCGACTTCGGCAGGCTCCTCGACCAGGCGGCGATCCTCGCCCGGCACCGCTTCCCGACCGCCATGGCACTGCCGATGCCGGCGCACACCACACCCGAAGGTGTCGCGCGCGCCCTCGCGGAGGCGGCCGGGCGCGCCGGCCGGCCGCTCGTCGCCTACATCCGCCAGCGAGGATATCTCGACCCCGACGCGCTCGCCCGGCTCGTCGCCGAAGGCGCGGTCCTGGCCGTCAAGTACGGTGTCGCGATGCCCGAGCGCGGCCGCGACGCCCATCTCGACGCGCTCGTGGCCGCGATCGGCGCCGGGCGGATCCTCTCGGGCTCGGGCGAGCTGCTCGCGGTCCCGCACCTCCTCGAGCACGGGCTCGCGGGCTTCACCTCGGGCTGCGTCTGCCTCGCGCCCAGGCTCTCCGGCCGGGTCCTGGACGCGCTGCGGCGGGGCGACCGGGCGGCACTCGACCGGCTCCTGCCGCCGATCCGCGAGCTCGAGACCCTGCGCGAGCGGCACGGGCTCGTGCGCGTCCTGCACGATGCCGTGCGGCTCGCCGGGATCGCCGAAACCGGGCCGATCCTGCCCATGCTCTCCAACTGCGAGCCGGAACTCCTGCCCGCGATCGCGGACGCCGCGCGGCGGCTGGTCGAGGCCGAGGCGGCACTCCCCGCCCTGGACCGCGCGGCCTGAGGTCGGGCATGCGCATCACCGCGCTCGAGACGATCCGAAGCCCGGCCTTCGCCAACCTCCTCTGGCTCCGGGTCGAGACCGACGGCGGGCTCGTCGGCCTGGGCGAAGCCTTCCGCAACGCCGAGGCGACCGAGGCCTATCTGCACGAAACGCTCGCCCCCGAGCTCCTCGGCCGCGATCCGCGGCCCGTGGCGGCACACCGCGAGCGGATCGGGCGGGTCATCGCCAACCGCTTCATGGGAACGCCCTCGCGCTCGATCGAGCTCAGGGGCGACGCGGCGGTCGACATGGCGCTCTGGGACCTGCTCGCGCAGAGCCTGGGGGTGCCCCTCCACCGCCTCTGGGGCGGGCCCGTGCGCGAGCGCATCCGCGTCTACAACACCTGCGCGGGCCCGGCCTACAACACCGCTCCCACGCTCGGCTGGGCGAGCCGGCTGGCCGAGCCCGGGGCGGCGGCGGTGGGCCCGCTCGACGATCTCCAGGCCCAGCTCGACGATCCCGCGGGCCTCGCCCGCTCGCTCCTCGCCGAGGGTGTGACGGCCATGAAGATCTGGCCGTTCGACCGCTTCGCCAAGGCCACGGGCGGCAACGGGATCGGCCCGGCCGAGCTCGAGGCGGGGCTGGCCCCGGTGCGGGCGATCCGCGAGGCGGTCGGCCCGGCCATGGAGATCCTGATCGAGTGCCACGGCCTCTGGCGGCTGCCGGCCGCGGTGCGCATCGCCCGTGCCCTCGAGGCCTACGGGATCTTCTGGCTCGAGGATCCGATCGCCATGCACCGGCTCGACGATCTGCGGCGCTTGAAGGAGGCGACCGGGATCCCGGTCGCCGGTTCCGAGAACCACGGCACCGCGCACTGGTACCGCGAGGCGTTCGCGCTCGGGGTCGTCGACTACGCGCATTTCGACGTGGGCTGGATGGGCGGGCCCTCCGAGGCGCTCGACGTGGCCGCGCTCACCCGCGCCTTCGACCGCACCATCGCGCCGCACGACTGCGTCGGGCCGGTGATGCTCGCGGTCAACCTGCAGCTCCTGGCGAGCCAGCCCAACGCGCAGATCTGCGAGACCGTGCGTGCCTATTCGCGCGGCTGGTACCGCCTGGTGGTCGAGGGCCTGCCCGAGCCCGAAGGCGGCACGATCGGCTTTCCCGAGGGACCCGGCCTCGGCGTCCGGCTCGCGCCCGGCTTCCTCGCCCGGCCGGATCTCCTCCGCCGGCGCTCCGAACTCGCCGGAGCCTGATGCGCCCCGCCGGGGTTCACCCGGACCCACGATCGGGTTAGATGGACCTTCCCGGAACGAGACAGGGGAGGAGAGGATGCGACACGCGAGCTATCTCGATCGCGCCCAGCGGAAGCTCGCCGACCTGGAACAGCTCCTGGCCGGGATGGGCGAACGGGCCGGGGTCGCGGATGCGCGCGCCGAGCTCGAGGCCACCCGCGAGCGGTTGAAGGCGCTGCGGCTGCAGGGGGCCGAGCTCGCCGAGGACGCCGTGCAGAGCTTCACTCGCCGGCTCGAGGAGCTGAGCGCGCGGATCGGGGCCATCGGCGTCGGCTGAGCGGGCCGGCTCAGCCGGCCTTGAAGCTCGAGATCCGCTCCTCCTTGGCGGTGATGAACTCGAGCAGCGCCGGGGTGCCCGCCTCGGTCGCGGCGATGCCGCGGCGGATCGCCCCCACGATGTCCTCCGGCCGCTCGACCCGCTCGCCGTGGCCGCCGAAGGCACGCATCATCGCCGCATAGTCGCCCGAGATGTCGGTCGACCGGTAGAGCCGGGTCGATTCCGGCATCACCTTGAGCTCGATCGCCATGCAGAAGTTGTTGAGGAGGATCGAGAGGATCGGGATCCGCTCGCGCACCGCCGTCTCGAGGTCCATGCCGGTGAAGCCGATCGCCGCATCGCCCCAGACGTTGATGCAGAGATGGTCGGGGCGGGCGAGCTTGGCGCCCATGGCGAGGCCGAGCCCGTAGCCGAGCTGGGTGGTCTTGCCCCATCCGAGATAGGTCAAGGGCCGCGTGCACGACCAGAAGGGCGAGAGCTGGTCCCTGGGGCTGCCGGCATCGTGGGTGATGATGGTCCGCTCGACCGGCACGGTGTGCAAGAGGTCCCAGATCACCCGGTAGGGCGAGAGCGGCACGGCCTGCGAGGTGAGCTCGGGCAGCCAGCGCTCGAGCCAGCCGGCGCGGACCCGGGCGATCTCGGCCGCGACCGCGCCCGGATCGCGCGGCTGCGCGCCCTCGCGGCGCACGACCTCCTCGACGAGTGCTTCGAGGGTGAGCTTCGCGTCGCCCAGGAGCGCGAGCGCGCAGGGCACGTCCTTGTTGACGTCGATCGGGTCGAGCGTGGCGTGCACGATCGGGGTGCCCCTGGGCATGGCGACCGCGAAGTTGCTCTCGGTGAGGCTCGCCCCGACCGCCAGGATCAGATCCGCCCGCTCGAGGAACCGGTGCACGGTCTCGGGGATCGCCCGGCCGCCCGAGCCGAGCGCCAAGGGATGGGTCTCGTCGAAGGCGCTCTTGCCCTGCAGGCTCGTCGTGACCGGGATCGCCAGGAGCTCGGCGAGCCGCCGGAGCTCCTCCCAGGCCTCGGCCCAGTGCACCCCCTGGCCGGCGTAGAGGACCGGCCGCTCGGCGCGCAGCAGGAGGTCGACCGCGGCGCGGACCGCCTGCGGATCGGGGCCGAGGCGGAGCCGCGCCGGCGGCGTGTAGGCGAGCTCGGCCAGATCCTCGGCGAAGACGTCGGTCGGGATCTCGACCAGCACCGGCCCGCCACGCCCGGCCTTGAGGCGCTGGAAGGCGCGGCGGAACACGTTCGGGATCTCCCTGGCCGAGGTCAGGGGCTCGGCCGACTTGGTGATCCCCTGCATCTGCAGGCTGGCGTTGTAGTTGGGATGCACCCAGGCGAGACGGCGCGCGTAGCCCATGGGGAGGACCAGGATCGGCACCGATTCGCCGAAGGCCTGGGCGATCCCGCCATAGGCGTTCTCGGTGCCCGGCCCGTGCTGCATGGCGAACACGCCGAGCTTCCGGCCGCTCGTCACGCGCGAGATCGCATCGGCCATGTGCAGGCCGGTCCGCTCCTGGCGCACGATGATCGGGCGAATGCCGACCCGGGCGGCGTATTCGAGGAGATGGTTGACCGGGTAGCCCACGAGGAGCTCGACGCCCTCGCGCTCGAGGATCTCTGAGATCGCCTCGGCCGTCTTCATCGCCGCCTCCCCGGACCCGCGCAGGATGCGCGCCGGTGCATCCCGGGGCAACGCCGCGCCCGCTTGGGCGGCATGCGCCGGCCGGCTATGAAGCCCCCGCGCGGCGGGAGAGAGAGCGATGAGCGAGAGCCTGTTCGAGGTGCTCGCGGCCGGGTTCGTTGGCCGGGAGGCGGCACCGGCGATCGAGACGGCGGACGGGAGGATCCGGAGCTTCGCCGAGCTCGAGGCGCGCGCCGCGGCCCATGCCCGCATGCTCCGCGGCTTCGGGCTCGAGCCCGGTGATCGGGTGGCGGTCCAGGTCGACAAGTCGGTCGAGGTCCTGGCCCTCTATCTGGGGTGCATCCGCGCGGGCGGCGTCTACCTGCCCTTGAACACGGCCTACACGCTGGCCGAGCTCGACCATTTCCTGGCCGACGCCGAGCCGAAGGTGGTGGTGGTGCGACCCGGCCTGGTCGAGGAGGTGGGCAGGCGCGCGCCACGGGCCGTGGTCCTGTCGCTCGATGCCGAGGGCCGCGGCAGCGCCGCCGAGGCGGCCGACGCCTCGGCCGGACCCTTCGAGACGGTCCCGCGCGCGCCCGACGATCTGGCCGCCATCCTCTACACCTCGGGCACGACGGGGCGCTCCAAGGGCGCCATGCTCACCCACCGCAACCTCGCCTCGAACGCGCTGGTCCTGAAGGACCATTGGCGCTTCGGGCCGGACGACGTGCTGCTCCACGCGCTCCCGGTCTACCACGTGCACGGCCTCTTCACCGCGACCAACACGCTGCTCGCCGCGGGCGGCTCGATGCTGTTCCTGCCGCGCTTCGACCTCGACGAGATCTTCCGTCTGCTGCCGCGCGCCACGACGATGATGGGTGTTCCGACCTTCTACACCCGGATGCTCGCCGATCCGCGGCTCACCCGCGAGGCGGTCGCCCACATGCGGCTGTTCGTCTCCGGCTCGGCGCCGCTCCTGGCCGAGACGCACCGCGCGTTCGAGGAGCGCACGGGGCACGCGATCCTCGAGCGCTACGGCATGACCGAGACCGGCATGAACGCCTCGAACCCCTACGACGGCGAGCGCCGGCCGGGCACGGTCGGAATGCCCCTCCCGGGTGTGGAGATCAGGATCACCGATCCCGAGACCGGCCGGCTCCTGCCGGTGGGTGAGATCGGCATGATCGAGATCAAAGGCCCGAACGTCTTCAAGGGCTACTGGCGCAATCCCGAGAAGACCGCGGCCGAGCTCCGTCCAGACGGGTTCTTCGTCACGGGCGATCTCGGCCGGTTCGACGAGCGCAGCTATCTCTCGATCGTCGGGCGCGGCAAGGATCTGGTGATCTCGGGCGGGCTCAACGTCTATCCCAAGGAGGTCGAGGAGGCGATCGACGCCTTGCCCGGCGTGGTCGAGAGTGCGGTGATCGGCTGCCCGCATCGCGATCTGGGCGAGGCGGTCACGGCGGTGCTCGTGCGCGCGCCCGGGGCTTCGATCGACGAGGCGGCGGTCCTGCGGGCCCTCGACGGTCGGCTCGCCCGCTTCAAGTGCCCCAAGCGGGTGCTCGTGGTCGACGAGCTGCCGCGCAACGCCATGGGCAAGGTGCAGAAGAATCTCCTGCGTGAGCGCTTCAAGGACCTCTACGCCGCCGGCTGACGGGCGAGCGCGCCCAGCCGCTCGAGCTTGGCGTCCGAGAGATAGCCGTAGCGGTTGACCCAGATCCCCTCGGGCGAGGCCTCGAGGCCGAGCGCGAAGCGGCGGGCGGCGTCCTCGACCGGCCCGTAGCCGTGCACGTGCGCCCAGACCGGGCAGCGGCCGGCGACCGCGGCGCGCACCGCGCGGATCTTGTCGCGCTGCGCCGCGGCGCCCGCCGGGTGCGCCTCCTCCGGCTCGGGATAGCGCAGATCCTCGATCGAGGCCGGCGGCGGGTCGCCGGTCGAAAGCAGCGCCACCACCGCCCGGGCGATCGTCGCGGGGTCGAGGTCGGGATGGCCGCGGCGCAGCGCCAGCGCATAGTCGCGCAGCATCATCGGCCAGTGCATGGTGTAGAGCTTGACGGTCATGCCCTGGACCAGCCCGGCCATGCGGCCGTGGTCGAACCCGGAGGCCAGGCTCCAGGGCGGTGGGAAGCTCTGCGGGACGAGGCCGATCGAGGCGGGGAGTGCCGCCCGGAAGGCGCGCAGCAGCGCCTCGACCAGATCGGCCTTGAAGGCCAAAAGGTCGCGCACCCCGGGCAGCCGGTCGGCGAGCGCCCGGGCCTCGGCCGCGAGCGCCGCGGGGCCGGCGAGCGCCGCCCGGAGCAGCGTCCGGCCGCCGCCCTCGCGCAGGAGGAGGAGCCGCAGGCGCTGCGCGTCGCCGCGCATCCGCGCGGTATCGAAGCCGCGCCGCTGTGCCTCGGCCATCGCCGGGACCGAGAAGTCGAGGAAGAGGGAGTCGAAGCTGTAGGGCGGGTATTCCGGCCAGTCGACGCGGATCGCATCGATGCCGGGATAGGCGCGCGCGAGATCGGCCAGAAGGGCCGCGCCGTAGCCGACGATCGCGGCGCTGGCGAGGCTGCCGTTCTTGTCGATCCGCCCCTTGGCCTCGGTCCCGTCGGGCAGGAGCGGCCGGTCGACCGGTAGCGGCCCGCCGAACTGGACGCGGTAGCCCGGTGGGATCGCCGCCTGCACCTGCAGATGCACCGAGAGGCCGCGGGCCTTGGCGGCGGCGATGAAGGCCTGGAGCAGGGGGCCCTCGGTCCGGGTGAGCTCGGTCGGCTCGGCCGGGCGGTAGGGCAGCCCCGCGTAGAAGGCCGGATCGGGCACGTAGCTCGGCGCCGTGCCGACCCGGAGCTCGCGCCGGCCCCAGAGCTCGCGGTCGAGCAGCCGGACCTTGCCGGCCTCGCCGTCGGCCGGCGGCTCGCGGCTGCCGCTGCCCTCGGCGGCCGGTGCCATGACGTAGGGCGAGGTGGCGACCGCGGTGGCGCCGGCCCGCTCCAGCCGGTCGAGCAGCGGCTCGATCCCCTCGCACTGGATCCATTCCGGCATGACCGTGACGCCGATGGTGCGGGCCATGGCGGGAGCCTCCCGGGGCGGGGTCAGAGGAAGCGCTCGATCTCGAGGCTCGAGGCGACGTTGAGGCGGTCGCGGTGGGCGGTGAGGAAGGCCTCCGCCCGGGCCCGGCCGAGGGCCTTGAGCCAGAGGAGGAAGTCGCGCTCGGCGTTGAGCTTGGAGGAGTAGCCGAGCCGCGCCATCTCCGCCTCCGCGCCGATCATGTGCAGCTTCAGGTCCTTGTAGCGCCCGGGCGGCACGTGCTGTTCGGCGAGGAGCTTCTTGACGAAGGCGATGGCGCGCATCTCGCGCATCAGCGAGCTGTTGAAGGCGACCTCGTTCATCCGGTCGAGGATCGCGGTCGCGGTGGTCGGCACCTCGGCGATCTCGATCGGGTTGACCTGGACGATCACCACGTCCTCGCAGTCGGTCTCGTAGATCAAGGGGAAGATCGGCGGGTTGCCCATGAAGCCGCCGTCCCAGTAGGCCTCGCCGTCGATCTCGACCGCGCGGAACAGGAACGGCAGGCAGGCCGAGGCGAGGACCGCCTCGATCGACAGCTCGGGGCCCTGGAAGACCTTGATCTTGCAGGTCCGCACGTTGGTGGCGCAGAGGAACAGCCTGACCCGCTCCTGGCGGCGCAGGGTGGCGAGGTCGAGCTGCGCCTCGAGGATCGTGCGCAGCGGGTGCAGCCCGAGCGGGTTGAGCTGGTAGGGCGAGAACAGGCGGGTGAGCGCATCGGCCCAAAACCACCCGGGCGAGAGGTCCATGTCGCCCGGCGACAGGAGCCGGTCGAGTGGGCTCGGCTTGAGTGGGCTCCAGAGCGCGGCATCCGCCACGGCCTCCCAGAACCGGTCGAGCGCCGCCCGCGCCGCCGGCCGCCCGCCGCGCGCGAGCCCGTGCGCCAGCACCGCCGCGTTCATGGCACCGGCGCTCGTGCCGACCACGCCCACGATCTCGAGCGCCTCGTCCTCGAGCAGCCGGTCGAGCACGCCCCAGGTGAAGGCGCCGTGCGCGCCGCCGCCCTGGAGTGCCAGGTTGATGCGCTTGGGCGGGCCGCCCTGGCTCACTGCGCCGTCCAGCCGCCGTCGACCGCCAGGGCCTGGCCGCGGATCTGCGCCGCCGCCTCCGAGCAGAGGAAGACGGTGAGCGCACCGAGCTGCTCGGGGGTCACGAACTCCTCGCTCGGCTGCTTCTCGCACAGGAGCTCGCGCTTGGCCCGGTCGACCGGGATGCCCTCGCGCGCCGCCCGCTCGTCGATCTGCTTCTGCACCAGCGGTGTGAGCACCCAGCCCGGGCAGATCGCGTTGCAGGTGACACCGGTCGTCGCGGTCTCGAGCGCCACCACCTTGGTCAGGCCCACGAGGCCGTGCTTGGCCGCGACGTAGGCGGCCTTGTGCACGCTCGCCACGAGCCCGTGCGCCGAGGCGATGTTGACGATGCGACCCCAGTTCCGCTCCAGCATCTGCGGCAGGGCGGCGCGGATCGCGTGGAACGCCGCCGAGAGATTGACGGCCAGGATCGCGTCCCAGCGCTCGGGCGGGAACTCCTGCACCGGGGCGACGTGCTGGATGCCGGCATTGTTCACGAGGATGTCGACCCCGCCGAGCTCGGCGGTGGCCTGTGCCACCATGGCCGCGACCTCCTGGGGCCGGCTCATGTCGGCGCCGCTGTAGCCGACGCGGACGCCGTGGGTGGCCGCGAGCTCGTCGCGCAGCCGGCCGATCGAAGCCGCCTCGCCGAAGCCGTTGAGGAGGATCGCCGCACCCTCGGCGGCGAGTGCCCGCGCGATCCCGAGCCCGATCCCGCTGGTCGAGCCCGTGACGATCGCCACCTTTCCCTCGAGCGTGCGCACCTCGGTTCTCCCACCCGCGATCGCACCCTCTCTAGGCAGCACGCGCCCGCCTGTCGACCGCTGGAGGCTCGCGGGCCCGGCTGCTAGCCTCGCGCGCGCGGAGGGGGAGGGGAACATGGACCGGCAGCTCGACGGCAAGGTGGCGATCGTCACCGGCGGCACGCAGGGGCTCGGCGAGGCGATCGCCCGCCTGTTCGTGGCGCGCGGCGCCCGTGGCATCGTGCTCGTCGGCCGCGACCGCGAGCGCGGGCGCAAGGTGGCCGAGGCGCTCGAGGGCGGCGGCGCGCGCGCCCTCTTCGTCCAGGCCGATCTCGCCGATCTCCAGTCCGTGCGGCGCATCGTGCCGGCCTGCGAGGGCGCCTTCGGCCGACTCGACTGCCTCGTGAACGCGGCCGCGATCACCGACCGCGGCACGATCCTGGACACGAGCCCGGAGCTCTTCGACCGGATGGTCGCGGTCAACGTCCGCGCCCCCTTCTTCCTCATGCAGGACGCGATCCGGCTGATGCTCGACCGCGGCATCGAGGGGGCGATCGTCAACATCCT
>JBBIIE010000120.1:0-10364 GCA_037446605.1 Geminicoccaceae bacterium | reverse complement strand
CTGCCGCCCGGGGCCGGCCGCGGCGGCGGCTCGAGCAGCCAGGCGGGAGGCGGCAGCGCGGTCTTGCCGGTGCGCTGGCGGAGTGCCGCCGCCTCGCGCGCCGCCGCGGCCCGGTCCGCCTGGAGTTGCGCGCCGATCGCCGCGCGGTCCGCGGCCGTGGCGGCGAGGACCGGGCGGTCGGGCACCTCGTGCAGCGACGGCCGGCCGTCGGCGGCGCAGGCGGCGACCGCCAGGACCAGGCTCACGAGCGCCGGCGGTCCGGCCCTGCGCCCGCGAATGCGGCGCCCGACCGCGTCGCCATTGGCGACCGCCGTGGGTTCGTCTACTAGCCGCATCGGCGGGTCGCCCGATGGTGGCAAGCGGAGCTCCGGAGCGGGCCGGGCCGAGCGTCGGCGGTGATCATAGGGGATCGAAGGATGGCAAGGCAACCGGAAGCCGGCGACGCGCCGCGGTCGGACGAGATGGTCCAGATCATGAGCGAGATCGCGGCCAGGAGCCGGGCGCTCGTGGAGGATTTCCTGAGCCGCCAGGAGCTGCTCGACACGCAGAACGCCGCGGTCAACCCGAACGCGATCGGCGCGGCCTTCCTGGAGCTCACGAAGCAGCTCATGACGAGCCCGTTCGAGCTGGCGCAGGCGCAGTTCGGGCTCTGGCAGGACTATCTTCGGCTGTGGCAGGGCACCACCCACCGGCTCCTGGGTCAGGAGGTCGAGCCGGTGATCGTGCCGGACCGCGCCGACCGCCGCTTCAAGGACCCGGCCTGGTCGGACAACGTGCTGTTCGACTTCGTCAAGCAGTCCTACCTCCTGGCCTCGCGCTTCCTCACCCAGACCGTGAGCGAGACCGAGGGGCTCGACCCCAAGACCCGCCAGAAGGTCGAGTTCTACACCCGGCAGTTCGTCGACGCGCTGGCGCCGACCAACTTCCTGCTCACCAATCCCGAGGTCATCAAGGCGACGGTCGAGACGCGCGGCGAGAACCTGCTCCGCGGCCTCGCGAACATGCTCGAGGACCTGGAGCGCGGCAAGGGCCGCCTCGCCATCAAGATGACCGACTACGACGCCTTCGAGGTCGGTCGCAACATCGCCACCACCCCGGGCAAGGTCGTCTTCCAGAACGAGCTGATGCAGCTCATCCAGTACGAGCCGACCACCGCCGAGGTCTACAGGAAGCCGCTGCTCGTCGTGCCGCCCTGGATCAACAAGTTCTACATCCTCGACCTGCAGCCGCAGAACAGCTTCATCAAGTTCTGCGTCGATCAGGGATTCACGACGTTCGTGGTGTCGTGGGTCAACCCGGACGAGCGGCTGGCGCACAAGAGCTTCGAGAACTACCTCCTCGAGGGTCCGCTCGCGGCGATGGACGCGATCCGCACCGCCACCGGCGAGAACGACCTGACGGTGATCGGCTACTGCCTGGGCGGCACGCTCGTGGCGAGCACGCTCGCCTGGATGAAGGCCAAGAAGGACCGGCGGGTCGCCGCGGTCACCTTCTTCACTACCCTCGTCGACTTCAAGGAGCCGGGCGAGCTCGGCGTGTTCATCGACGAGGAGCAGCTCGCCACGCTCGAGGAGATCATGGCGCGCCGCGGCTATCTCGACGGCGCGGAGATGGCGACCACGTTCAACCTGTTGCGCGCCAACGACCTCGTCTGGTCGTTCGTGGTCAACAACTATCTCATGGGCAAGGAGCCCTTCCCGTTCGACCTGCTCTACTGGAACTCCGACAGCACGCGCATGCCGGCGGCCATGCACAGCTACTACCTGCGCAAGTTCTACCACGAGAACAAGCTGGTCGAGCCGGGCGGGCTGTGCATGGCCGGCGTGCCGATCGACCTGCGCACGGTCGACGTGCCGGCCTATCTGGTGGCCACCCGCGAGGACCACATCGCGCCCTGGAAGAGCACCTACGCGGCGACCCAGCTCTACCGCGGCGAGCGGCGCTTCGTGCTCGCCGGATCGGGCCACATCGCCGGGATCGTCAACCCGCCGGCGTCGGGCAAGTACGGCTATTGGACCAACGACGAGCTGCCGCCCGATCCGGAGGCCTGGCTCGCCGGCGCCACCCAGCACAAGGGCTCCTGGTGGACCGACTGGGCGGCCTGGAACGCCGCCCGCTCGGGACCGAAGGTGCCGGCCCGGCGGCCCGGCGAGGGCGGGCTCCCGGTGCTCGAGGACGCGCCCGGCTCCTACGTGCGGGTGCGCGCCGCCTGAGCGCACAAGGCCGGGCCCGGCGCCCGGCCGGGCTCACTCGCGCCAGCCGTAGGCGACCTCCTTGAGGCGCACGCCGCCCAGGAGCGAGCTCGCCTCGCCGGCCGGCTCCAGGCCCAGATGCTCGTAGAAGGCGCGCGCCGGGCGGTTGGCGGCGAGCACCCAGACCACGAGGTCGGGCATGCCGGCCACGGCGAGGGCGTAGTGCACGGCGTCGAACAGACCGCGGCCGGCGCCGCGGCCCTGCGCCGAGCGCAGCACGTAGAGCAGGTTGAGCTCGCCCGAGAAGCCCTGGTGCGAGCGGCAGCGGCCGCCCGAGGCGAGGCCCACGATCTGCCCGCCGATCACCGCCAGGAAGGTGGCGCTCGGCCCGGCGAGCGTGCGCCGCCAGAGCCGCTCGTGGCCGGCGTAGGAGAGTGCCGCCAGATGGCTCTCGGGCAGCATGCCGCGATAGGTCTCGCGCCAGCTGTCGACCTGGACGCGCGCCAGCGCCGCGGCGTCGCCCGCACGCGCGCGGCGGATCACCAGATCACGGACACCCGCCTGCTCCGGGCCCAAGCCGCCTCGCTCCCGCGCTCCTCTCTGGGCCGCAGCAGAACAAAGTCGCGCCGTCCGGTCAACTGCCGAGGAGGCCCTCAGGGCACGGGCTCGAGCTGCACCCAGCGCCCGCTGCGCGCCGACTCCAGGGCCGCCTCGACCATCGCCAGACCGCGCACCCCGTCCTCGACCGTGGGCAGCGTGCCCTCGGGCGGCGGCGGCGCCAGCCCGCGGCGGGCGAGGATCGAGAGCGCCGCGTCGCGGTAGAGGTTGGCGAACGCCTCCTGGTAGCCCTCGGGGTGGCCGAGCTCGGTGCGCACGAGCCGCGCCGCCTCGGGGGCGAGCCCGCTCCGGCGCCGGGTCAGCACCGTCTCGAAGCCGCCGAGGCGGCGGTGGCGCAGCTCGTTCGGCCGCTCCTGGTGCCACTCCAGGCCGCCCGCGCTGCCGAAGATGCGGAAGGCGAGCCCGTGCTCGGCACCCGCCGCGGCCTCGGTCACCCAGAGCGTGCCGACCGCACCGCTCGACCAGCGGCAGAGCAGGCAGGCGGTGTCGTCGACCGTCCGCCCCGGGACCGTGGCGCGGACGTCGGCCGCGACCGCCTCGAGCGTGAGCCCGCTCACGAAGGCGCCCAGATGGTGGGCGTGCGTGCCGATGTCGCCGAGCACGAGCGAGGGGCCGGTGCGCGCCGGATCGAAGCGCCAGCCGCGACCCTCGGGGCTCGCCTCCACGAGCGTCGCGTTGTGGCCCTGGACGTAGGTCAGGTGGATCTGGCGGACGGCCCCGATCGCGCCGTCGCGGACCATGGCGCGGGCCTGGTGGACCATCGGGTAGGCGCTGTAGTTGTGGGTCAGGACGAACAGCCGGCCGGTCCGCCGCACCGTGGCGGCGAGCGCCCGCCCGTCGGCGAGCGAGGCGGCGAGCGGCTTGTCGCAGAGCACGTCGAGCCCGGCCTCGAGCGCGGCCGTGGCGTGCGGCAGGTGGTCGGCGTTGGGGGTCGTGACGGCCACCACCTCGATGCCGTCCGGGCGTGCCCGCTCGCCCGCCAGCATCGCCGCGACGTCGGGGTAGCAGCGCTCGGCCGCGAGCCCGAGGCGGGTGCCGACGGCACGGCCCCGGGCGGGGTCGGAGGAGAGCACGCCTGCCACCGGCTCGAACAGGTCGTCGAGGCGGGCGGCGGTGCGGTGCACCGGACCGATGAAGCCGTGGCTGCCGCCGACCAGGGCCAGCCGCAGCCGCCGGCCGAGGGCCTCCAGCACCGGGTTCATGCCGCCTCCCCGCCACCCGCCGGGTCGGGGCCGCGCCCGCCCGCGAGGCGAGCCTATCCCGCTCAGCGCAGCCGGTCGAGGAGCGTGCCGAGGAGTGCCAGGCAGCGCAGCGCCAGCCGGGCCAGGGGCAGGACGACCTGCAGCACCAGCTCGACCAGGAGTGCCGCGGCGGCGAGCGAGCCCAGGAGCGTGGCCGGCCCTTCGATCGGCCCGGTCGCGGTGGCGAGCTCCCAGAGCCCGTGCGCGAGGCCGATCGCGGCGGCGGCGAGGCGCGCCCGGAGGGGGCTCGCGATCACGATCCCGGCCGCCGCCACGGGCGCCAGGACCAGGGGGTCGACGAGCGTGCCGGCGAACCCGGCGAGCCCGTCGAGGAGCGCGCTCTCCAGGGCACCCGCGGGCATGGCCCGATGATCGCAGGCCGGAGCGGCGCGGGGAAGGCCGGGCGCTGCCGTCGCGGCGCTGTCACCCGCCGGTCGCGTCCCCGTCGTGGAGCGCGCCTAGGTTCGCGCACGGGTTGCAACGGGGCCGCACCCGCGCGGCCCGAAGCGCAGGAGGTGGCATGGCCTGCCTCGTCCGATCGGGTCCGCTCGAGGCGCGGCTGGCGCGCGAGCGCGCCGAGCTCCTGGCCGCGCAGGAGCTGCGCTACCGGGTGTTCCACGAGGAGCAGGGGGCGGTCGCCGACCCGGCGACGCGGCGTTCGCGGCGCGACGTCGACCGCTTCGACGGGCTCGCCGACCACCTCGTGGTGATCGACCGGTCGCGCTCGACGGGGCGGCGTCCGGCGGTGGTCGGCTGCTACCGGCTGCTGCGCGAGAGCGTGGCGCGCTGCGGCGGTGGCTTCTACAGCGAGGCGGAGTTCGACCTGCGCCCGCTCCTGGCCCGCCCGCGCGAGGCGGGCCGCGGCGAGCTGCTCGAGCTCGGCCGCTCCTGCGTCGAGGCGGCGTACCGCAACGGCGCGGTGATGCAGCTCCTGTGGCGGGCGATCGCGCTCTACCGCGCGGCGCACGGCTGCTCGCTGCTGCTCGGGTGCGCCAGCCTGCCCGGCACCGACGTGGCGGCGGTGGCCGGCCGGATCCGCTACCTGCACGAGCACCATCTGGCGCCGCTCGCGCTCCGGCCGGTCGCACTCGCGGCGCGACGGGTGGCGCACGAGCCGTTCGCGGCCGAGGGGTTCGAGCCGCGCGCCGCCTTCCGGGCGCTGCCACCGCTCGTCAAGGGCTATCTGCGGCTCGGCGCGATGATCGGCGAGGGCGCCGTGCTCGACGAGGCGTTCAACAGCATCGACGTGTGCATCGTGCTGCCGGCCGAGCGGATCGGGGCCCGCTACCTCCGTCACTACGCGGCGGCGCCGCCGGCCGCGCTCGGGCCGACGCCGGCCGAAGCCGCCTGATGCGGGGACGCGCCCGGGCCGTCGTCCGGCTGGCCCTGTTCGCGGGGCTGACCGGCGCGGTCCTGGTCCTCTGGGCGGTCACCCTTCCCCTCGGACGGGTGCGCGCGCGACCGCTGCGCCGCCTGTGGTGCCGGGGCGTGGTCGCGCTGCTCGGCATCCGGCTGCTGCGCCGCGGCGCCCCGATCCGCGCCTGCCCGGTCGTGCTGGTGCCGAACCACGTGTCCTATCTCGACGTGCCGATCCTGGGCGCGCTCGTGGATGCCACCTTCGTCGCCAAGGCCGAGGTCGCGGGCTGGCCGGTCCTGGGCCTCCTGGCACGGCTCGCGGGCACCCTGTTCGTGCGCCGGCACTGGCGCGAGGCCCGGCGGCAGCGGGACGCGCTCGCCGCCCGGCTGCGCGCGGGCGAATCGTTCGTGCTGTTCGCCGAGGGGACGAGCTCGCCGGGGCTGGACGTGCTGCCGCTCAAGACCTCGCTCCTGTCGGTCGCCGAGCCCTGGGTGCTCGACCGGCCCGTGGCCGTGCAGCCGGTCGTGCTCGCCTACCGGCGGCTGGCCTGCGGCACGCCGATCGATGGGCGCAACGCCGAGCTCTATGCCTGGTGGGGCGAGGCGACGCTGCTGCCGCATCTCTGGCGGCTGCTGCAGCGCGAGGGGGTGGAGGTGCTGGTCGAGATCGGTGAGCCGGTCCTGTCCTGGTCGGTGCGCAGCCGCAAGCTGCTCGGGACGCATCTCCGGACCGGGCTCCGCCGCGGTCTCGCTGCGGCGCGCAATCTGCCGGAGCCGGGCGACGAGCCCTCGCGGCGGCCGCCCGATGCAAAACACAAAAGAAAGGAGGCCGAAGCCTCCTTCTCAGATCGGACCTGCGTGTGCGGGCTTAACGCCTCTTGATGGACGAGAGTTTACCTGCGGGGAATCGGCCTCGACAAGAGTAGAATTTGGCGAATATCAAATGTTCTTTTCAACTATCAGTTTCTTGATCTCGGCGATCGCCTTGGCCGGGTTCAGCCCCTTCGGGCAGGTGTTGGTGCAGTTCATGATGGTGTGGCAGCGGTAGAGCTTGAACGGGTCCTCGAGGTCCTGGAGCCGCTCGGCCGTGGCCTCGTCGCGCGAGTCGGCGAGCCAGCGATAGGCCTGCAGGAGCACGGCGGGCCCGAGATAGCGGTCGCCGTTCCACCAGTAGGACGGGCAGCTGGTCGAGCAGCAGGCGCACAGGATGCACTCGTAGAGCCCGTCCAGCCGCTCGCGCTCGGCCGGGCTCTGCCGGCGCTCCTTGGCCGGCGTGGCGGTGTAGGTCTTGAGCCAGGGGCTGGTCGAGCAGCAGGCGCACAGGATGCACTCGTAGAGCCCGTCCAGCCGCTCGCGCTCGGCCGGGCTCTGCCGGCGCTCCTTGGCCGGCGTGGCGGTGTAGGTCTTGAGCCAGGGCTGGATCGACTCGTACTGCGCCCAGAACCCGTCCAGGTCGATCACCAGGTCCTTGACGACCTTCATGTGTGGCAGCGGGTAGATCCTGACCGCGCCCTGGATGTCCTCGATCGCCTTGGTGCAGGCGAGCGTGTTGTGGCCGTCGATGTTCATGGCGCAGCTGCCGCAGATCCCCTCGCGGCAGGAGCGGCGGAAGGTCAGCGTGCTGTCGGTCTCGGCCTTGATCTTGATGAGCGCATCCAGGACCATCGGACCACAGTCGGCGAGATCGACGGTGAAGGTGTCGAGGCGCGGGTTCTCGCCGCTGTCCGGGTTCCAGCGGTAGATCTGGATCTCCCGCGGCCGCTTGGCGGCGGGCGGGGCGGGGTGGCGGCGCCCCGGCTGCACCCGGCTTTTCCTCGGCAGCGCGAACTCGACCATCGGACGACCCCTCTCGGCCGGCTCAATAGACCCGCCTCGTGGGCGGGATGGGTTCGACCTCGTTGGACAACGTCGTCAGGTGCACCGGCCGCGTGCCGAGCCGCACCGCCGCCCGCTCGTCCACCCAGGCGAGCGTGTGCACGAGCCAGTTGCGGTCGTCGCGCTCGGGAAAGTCCTCGCGCGCGTGCGCGCCGCGGCTCTCGGTGCGGAAGCGGGCGCCGTGCAGGGTGGCGGCCGCCTGCGGCATCAGGTTGTGCAGCTCGAGCGCCTCGACCAGATCGCTGTTCCACACCGCCGAGCGGTCGGCGATCCTGAGCCGGTCGAGCTGGCCCGCCACCTCGGCCAGCCGCGTGCAGCCCTGGTCGAGGGTCGGGCCGTCGCGGAACACCGCGGCGTGGCGCTGCATGGTGCGCTGCATGGCGAGCCGGATCTCGCCGGTCGGCAGATCGCCGTTCGCCCGGCGGATGCGGTCGAGTCGGTCGAGCGAGGCCTCGCCCGCACCGCGCGGGAGCGGCCGGGCGGGCGAGTTCGGGCGGACCAGCTCGGCCGCCCGGTGCGCCGCCGCGCGGCCGAACACCACGAGGTCGATCAGCGAGTTGCCACCCAGCCGGTTGGCCCCGTGCACCGAGGCGCAGGCGGCCTCGCCGACCGCGAGCAGCCCGGGCACCACGGCGTCCGGGTCGCCGTCGCGCGGCGCCACCACCTCGGCCCGCCAGTTGGTCGGGATGCCGCCCATGTTGTAGTGGCAGGTGGGCACCACCGGGATCGGCTGCCGGGTCACGTCGACGCCGGCGAAGATCCTGGCCGTCTCCGAGATGCCCGGCAGGCGCTCCCGCAGCACCTTGGGATCGAGATGCTCGAGGTGCAGCTCGATGTAGTCCTTGTTCGGCCCGCAGCCGCGGCCCTCGTTGATCTCGATGGTCATCGAGCGCGACACCACGTCGCGCGAGGCGAGGTCCTTGGCGGTCGGCGCGTAGCGCTCCATGAAGCGCTCGCCCAGGCCGTTGGTGAGGTAGCCGCCCTCGCCGCGGGCCCCCTCGGTGATCAGGCAGCCGGCGCCGTACACGCCCGAGGGGTGGAACTGCACGAACTCCATGTCCTGCAGCGGCAGCCCGGCGCGGAGCACCATGGCGTTGCCGTCGCCGGTGCAGGTGTGGGCGCTCGTGCAGGAGAAGTAGACCCGGCCGTAGCCGCCCGTGGCGAGGCAGGTCAGGTGCGCGGCGAAGCGGTGGATCGACCCGTCGGCGATGCTCATCGCCAGCACGCCGGCGCAGGCGCCGTCCTCGTCCATGAGCAGGTCGAGGGCGAAGAACTCGTTGAAGAACTGCACCTTGCTCTTCAGGGCCTGCTGGAACAGGGTGTGCAGGATGACGTGGCCGGTACGGTCGGCGGCCGCGCAGGTCCGGTAGGCCTGCCCCTTGCCGTAGTCGACCGACTGGCCGCCGAAGGCGCGCTGGTAGATGCGCCCGTCGGTCGTGCGCGAGAACGGCACGCCGTAATGCTCGAGCTCGTAGACCGCGGCCGGCGCGCTCTTGGTCATGTACTCGATCGCGTCCTGGTCGCCGAGCCAGTCGGAGCCCTTGACGGTGTCGTACATGTGGAAGCGCCAGTCGTCGGCGTTCATGTTGCCGAGCGCGGCGTTGATCCCGCCCTGCGCGGCCACGGTGTGCGAGCGGGTGGGGTAGACCTTGGAGATGCAGGCGACCCGCAGGCCGGCCTCGACCATGCCGACCGCCGCCCGGAGCCCCGAGCCACCGGCGCCGACCACGATGCAGTCGAAGGCGTGGTCGGTGATGGGATAGGCGCGCGCCATCGGATCAGCTCCCGAGCGAGACCTCGAGGATCGCCACGAGGCAGGAGACGGCGAGCGCCGCCACCACGAGGTCGAGCCCCACCAGGGCCGCGAGCTTGACCGCGCGGCCGTGCACATAGTCCTCGATCACCACCTGCAGCCCGAGACGCGCGTGCCAGAAGGAGGACAGCACGAGCAGCGTCATGAGCGTCGTGTTCACGAGCCCGCCGAGCCAGGCCCGCACCTCGGCGTAGCCGGCTCCCGAGAGCGATACGGCCGAGACCACGAACCAGATGACCAAAGGCAGGTTGGCGAGCGCGGTCACCCGCTGCCACCACCAGTGCTCGACGCCCTTGCCGGCCGAGCCGCGCGCCACGAGCCGGCCGATCCCCACGGTCGCCATCGCGCCCTCCCTCAGACCAGCAGCAGGACGAGCCAGAGCAGGAGCGTGGCCCCGCCCGCCACCGCCAGCACGAGCAGGCCCGAGCGCTCGGCCGTCTCCTTCTCCAGGCCGATGCCGAGGTCCCAGACCAGGTGCCGGACGCCGTTCGTCATGTGGTAGAACGCGGCCAGGGTGTAGCCGAACAGGACGAGCCCGCCCAAGGGGTTGTCGATCGCGGCGCGGACCAGGGCGAAAGCTTCGGGGCCGCGCGCCAGGGCGGTCAGCCACCAGGTCAGCAGGAGCAGGCCGAGCGCCAGGCCGACGCCCGACGCGCGGTGCGCGATCGACATCGCCATGGTGAGGTACCAGCGATAGATCTGCAGATGCGGCGACAGTGGTCGCTCGGCCCCTCGCATCGCGGTCCTCCTCGTCCCGGCGGTGGTGCGCTGCGCTGCACCATGCCGGCGCGCCCACCTAGCAGCGCGGCCCGGGCGATGTCCATGCGACGGGCAGCACGGCCGGGTCGCCGAGTACCAGGACGCGCCCGCGCGCCCCGCCGAGCTCGAGCCCGTCGGCGAAGGCTCGGACGAGCCCGGCCCGCTCCTCGCCGGAGAGCCCGGTGGCTCCGGCCAGGCGCAGCTCGACCCCGCGCGCCGACCAGGCGAGATCGAGCCGCACCCGGCCGAGCTCGGGGAAGTCGATCTCGAGCCGGCTGCGGCCCAGCTCGGCGGACCCGGCCTCGCCGCCGCCACCATCCTCCTCCCCGATCGGCCGCGCGGCGAGACCGAGCAGGCGCGCGAGGCCCACGGCCGCGGCCGCGACCGGGGCGGCCTCGGGTGGGGCGGTCGCGGGAACCGGCGCGCCGCCCGGCGGGACCGTCGGCGGGTCGGTGCGCGGCGGACCGTCCGACTGGACGGGCGTCGCATCGGACGCGAGGGGCGGCGCGG
>JBBIIE010000119.1:0-10388 GCA_037446605.1 Geminicoccaceae bacterium | reverse complement strand
GCCACGAGCGAGATCAGCGTCGATTTCCCCGCACCGTTCTCGCCGAACAGCACGTGCACCTCGCCCGCGCGGAGCTCGAGGTCGACCCGGTCGAGCGCGAGCACGCCCGGATAGGCCTTCGAGACCGCGCGGAGCTCGACGAGGGGAGCTTCGCCCACGCGCCGGCTCCGTCCGCTCGGTCGCTCGGAACCGACCTCAGGGCACCTTGAAGGTCGGCTTGAAGTTCGCCGGCGCGAGCGTCGAGGTCGTGTCGAACTCCTTGATGTTGTCCTGGGTGACGACGAACAGCGCCGGCCCGACGTGCTTCAGATGGTCCTTGCCCTCGAGGATCCGGATCGCCTGGTCGACCGCGACCCGCCCCTGGATCACCGGAGAGTCGGTCGGGGCCGCCAAGATCTGACCACGCCGGATCCCCTGATCGACGCCCGGCGTGTAGTAGTAGGAGACGATCTTGACCTTGTCCCGAATGCCGCGCGTGCGGACGATCGGGATCGCCGCTTCCGCCGTCACCGCGGTCCCGACGATGTAGACGATGTCGGGGTGCGCCTCGAGCGTGTCCTCGACGAGCTTGGATTGCACCTCCTTGCCGGTATCGCCGTACTTGGTCTCGACGACCTCGATCGCCGAACCCTTGATCGCCTCGAGGAAGCCCTTGTTGCCCGCTTCGACCCAGCCCGCCCCGGCCGGGCCCGGGAACCAGCCGACCTTGACCTTGGGGCTGCCGGCGGGATGCCGCTTGGCCAGGAACTCACCCGCCTTGGCACCCATCTCGCCGAACGAGACGAGCGACTTCGCCGAGAGCTCGGGCGAGCTCATCCCGTTGATCACGTCGATGACGGGTACGTTCTTCTTGCGGACCTCGGCGACCAGATTGTTGAGCCCGTCGTAGGAGATGGCGCCGATGATCACGGCGTTGGCGCCGCCGGCCACGCAGTTCTCGATCTGCGCGATCTGCTTGGCGAGTTCCGTGTAGCCTCCCGCCTCGACGAGCTGCAGGTTGACACCTTGGCGACGGGCTTCTTCGACCACGCCGTAATCGACCGCGAGCCAATAGGCGTCCTTCATGTGCGGGAAGGAGACGCACAGGTTCCAGGCCTTCGACGCCTTCGGCAACGGGATGTAGTCGACCGCCTTCCTGGGGCTAGCCATGTCGAAGGGCGGGTCCCACAACTCGACCTTGTAGGGGAACCAATCGGCCGCTCGGCTCGAGGCCACGGGCGCGACCGCGAAGATGACGAGCGCTGCCGCGCCCGCGCGAAGAGCGTTCCGCCGCATCCTGTTCCTCCCTCGGGGGACCGCGCCGGAGCACGGCCGGTCGTCGTGAGGGCACTCTTGCCGAGGTCGGCGCGTTTGTGAAACAGGAAGTGCCGACATCCCCTTTCGGTTTTTCCGAACGCGCGTGCCGTGAGCCTCACCCTCCGCCAGGTCCGCGCCTTCCTCGCCGTCGCGGCGGCGGGGCGCGTGTCGCGCGCGGCCTCGGAACTCGCGCTTTCGCCTTCGGCCGTCAGCGAAGCGATCGCCGAACTCGAAGAGCTGTTGGGCTACCGTCTCTTCGAACGGACCGCACGCGGCATGCGTCTCACGGCGGAGGGCTCCCGCTTCGTCGAGCACGCGCGCAACGTCGTGGCCGCCGTCGACGGGGCGCTGCGGGTCCGCCTCGCGCCCAAGGACGAGGTCGAGGGCCGCGTCCGGGTGGGCGTCACCTACACCGTGGCGGGCTACTTCCTGCCGGCGCACCTGGCCCGCTTCACGCGGCTCTTCCCGAAGATCGAGGTCGAGCTCGTCGAGGCGCCGCGGCCGGAAATCGAGCGTCGGCTCGGCCAGGGCGAACTCGAGCTCGCCGTGCTCTTGACGTCGAATCTGGTCGACCGGGCGCGGCTCGCCCACGAGACCTTGATCCGCTCGCGCCGTCGCCTCTGGGTGCCGACCGGCCACCGGTTCGCCGCGCTCGCGAGCGTGCCGCTCGAGGAGATCGCGAAAGAGCGCTACGTCATGCTCACGGTCGACGAGGCCGAGCTCACGGCGCGACGCTACTGGTCGCGTACGCCTTGGCTGCCGAACGTCGCCTTCCGCACGAGCTCGGTCGAAGCCGTGCGCAGCATGGTCGCGGCCGGGATGGGCGTCACGATCCTCTCCGACATGGTGTTCCGGCCCTGGTCGCTCGAGGGGCTCCGGCTCGAGACCCGCGACGTCGCCGAACCCGTCCCCTCGATGGACGTGGGGGTGGCTTGGCGACGCGGCGAGGATCCCGGCCCGGCGGCCCGGGCGTTGCGCGATTTCCTGGGTTACACCTTCAACGCCGCGGGTCAGGGCCTCGCCGGCTGAGCGGCCGTCCCGAGCGTCGACCGCTCGGCCTCGTGCAACAGCTCGCGCACGAGCGGGCTCGCGAAGCGGCGGCCGAGTTCGACCGCCCAGAAGGTCTCGGTGATCTCGGCGAAGGCCCGCGCCTCGACGAGCTCGCCGCGGGCGAGTTCGTCGCGCACGACGATCGGCGGCAGGAGCGCGAGCCCGACATCGGCCCGCGCCAACAACCGCATCGTCGCCATGTCCTCGACCTCCGCGGCGATCGCGGGGCGGAAGTCGAGCCGGGCGAGGAGCGCATCGAAGGCGGTCCGGAGCCCCGTCTCCGAGGTCGGGAGTACGAGCGGCTCGCGCGCGAGCAGGGTCTCGAGCGGCGGCGCCGGCGTCCCGAGCCGCGCCGGCGTTCCGACCAGGCTCGCCGGCATCTCGGCGAGGCGGTGGACGACGAGCCGCGAGCCGCGCTCGCGCGGCGGGGCGAGCGTGGTGAGGACGAGGTCGAAAGCCAGGCTCTCGAGCCCGCGCAGGAGCTCGCCCTGGCTGCCGATCCGGATCACCACCTCGACGTCGCTCCGGGCGATCACGGGGCGCAGGAAACCCACGAGGAAATTGCGCGAAAGGGTGGCGAGCACACCCACCCGCAACAGCGCGCGGGCGCGGCCGTGGCCGCGCAGGGTGGCGAGGAGGTCCTCACCCGTGCGGAAGATCGCCTCGGCGTGCTCGAGGGCGATGCGACCCGCTTCGCTGAGCTCGAGCGTGCGGCCGCGGCGCTCGAACAGGCGATGGCCGAGCCGCGCCTCGAGCGCCTTGAGCTGCGCCGAGAGGGAGGAAGGCGAGAGCCCGATCCGCTGCGCCGCGCGGGTCAGGTTCCCCTCGAGCGCCACCGCCCGGAACAGGCGCAGATGGTGGTAGTTCAGGCTCATCGTTCGATCGCGTCGAACGAATCGGTCGAAACATTGTAATTTTCAAGCGATCTCGCGGCAGGCATCAAGCTATCCGGCCACCCGCGTCGGGAATCCGCCCATGACCCTCGATCTTGTGCCGCTGCTGGCACCGCTCGCCCCCGCTCTCGCCGGCCTCGCCGGGCTCGCCCGGCCGGGCCGTCGCCCGCATCCGATCCCGCAACTCGCCGAAGCCGCGGCGGCCGCGAGCTTTCTCCTGGCGATCGCGACGGCGGTCCTTCTGGTCGCGCGCGGTCCCGCGACGATCGGCATCGGTGAAGGCGTTCCGCTCCTGGCGCTTTCCCGCGACGTGCTCGCCGTCGCGATGCTGCTCCTCGTGAGCTTCGTCGGCTGGATCGTGATCCGCTACGCCCGGGTCCAGCTCGACGGCGAGTCGCGCGAGGGTGCCTTCGCCGGCTGGTTGTCGCTCACGCTCGCCGCCGTCCTGCTCCTCGTCCAGGCCGGCAGCCTCGCCGTCCTGCTCGCCGCCTGGGTCGCGGTCGGGCTCGGCCTCGGCCGGCTCCTCCTCTTCTATCCCGAACGGCCGCAGGCGCAGCGGGCCGCTCGCCAGGCCCGGCTCGCGGCGCGGATCGCCGATCTGACCCTGCTCCTGGCCGTCCTCCTCCTCGCGCTGGGCTACGGCACGGGCTCGATCGGGGCGATCACGGCCGCCGCGCGCGCCGGCGACGCACCGGTCGAGGCGCTCCTGGCCGCTCCGCTCCTGGCAGTGGCGGCCCTCGTGCGGACCGCGCAGCTCCCCTTCCACGGCTGGGTTCTGCGGGTGATGGAGGCGCCGACCCCGGTCTCGGCGTTCCTGCACGCCGGGATCGTCAACATCGGCGGTTTCCTCCTGCTCCGCTTCGCCGATGTCGTGGCGCTCGCACCCGGAGCACCCGCCGCCCTCGTGCTGGTGGGCGGGCTCACGGCGCTGCTCGCGAGCCTCGTGCTGCTCACCCAGCCCGCGGTGAAGACGGCGCTCGCCTGGTCGACCGTGGCGCAGATGGGCTTCATGATGCTCGAATGCGGCTTCGGTCTCTGGCCGCTCGCCCTCCTGCACCTCCTAGCCCACTCGCTCTACAAGGCGCACGCCTTCCTTTCGGCCGGGAGTGCCGTCGAGGCGGTCGCCGCCCAGCGGCGGCCCGGACCGGTCGCGGTGCCCGAGGCACGCACGGTGGTCATGGCCGGGACGCTCGCACTCCTCGTCTACGGCGGCCTCGTGCTGTTGACCGGTGCCCACACGAAGAGTCCGCAAGCGCTCGCCATGGGTGGCGTCCTGGTCCTCGGTGTGGCCTATCTGCTCGCCCAGGGCATGGCCGGCGCGGCACCCTCGGCACTCGCGCGGCGGACGACGCTCGCTTCCGTCCTCGCCGTCCTGGGCTATCTGGGCTTCCAGGGCCTCGCCACGATGCTCGGCGCGGGCGTGCTCCCGCCGACGCCCCCGCCCACCACGCTCGACGGCGCGCTCTTGGTCCTCGTCGTCCTGTCCTTCGCGGGCGTGGCGCTCGCCCAGGCGCTCCTGCCGCGCTGGGCGCACCATCCGGCCGCGACGGGCCTGCGCGTCCATCTCGCCAACGGCCTCTACCTCGACGCCCTGCTCGACCGGCTGGTCGGTGATCTGCGGGCGCCGCGGGCGGCTTGATCATCCCAAGCTCGAGGAGACGAACCATGAGCGTGCCCGAAATCGTCCCGCCCCGGCTGGGTGCCGTCCTGCGCGCCGCCGAGGCCGCGATCCGCGCCCTGCCACCGGCCTGGCCGCTCGAGGCGACGGTCGCCGTCGACCCGTTCCTCGGCCGGTCGGGGGAGAGCCTCGCCCGGGCGGCGGCGCGGCTCGCCCGGGTCGCCGGGGTCCGCACGACCCTGGAGCGGGGCTGGTACCTCGAGCGGATCGAGCGGGGCGAGATCCTGCCGGGCGATCTCGAGGCGGCGCGGGCCGCGTGCCCGGAGCCCGCGGCACCCGCGTCCCTCGAGGCACTCCTGGCCGCGGCGAGAATGCCGAGCCCGCCGCCCGCGGCCCTGCCGAGCGTCGCCGAGCTCGCCGCGCGGGCCTCGGGGTTCGATTGGCCCGAGCTCGTCCGGGAGCGGCTCGGAGCGTGGGCCGCGGCCTTCTTCGACCGCGGCCAGGCCCTCTGGTCGCTGCCGCCGGGTGCCGAGCCCTGGGCCTCCTGGCGGGCCTGGGCGAGCCGCGACCTCGTCCCCGAGATCCAGGGTCTCGCGGGCTTCTGCGCCTTCGTCGCGGAGCTTCCGGACCGGCCGGAACGGGCACTCCTGCAGGTGGCCGACGCGCTCGGCGTTCCCGATGCCGGCCTCGAGACCTGGTTCGAGAGCCTGCTCTTCGGCATCGCCGGCTGGGCGCAGCTCGCTCGGCTGCCCGGCTGGGAGGCGGAGCGGCGCGGCGAAGAGGACGGAACCGCGCTCGCCCTGCTCGCCGCGCGGGCCGCCTTCGAGCAGGCGATCTTCGAGGTCGCCGGCCAGGGGATCGCGACCGAATGGGCCGAGATCGCAGCACGCCACGCCGAGCCCGTCGAGCCGACCTCGGCCCAGATCGTCGATTCGATCCTCCAGGAGGCGGCCGAGCGGGCCTTCCAGCGGCGCCTCGCGGCGGCGCTGCCGGCGCGGGCTTCGAGCCCGGTCGAACGGCCCGCGCTCCAGGCGGTCTTCTGCATCGACGTCCGCTCCGAGCCCTTCCGGCGGGCGCTCGACTCGCTCGATCCGGGCATCGAGACGGCGGGCTTCGCCGGCTTCTTCGGCCTGCCGGTCGCGCATCGGGGCTGTGCCTCGGATGTCGAGGAGCGGCGCTTGCCGGTGCTCCTCGATCCGGCGCTCACGAGCCGGTCGCCCGCGCCGGACGAGGCCGATCGTCGGACCGCGGCCCGGGCGCGGCGGGCCTGGCGGCGGTTCGAGAAGGCGGCCGTCTCGTGCTTCGCCTTCGTCGAAGCGGCGGGCCTCCTCTACGCCTCGAAGCTCGCAGCCGGCGCGCTCGGGCGGCCGTGCCCCACGGCCGTCGAGCCCGCGCCGGTCTTCGATCCGCCCTTGCCGCTCGCGCAGAAGATCGCGACGGCGCGCGCCGTGCTCCGGGCGATGTCGATGGGCGACCGCTTCGCCCGGCTCGTCCTCCTGATCGGCCACGCCGCCAAGGTGACCAACAACCCGCACGCGAGTGCGCTCGCCTGCGGCGCCTGCGGCGGTCACGGCGGTGCCGAGAGCGCGCGGCTGCTGGCCGCGTTGCTCCGGGATCCGGAGGTGCGCGCCGGCCTCGCGGCCGAGGGCCTCCCGATCCCCGAGGACACGCTCTTCCTCGCCGGCCTGCACGACACCACGAGCGACCGGGTGGAGCTCTTCCTCGACGACGTCGGCCCGGCGCACGCCGAGGACGTCGCCCGGGCGCGGCGCTGGCTCGAACGGGCGGGGGCGCTCGCGCGGGCGGAGCGGGCGCTCCGGCTGCCGCGCGCCGCGTCCGGCGACGCGCTGTTGGCGCGGGGTGGGGATTGGGCCGAGGTGCGTCCGGAATGGGGTCTCGCCGGCTGCGCCGCCTTCCTCGCCGCACCCAGGGCACGGACCCGCGGCCTCGCGCTTTCCGGCCGGGCCTTCCTCCACGAATACGACTGGCGCAAGGACGAGGGCTTTTCGACGCTCGAGCTCGTCTTGACCGCCCCCGTGGTCGTCGCGAGCTGGATCTCCCTCCAATATTACGGCTCGGTCGTGGCCCCGGGGCCGTTCGGTGCCGGCAACAAGCTCCTGCACAACGTGGTGGGCGGGATCGGCGTCCTCGAGGGCAACGGCGGCGATCTGCGCGTGGGCCTGCCTTGGCAATCCGTCCACGACGGCGAGCGGTTGGTCCACGAGCCGCTCCGCCTCACCGTCCTGGTCGAGGCACCCGTCGCGGCCGTGCGCGACGTGCTCGCCCGGCACGAGGAGCTCCGCCGGCGGTTCGATTCCCGCTGGCTGCACCTCCTCTTGCTCGACGAGACGGGTGCGATCGCCCGGCGCTACGTGGGCGGGCTGCGCTTCGCGCCCGAAGAAGCGACGGAGGCCGGGCTCGCTGCGGCGGCTTGAGGGAGCGCGCCGCGCATCCCGGCGCGGTTGGTCGGGAGCTCGTCCGGCTCGGGCCGGAGGCCGTAGGGGCGGATGAGCTCCCAGACGTGCGCCGGCACCATGTGCTTCATCCGGGCGCGCGCCGCCCGACGCAGATGGAGAACGGTCTCGATCGCCTTCATCTCGACCCGGGCGCGGGCGAATTCGAGGCCCCGGGGCCCGAACCAGCGCTGCAGCCGACCGGCCAGCGGGCGGAGCCGGTCGGGCATGCGGCGGAGCGGCAGGCCGCCCGCGGCGCGCGCGACGTTCTGCGCATAGGCGCGAACCGGCCCCGCCCGCCGGCCGCGGCTCTCGAGCGGCGCGATCCGGAGCTCGGGCTCGATCAGCCGCAAGAGCTCCTCGCCGCGCTCGTTGCGGACCAGGAGCCATTGGGCGCCCGAGCCGCCCATGTAGCCCACCGTGATGTCCGCCAGCACGTTCGTGTAATCCACGCAGGTCCGGCAGGTGAGCGGGAAGAAGTCGGGCGGCAGGCGCGCGAGCGGCAGCTCCAGGAACGGGACGAAACGCACCCGGCCGTCGGCGTAGCGGAGCTCGACCCGGTAGTCGGCGCGGAACTCGAGATAGGTGATCGTCTCGGGACGCGGGTCGAGGAGCGCCAGGAACGCGTGGAAGCGCTCGGTCGTCGTGTTGTCCGAGCAGGGCGTGCCCACGACCCAGAGCCGCTCGAGCCCGAGCTCGGCTTCGAGGGCGCGCAGCGCGTGGACCTGGCAGGGAATCCCGATCGACGCCAGGCGGCGGAACCCCCGGGCGAGGGCCGGCTCGAGCAGAGCCAAGGTCGGCGCCCAGCCCATCCGCATGCCGCGGCAACGCGCCATGCCTTCGGGACGGGTGACGATCACCGGCATCGGCCGCCAAGGATCGCCCGGGGTCGGTGCCACGGTGAGCACCGCTTGGGCGAGACCGGTCTCGAGCAGCCGCTCGCCGAGGCGCGTCGCGATGCCGGTCCACTGGGCACCCGGGCGGAGCGGCCGCAGCTCGGCCCGCAGCATCCGTCGGAAGGGCCCGAAATGGAGCTCGTCGGGCCGGGCGGGATCGCGCGCCCTGCCGTGCACGCGGGCTTCGGCGGCCGCGTAGTCGGGCCGGATGAACTGGCAGGCACGCGCGCAGGCTTTCGGATCGGCGAGCCGCGACACGCCGCAGTCGGTGCAGAGGCCGCGCGGTGCCGCGGGCCGGAGCTCCGGCACGAGGACGGCCGCCGAAGGGTCCGCTCCTCGCGCCACGTCCGGCGGAGCCGCTCGCGTCGATCCTTCGAGGGCGGTCGGCCGGCTCACGCCGCGCGGTCGAGGAGGAGGTGGCGGCGCACCTCGAAGAACTCCTCGAGCGCCCCCACGAAGCTCTCCTCGTCCTGGGCGGTGAGCGGCAAGGACACGGTGAGATAGCCACGCCGTGCCAGGTAATGGCCGCGGTCGAGGAGATCGTAGTGCAAGAGCCGCTGCAGCCGTTCGCGGCGCGCCGGGTCCTGGCGGGCGAAGTCGCGCGCCGAGCGGATCGGGCCGGCCTGGGCGTGGAGGCCCAAAAGCGTGCCGCAACCCGTGCACTGGAACGGGACGCCGTGCAGGGTGGCGAGCGCGTTGATCCGTGCCTTCAGCCGCTCGCCGCGCTCGAAATGCGCGTCCAGGACCTCGGGCGTGGCGACGCGCGTGAGCCCGGCCAGGCCCGCGGCCATGGCGAGGACGTTGTTGTTGAAGGTCCCGGCGTGCGGGATGGCGTTCGGCCGGCGCGGATCGAACTGCGCCATGATCGCGGCCTTGCCGCCGAAGGCCGCGAGCGTGAGCCCACCACCCAGATATTTGCCGAGCGAGGTGAGATCGGGAACGATCCCGAGCCGCGCCTGCAGGCCACCCCCGCTCATCCGCGAGGTCATGACCTCGTCGAAGATCAAACAGATGCCGTGGCGGGTGCAGGCCTCCCGCAGCGCTCGCAGGAAGACGGGTTCGGCCGGCAGGGCCCCGGCGCTCCCCTGCATCGGCTCGACGAGCACGGCTGCGAGCTCCCGCGCGTGGGCTTCGAGGAGCGCCGACGTGCCGTCGAGGTCGTTGAAGGGTGCCGCCACCCAGGGGAACGGGGCGTTGATCCGGTCGGCGCCGGGGGTGAAGTGGAACACCCCGCCGTGATAGGCGTGGTCGAAGACCATGACCGCGGGCCTGCCGGTGAAGGCGCGGGCGGCCGAAATCGCGTAGAGATTGGCCTCGGTGCCGCTGTTGCAGAAGCGGAGGAGCTCGAGGGAGGGAAAGCGGCGGCAGAGCTCGGCCGCCAAGGGCCCCTCGAACCGGTTCGGCCCGCCGAGTGCGATCCCGTCCTCGAGGGCCTCGCGGATCGCCTCCAGGATCACCGGATGACTGTGGCCGTAGAGGCCGGCCGAATATTCGCCGAGCCAGTCGACGTAGTCGTGCCCGTCGACGTCCTCGAGACGGGCGCCCCGACCTCGGGCGATCACCGTCGGGAACGGGGCGAACCAGAGCACCGTGCGGGTGTTCCCGCCGGGCATGGCCTTGAGGTTCTGCTCGAAGATCGCCCGGCTCTGCGGCCGCGCGGCGACGTAGCGGGCCTCGGCATCGGCCACGGCCTCCTCGAGCCCGAGATTGGCCGTCCGTGCGGCCGCGCGCGCCATCGCCATCGTGCGATCCTCCCCTGCCAGCACGCATAGGCGCCGACCGCCGCGGTCGGGTCAAGCGCCGACCGTGCAGGAGCCGCAGGCGGGGATGCGCGCGCTCGCGGCATGGTGCATCAAGTAGGCGATCCATTCGCCGGAAACGTTCGCCATGCGTCCTGGGGCCCTGCTCGTGGCGCTGCTGCTCGCGACCCTCCTCCTGCCGCAGGCGGCGGCCGAGCCGGTCCTGCGGCCCCGCCCGCTCGGCCCGCCGGCGCTGATCGCACTCGCCGATCTCATCGCCCGGCTCGAGAACGATCCCTCGACCGACTGGCGGCGGGTCGACCTCGAGGCGGCGCGCGCGCATCTGCGCGACCTCGACCGGTTGACGCTCGCCGCCGAGGCCGAGGCGCGCGACGTGCCGGGTGGGGTCGAGCTGCGCGTGCGCGGGCCCGACGCCGCGACCG
>JBBIIE010000118.1:0-10508 GCA_037446605.1 Geminicoccaceae bacterium | reverse complement strand
GGTCGACGGGCTCGTCCTCGTGGCGCCGGCGGTCTGGGGCGGCGAGACGCTCGCGCCGCTCTACCGCGCGCTGATGCGCGGCCTGGCCGCGGCGCTGCCGGGGCTGCGGGTGAGCGGCCGCGGCCTGCCGGTGCGCGCCGCCGAGGATGTCGACCTCCTGCGCGCGCTCGCCCGCGACCCGCTCTACGTCCGCGAGCCGACCGCAGCCACGGTGGCGGGCCTGATCGAGCTCATGGACGCGGCGCGCGCCACCGGGCCCGGGCTCGCGGCGCGCACGCTCCTCCTGGTGCCCGGCCGTGACGACATCGTGCCGACGGCGGTCCAGCTCTCCTTCGCGCGGACGATCGCGGCCGCCGACTGCCGCCTCCTCCTCTACCCCGAGGCGCGCCACCTCCTCCTGCGCGACCGCGATCGGCTCGTCGCTTGGCGCGACCTGCTCGCCTGGCTGGACGGCGCAGCCCCGCCCTCCGGCCTCGCCCACCCCTGCCGGGCGGTCGCCCCGGCCGGCTGAAGCGGCTCAGCAGGAGCGCCGACGCGGCGCCACCGCGCGTCTCGTCCGACCCCCGCACCGGGAAGGCGGCATCGCGGGCGGCACCGGCGGACCGTCGGTCTGCGGGGAGCCGCCCCCCGGGTCCACCACGCGGCGGAGGTAGGGCATGTCACCGCGCCAGCGCTCGCCTTCCTCCTTCTCCCGGGGCTCGCCCAGAACACCCGGTGGCCACTTCGCGAGCCAGCCGCGGAACTCCTCGAGCCGCTCGCCCTCGAGCGTCCTGGTCGCCTGTCCCTGGCGGTAGTGACACGGCTCCGTCAAACGTTCGGACAGCTCGGGCCCCAGGCCGCCGAAGTACCAGAACGGCTCGAACCTCAGACACCGCCGGACGCTCAGGTCGCGTTTCCGCAGGTCGCTCGCGGCGTGGTAGGCGCCGCCGCGGTGGACCAGCTGGCCAGCCGCCCCGCCCCGGTAGAGGGCGTCCGCCCGGCCCGGCCAACGCTCGGCGAAATCTCCCGTCGGTATCGCTTCGGCGACATGCCCTACATACGCCACGCGTCCGATGCCGAAGCGCTTCGGGAGGGTTGCGAGAACCCAGTCGCCGATCCCCGCCCCGGCCCGGATCCGCGGCTTGCAGGTGCACGAGGTCAAGACGCCGTCGTCGGGGCAAGGGGCGATCCCGACGTCCTTGGCGAGCACGTAGACCGACAGTTGGGCGACCTCACCCATCCGCCATCTCCGCGATCGTCTCGACCAGCCAGTCGAGCGCGTCCGCCCGCTCGCCGACCTCGGCCACGAACTCCTGGCCGCGCGCGACGATGCGGCAGCGGCCGTCCGCCCAGCGCGCGGGGTCTGCGTGGTAGCTCGCGCCGACCCCGCCGCGGGTCGGATCGAGCCAGGCCGGCACCGACCAGAGCGAGGCCGGCCCACCCTCCACCGTCAAGCGCAGCCGCGGCGAGGCGCGTCGGGCGGGGCCGGAGCCGGGCAGCGCGCGTCCCGCTCCCGGCAGCCCGAGCTCGCGAGCCGCCAGGTAGAGCGTGTTGTTGGCGTTCCACCCGGGCCCCAGATGCGGGTGCCGGGCGAGCTCGGGAAAACGCTGCCGGGCCCAGCTCCCGTCCGCACCCAACGGCACGATCCGCCCGACCCGCAGCCAGCCGAAGAGCCGGTGGTGCGCCCGCGCGCGCGGATCGAAGCGCGGCAGGGGGCTCGTCGGATCGAGCTCGCGGAACAGGCCGAAGAAGAGGAACACGTCGCCTTCCCGCACGCCCCGCTTCGCCAGATGGCCCTGCGCGGCGCCGGTCTGGCCGAACGCACCCCGCTCCAGGTCCGGATCGGCATGGCAGAGGCTCGCACCGGTCACGGCGCCGCGCGTCAGGGCCTCGACCAGCCCGCCCTGCCCGAGGTCGGCGAAGCGCGCCGTGGAGCGGTTCCGGGTGGGGATCGGGAGGGCGATCGGCCGGCCGTCCCGGATCGGGCTCGGGCAGCCCCCGGACGCGCTGTCGAAGCCCTTGCGGGAGAAGGCGATCCGCATCGCGCGCCCGCTCGCTCGGCGGACGCTCCGGCCGTCCCCCTCGCCTGCCCACGGGCGCCGCCTCAGAGCAGCCAGAACGTCGCCAGCGAAAGGAAGGTGAAGAAGCCGATCGCGTCAATGGTGGGGGTGACGAACACCGAGGAGGCGATCGCCGGGTCGAAGCCGAGCCGGTGCAAGAGGAGCGGCACGGCGACGCCGATCAGGGCGGCCACGCTGATGGTCACGAGGATGGCGCCGGCGAAGACCAGCGCCAGGTCGGGCATGCCGAACCAGACGAGTGCCAGCGTCCCGGCCACGGCCATGATGGCGCCGGCGTTGAGCAACCCCACGACCAGCTCCTTGCCGAGCACCTTCCAGGCGTTGGCGCGGGTCAGTTCCCTGACCGCCAGGGCGCGCACCACGACGGCGAGCGTCTGCACGCCGGCATTGCCGCCGAGCGCGGCACCGATCGGCATCAGGACGGCGAGCGCCACGAGCTGCTCGATCGAGCCGCCGAAGGCGTCGATCACCGTGGCCCCGAGGGTCGCCGAGACCATGCTCACGAGCAGCCAGGGCACGCGCCTTCGGGCGGTCGCGAGCGGGCTCGCGAAGACGTCGGTCTCGCTCACCCCGCCGAGCTTCAAGAGATCGTCCTCGGCCTCCTCGTCGATCACGTCGACCACGTCGTCGACCGTGATCCGGCCGAGGAGGCGGCCCTCGGGGCTGACCACCGGTGCCGAGACGAGGCCGTACTGGCGGAACAGGTGGGCGACCTGCTCCTGGTCGGTGTCGGCCGCGATCGCGTGCAGCGCCTTCATCGAGAGGGCGCGCAGGGGCGTGCCGGGCGGGCTCCTGACCACGCGCGACAGCGGCACCGCGCCGACCGGACGGAAGCGCACGTCGACGATGAACAGCTCGTAGAAGTCGTCGGGCAGGTCGGCGTGTGCGCGCAGGAAGTCGATCGCCTGGCCGACGGTCCAATAGTCCGGCAGCGCCACGAACTCGCGCGCCATCAGGCGGCCGGCCGAGTCCTCGGGGAAGGCCAGGCCCTGCTCGAGGAAGGCGCGCTCGGCGAGCGGCAGGGCCTGCAGGATGGCGCGCTGTTCGGCCGGCTCGAGGTCGGAGAGCAGGTCGACCGCGTCGTCGGTCTCGAGCCGTCCGACGATCCGCGCCGCCGGCGCCGGGCCGAGCGCGCCGATCAGCGCCGCGCGCACCTCGGACCCGAGATAGCCGAGCGTGTCGGCGGCGAACCCCTCGCCCAGGGCGCGGACGAGGGCGAGGCGCGCGGCCGGCTCGAGCCGTTCCAGGAGATCGGCGAGGTCGGCCGGGTGCAGCGGCGTGGCGAGCCCGGCCGCCGCCTCGGCGCGCCCCTCCGCGAGCGCCTCCTCGACCTCGGCCACGAGCGCCTCGCTCGGCCCGAGCGTGGCGCCGGCGGCGGCTTCCCGCTCGCGCTCGCCCGGCTCGCTCACGCCGCCCCGGCCTGGCTCCGGGCGAGCGCGTCGACGCAGGCGACCGCGCTCATGTTGACGATCCCGCGGCTGGTCACCGAGGCGTTCAGCACGTGCGCCGGGTACCTCGGGCCGATCAGGATCGGGCCGATCGTGACCGCGTCGGTCACCGCCTTGACGAGGTTGTAGGCGGCCGAGGCGGCATCGAGCGTCGGCATGACGAGGAGGTTGGCCTCGCCGGTGAGCCGGGCGCCCGGCAGCAGCCGACGGCGGACGGTCTCGGAGAGCGCGGTGTCGGCCTGCATCTCGCCGTCGGCCTCGAGGTCGGGGGCGAGGCGGCGCAGGATCGCGAGCGCCTCGCGCATCTTGGCGGCCGAGGCGGTATCCCGCGAGCCGAAGTTGCTGTGCGAGATCAGCGCCACCTTGGGCTCGACCCCGAAGCCGCGCACGATCTCGGCGGCCCTGAGCGCGGTCTCGGCGACCTGCGCGGCCGGCGGGTCCTCGGCCACCGAGGTGTCGGCGATGAACAGCCCGCCGCGGTCGAGGACGATGCCGTGCACCGCCGAGGCCTCGCTCATCTCCGGGCGCAGCCCGAGCACGTCCTTGATGTGGCGCAGATGGGCGAGGAAGCGGCCGACCGGCCCGGCCAGCATCGCCGCGGCCTCGCCGCGCGCCACCATGATCGCGGCGATCACCGTGCGCCGCGTGCGCACCGTCTCGCGCGCCACCTCGGGCGTGACCCCGTTCCGGCCCATCCGCTCGAGATAGTGCGCCACGTAGTCGTTGAAGCGCGGATCGCTGTCCGGGTTGCACAGCTCGAACTGCTCGCCCGCCCGCAGCCGCAGCCCGAGCCGGGCGATCCGGCTCGCCACCACCTCCGGGCGGCCGATCAGGATCGGCCGGGCGAGGCCCTCCTCGACCACCACCTGGACGGCGCGCAGCACGCGCTCCTCCTCGCCGTCGGTGTAGACCAGCCGCTGCGGTGCCGCGCGCGCCCGCTCGAACAGCGGCCGCATGATGAAGCCCGACTTCCAGACCCGCTGCCCGAGCCGCTGCCGGTAGGCCGCGAGATCGGCGATCGGCCGGGTCGCCACGCCGCTCGCCATCGCCGCCTGGGCGACCGCCACCGGCAGCTCGACCACGAGGCGCGGGTCGAACGGCTTGGGGATCAGATAGTCCGGGCCGAAGCGCAGCTCGCCCTGGCCGTAGGCGGCGGTCACCGTCTCGGGCGCGGGCTCGCGCGCCAGCCGGGCGAGCGCCTCCACGCAGGCGATCTTCATCGCCTCGTCGATCGTCGTGGCCCCGACGTCGAGCGCGCCGCGGAAGATGAACGGGAAGCACAGCACGTTGTTGACCTGGTTCGGATAGTCGCTGCGCCCGGTGGCCACGATCACGTCCGGTCTGGCCGCTCGGGCGACCTCGGGCAGGATCTCGGGCACCGGGTTGGCGAGCGCGAAGACGATCGGCCGCTCGGCCATCCGGGCGAGCAGCTCGGGCTTCAGCACGTTCGGGGCGGAGAGGCCGAGGAACACGTCGGCACCCGCGATCGCGTCGGCCAGGGTGCGCGCCGCGGTCGGCCGCGCCCAGCGCGCCTTCCACGGGTCCATGAGCCGCTCGCGGCCCTCGAACACCACGCCCTCGATGTCGGTGACGATCACCTTGGCCGGATCGAGCCCGAGCCGGGCCAGCAGATCGAGGCAGGCGAGGGCCGCGGCGCCCGCACCGCTGGTCACGAGGCGCACCTCGGAGATCCGCTTGCCGACGAGCTCCAGGGCGTTGGTCAGCGCGGCGGCGACGATGATCGCGGTGCCGTGCTGGTCGTCGTGGAAGACTGGGATGCGCATCCGCTCGCGCAGCCGCCGCTCGACCTCGAAGCACTCGGGCGCCTTGATGTCCTCGAGGTTGATCGCCCCGAAGGTGGGCTCGAGCGCGGCGACGATCTCGACCAGCCGGTCGACGTCGCCGGCGGCGAGCTCGATGTCGAACGCGTCGATGCCGGCGAACTTCTTGAAGAGGACCGCCTTGCCCTCCATCACCGGCTTGGCGGCCAACGGGCCGATCGCACCCAGACCCAGGACAGCCGTCCCATCGGTGACCACGGCCACGAGGTTGGCGCGGGCGGTGAGCTCGGCGGCGGCCAGGGGGTCGGCCTTGATCGCCTCGCACGCCGCGGCCACGCCCGGCGAGTAGGCGAGCGACAGGTCGCGCTGGGTGGCCAAGGGCTTGCTCGCGGCGATCGCGAGCTTTCCCGGCACCGGGCTGCGGTGGTAGTCGAGCGCGTCGAGGCGCAGGCGATCCTCGGTCATGCGCGACGTCCGGCTGCCGGGCCACCCGCCCCGGGCGGGACGGGATGGTGCGGTCGAGAAGACTCGAACTTCCACGGCCCGAAGGCCACCAGCCCCTCAAGCTGGCGCGTCTACCAATTCCGCCACGACCGCACTATGAGGACGCCGCGAGGGCGCGGCGTGGCGGGCGATCTAGCAAAAGGGTCGGACATCGGCAAGACGGCCGCAAAGGCGGCGCCCGAGTGGCGCCGGTCGCGCGACCTCGTGCCCTACCCCCTGGCGGTGGCGACGATGGAGGCGCGGGTCGAGGCGATCCGCGCCGGTCGGGCAGCGGAGCTCGTGTGGCTGCTCGAGCACCCGCCGCTCTACACCGCCGGCACCAGCGCCGACCCGGCCGAGCTCCTCGATCCAGACCGCTTCCCGGTGTTCCGGACCGGCCGCGGTGGCCGCTTCACCTATCACGGGCCGGGCCAGCGGGTGGCCTACGTGCTGCTCGACCTCGAGCGGCGCGGCCGCGACCTGCGCCGCCACGTCGACCGGCTCGAGGAGTGGGTGATCCGCACCCTCGCCCGGCTCGGCGTCGCGGCCGGCCGGCGGCCCGGGCGGATCGGCGTGTGGGTCGAGCCGCCGGAGGGCGGTGAGGCCAAGATCGCCGCGGTCGGCGTGCGGGTGCGCCATTGGGTCACCTATCACGGCCTCGCGCTCAACGTCGCGCCCGACCTCGGCCATTTCGAGGGGATCGTGCCCTGCGGGCTCGCCGGCTACGCGGTCACCTCGCTCGCCCGGCTCGGCCGGAACCTGCCGCTCGCCGAGGTCGACCGCGAGCTCGAGGCGACCTTCCCCGAGGTGTTCGGACATCCGGGCCCGCCCCGTTGAGAGCCGCCGCGATCGCCCCATCTTGGAGGTCGGATGACCAGCTTCCCGCACGCCCCGCCGGCACGCGCCGGTTTCGCGGTCCGGCTGGCGGCCGTGGCCGCCGCGGCGGGGCTCGTTGCGGCCCTCGTGGCCGTGGCGCCGCGTCCCGCGTTCGCCGCCTGCACCGACGTGGCCGCCCCCGGGGTCGAGTGGCGCCGCTGCCGGATGGACGGCGCCGCGCTGGAGGGGGTCGACCTCACCCGGGCGCGGCTCGCCGACAGCTCCTTCCAGCGGGCGAACCTCGCCGGCGCCCGGCTCGCCGAGGCCGACGCCCGGCGCGCGCGCTTCATCTCCGCCGATCTTTCCGCCGCGGTGCTCGACGGCGCCGATCTGACCTCGGCCGACCTCACGAGTGCACGGCTCGCCGGTGCCTCGCTCAGGGGCACGGTGCTGCGCCGCGCCCGGCTGTTCCGCGCCGACCTCAGGGGTGCCGATCTCTCCGGTGCCAACCTCGACGGCACCGATCTGCTGCACGCCGAACTCGCCGGTGCCCGCTGGATCGACGGGGTGAGCGTGTGCGCCGAGGATTCGGTCGGCCGCTGCCACCTGCGGCCGGCGCCCCCGGCCGCGGACGGCACGACCGCCGCGGGCGGTACGGCCGCCGCCCCCTCACCCGCCGTCGGCCAGTAGGAACTCCTCGCCCTCGAGGCGGCCGTCGCGGATCACCGCCACGACCTCGTCGGCCGGCAGGGCGCGGCTCACGAGGAAGCCCTGCATCTCGTGGCAGCCCATGCGGCGGAGCTGGCGGAGCTGCTGGCTGGTCTCGACACCCTCGGCCACCACGGTCAGGCCGAGCGAGGCCCCCATCGCCACGATCGCCTGCACGATCGTGGCGCTCGACGGGTCGCGGTCGACGTCCTGCACGAAGGAGCGGTCGATCTTCAACGAGCGGATCGGGAACGAGCGCAGATAGGCGAGCGAGCTGTAGCCGGTGCCGAAATCGTCGATCGCGAGCGCCGTGCCGAGCATGGTGAGCTCGCGCATCCGGCGCATCGACTCGCTCGCCTCGCGCATCACCACGCTCTCGGTCAGCTCGAGCTCCAGGCTCGTGGCCGGGAAGGCCGTGCGCTCCAGGATCTCGGCGATCCGGGTGGCGAGCTCGGGGTGCTGGAACTGCCGCGCCGAGAGGTTGACGGCGAGCCTGAGCCCCGGCCGGTCGAGCTCCGCCCGCCAGGCCTGGACCTGGCTGCAGGCGGTCTCCATGGCCCAGAAGCCGATCGGCAGGATGAGCCCGGTCTCCTCCGCCAAGGGGATGAACTCGCCGGGCGGGACCAGGCCGAGCTCGGGGTGGAACCAGCGGACCAGCGCCTCGACGCCCACCACCTCGCCGGTACGCAGCGAGACCTGCGGCTGGTAGTAGACCGCGAGCTCGCCGTTCTCGAGCGCGCGGCGCAAGCGGTTCTCCAGCATCAACCGCTCGAACGCCTGGGCGTTCATGTCGTTGGTGTAGAACTGGACGTGGCTGCGGCCGAGCTCCTTGGCGCGGCCGAGCGCGGTGTCGGCGTTCTTGACGAGCACCGCCGGCTCGTCGCCGTCGTGCGGATAGACCGCGACCCCGATGCTGGCCGTGGGGCTGAGTTCGTGGCCGTTGACCGAGAGCGGGGCCTGCAGGGCCTGCAGGAGCTTGTGCGCGACCTTGACGATCGGGTCCGGCTGCTCGAGGCCGGTGAGCAGCACGACGAACTCGTCGGAGGCGAGCCGCGCCACCGTGTCGCTGCGCCGAAGCGTGCCGACCAGACGCTCGCCGACCGCCTTGAGGAGCTGGTCGCCGCGCTCCAGGCCGAGCGAATCGTTGACGAGCTTGAAGCGGTCGAGGTCGACCAGCATGACCGCCAGAAGCTGGCGGGCGCGGCGCGCGCGGGCGATCGCCTGGCCGAGGCGATCCATGAACAGGAGGCGGTTCGGCAGGCCGGTGAGCGGGTCGAGATAGGCCAGGGTGCGCAGCGTCTCCTCGGTGTGCCGGGCGAGCGTGGCATCGCGCAGGGTCAACAGCACGAGCGGCTCGCCCGGCCCCCGCACGCGGCAGGCCGTCACCTCGAGCGGCAGGGGCTCGGCCTGTTCGCGCCGGCCCTGCAGCTCGCGCACGCCGCGGTCGCGCGGAAGCTGCTCGAGCAGGAGCACGCGCAGCGCCGCCTCGCTCTCCGCACCCGAGAGGAACGCCTCGATCGGCCGGTCGAGGAGCTCCGTCCGGTCGACCGCGAGCAGCCGCGCGGCCGCCTCGTTGGCGAGGCGGATGCGGCCCTGCGCATCGATGCCGAGCAGGGCGGCCGCGACCGCGTCGAGGAGCGGGGTCGAGGCGGCGGGCGGTGCGGCCGCGGCCTCGGCGAGCCCGGCCGGTGCCGCCGCCGGCGCCGACGGCCAGCCCGCGGCCTCGTGCCGCTCGGCTCCGGGGACGCGCAGGAAGGCCAGCAGCAGCCCCTCGCCGAGCGGGCTCAACGAGGCCAGGAGCGGCTCGCCGCCGGGCAGCTCGAGCCGCCCCTCGACCGGCACGCCCTCGGCCAGGGCGCGGTCGACGAGCTCCAGCCAGCGGTCCTGCTCGCGCTCGCCGAGCAGCCCCTCGAGGGCGTGCGGCAGGCCGCCGCGGAGGAGTTCGGCGAGGCTGCCCTCGAGGCCGCTCGAGGCCCAGCGCACGAGGCCGCGCCCGTCGACGAGGCAGACCAGATCGCCCTGGCGCCGGGCGAAGGCTCCGGCCATCCGCTCGAGCAGGCCGCGGACGGGCGCCTCCGCCGGCTCGTCGGCGACCTCGGCGAGTGCGCCCGCGACCAGCCGGACGATGCCGTGGCCGTCCGCGATCGGACGGGTCGCGTCGCGCACCGCGCGGACCGTGCCGTCGGCCAGCTCGATGCGGTAGCGGACGGTGCTCTCCTGGCCGGCGAGCAGGCGCTGGTCGCGGGCGCGCAGGACGTCCCGGTCGGCCGGGAGCGCCAGCCCGGCCGGGCCGCGGGCGAGCGCCGGGGCGCCCGTGGGCTGGCCGAGCAGCGCCTGGAAGCGCGCATCGCCCCAGATGAGCCGCTGCTGCAGCCCGTCGTCGACGGCGAGGAGATAGAGCCCGTCGCTGGCCAGCCCCGACCAGGGCCCGGCCTGGCGCACGAGCCCGGCGGGATCGGGTGCGGCGGCGTCCGCGGCGTCGGGGGCGAGCCAGAGGATCGCCACCGCCTCCAGTCCGGGCGGGTGCTGGAGGCGGGCGCGCAGGGCCAGGTCCGGGCCGCGCGCCGAGGCCAGGGTCACCGGCCCCTCGAACGGCGCCCGCGCGGCGATCGCCTCGAGCAGGCGGGCGAACGGCTCGCGCGGGCCGTCGCCGCGCAGCCGGCGCAGCGAGCGGCCGGCGAGGGCCGCCGGATCGTGGCCGGTGAGCGCCGCCAGCCGCCGGTTGACGAGCAGGATCGCCGGGCCCGGTGCGCCGTCGGCGACGGCGCGCACGACCACGGCGGCCTCCTCCGCCGTGTCGAGGAACGCCCGCAGGTCGGGGCTCAGCGTGACCGACACGACCACCCGCCGCCCGGCCGCCTGCCTCGGCCGCCACGGTTCCGGGCGACCGGTACCCGCGCGCAGTGGGCACGGTCGGGCTCGGGGTCGGGACGGCTGGCGGGGTCCGGGCGCATGGTCTCGTCGGGAGTGGCCGCCGGCGGCGCGGCGGCGAGCTTTCCGGCATTCAACCAGAAAGGATCCGGGCTCGAAAGGTCACCCGCGCGGAGCGTCCACGCGGCGGGCCCGGCCGTGCCGTGGCGGCCACGCGCTCAGCGGCCGAGCGCCGCGAAGAGCGGCGGGAGCGCCTCGGGCAGGTCCTCGGCGATCAGCCCGGGGCCGACCCGCTCGCCCGCGCGGGCGTGCAGCGAGCCGCTGGCTGCACGTGCGCGAGG
>JBBIIE010000117.1:0-10524 GCA_037446605.1 Geminicoccaceae bacterium | reverse complement strand
CTGGCCGAACGGCGCGCTCGCGCCGCGCCGCCGGGTGCGATCCTGCGAACCACCCTCGACGGCGAGCTGCAGCGGGCGGTCGAGCGGCTGGCGCGCGACCAGCTCGACCGGCTGCCGGCGCCGGTCGATCTCGCGGTGGTCGTGGTCGAGCCGGCGGGCGGGGCGGTGCGCGCGCAGCTCGGCAGCGGCGATTGGGGCGACCCGCGCCGCGCCGGGATGCTCGATCTCACGCGCGCCGTGCGCTCGCCCGGCTCGACGCTCAAGCCGTTCGTCTACGGCCTCGCCTTCGATGCCGGGCTGGCCCATCCGGGCACGCTGGTGCGCGACCAGCCGCTGCGCTTCGAGGGCTGGGCGCCGGGCAATTTCGACGGCGGCTTCGACGGCGATCTGTCGATCCGCGAGGCGCTGCAGCGCTCGCTCAACCTGCCCGCCGTGCAGGTCGCCGAGCGGGTCGGGCCGCTCGTGATCGCGCGCCGGCTGGCGCTCGCCGGGCTCGGGCTCGAGCTCGGCCCGGCCGCCGCCGCCCCGGGCCTGCCGCTGGTCCTGGGCGGGGTGGGTACGCGGCTGGTCGATCTGGCGCAGGCCTACACGGCGCTCGCGCGCGACGGCACGCCGGTGGCGCTCGGCGACGATCCGGCCGCGCTCGGCGCGACGCAGGAGCCGCTCCTCGCCCCGGCCACGGCGCGCGCGGTGGCGGCGATCCTGGCCGAGACGCCGCGGCCGGCGGGCATCCCCGCGGGCGAGCGGCGGGTCGCCTACAAGACCGGCACCTCGCACCGCTTCCGCGACGGCTGGGCGGTCGGCTTCGATTCCGGCCATCTCGTGGCGGTCTGGATCGGCCGGGCCGACGGCGGCTCCTGCGCGCCCTGCAACGGGCCGGGCGGGGCCGCCCCGCTGCTCTTCCGGATCCTGGCCCTCCTGCCCGAGCGGCCACTCCCGCCGCTGCCGCCCGGGCACCCGCTGGGCGGCCCGCCGCCGCCGGCGCTCGCCCGCCTGCAGCCACGGGCGGCGGCCGCCCCGGACGGCCCGCGGATCGCCTTTCCGGTGCCCGGCAGCACGGTGCTCCTGGCCCCGGGCCAGGCTCTGCCGCTGCGCGCGAGCGGTGGGCTGGCCCCCTATCGCTGGCTGGTCGACGAGGTGCCGCTCGCCCCCGCCGGGCGCCGGCGCGAGCCCACCTGGGAGCCCGCCGAGGACGGCTTCGCCGAGCTCCGCGTGGTGGACGCGGCCGGGCGCAGCGCCGCCGCCGCGATCCGCATCGAGCGGCCGGAGCCGCCGCTCAGCCGAGCATCGCCATCCAGAACGCGTCCCGCGCCATGAAGCTCTCGGCGGTGTCGTTCGGGCAGACGGTCAGGAGCAGGAAGGCGTAGCCGGGCAGCCGGGCGAGCTCGCGCTGCAGCTCCTCGGGCGCCACCTGCGGCAGCCAGTCGGAGACCGCGTCGCGGTGCTCGGGGCGCTGCGAGAGCAGGCAGGTGAGCGCCTGCTGCGCGCCGGTGACCGGCCCCGGCTCGTCGAGCAGCAACAGCACGGTGGTCACGATCGCCGAGCACCAGGTGGCGTAGGCCGCACCCGGATGGTTGCGGCGCAGGGCCTGGGCGTGGCGGTTGACCACGGCGGTGATGCCGTCGGTCGAGAGCCGGGCGCGCGCCTCGGCCCAGAGATACTCGTCGAGCAGCTTGGCCCGGTCCGGCCAGCTCAGGTATTGGAGGCGGCGCGCGAGCTCCCGGGCCTGGGCGAGCGCCGCCCGCCAGCTCCCGGGCAGGCTGGCGGCGAGCGTCGCCTCGAGCTCGGTCGGCTCGACGGTCACGGCGCGCCCCGCCCGGCCGGCCGGGCGCCCCTCCGCTTCGACGGATCCACGCGCAGCATGGGCAACCACCTCCCGACCCGCGCCGCTGGCCCGTCCGGCACGACCGGCGGCGCAGGTTCACGCCGGCATCAATTCAACCAAAACGAGAAAGCACGTCAATCCGCTCCCGCGTCCGGCCACGGAACCACTTCACCGCGTGGCCATTCTACCCTCAACCGGGTTGCCGCAGGGTGACGGTTCCGTGAGCGGGGCCTCCAGCGCGCGGGGTGATGCGGGCGAGCCCGGCTCGCCGATGATCGCCCAGTACCGCGAGCTCAAGGCGGCGCATCCGGACACCTTCCTGTTCTTCCGCATGGGCGATTTCTACGAGCTGTTCTTCGAGGACGCGGTGCGCGCCGCCCCGCTCCTCGACATCGCGCTGACCCGGCGCGGCCGGCACGAGGGCCGCGAGGTGCCGATGTGCGGCGTGCCGGCGCACAATGCCGAGCCCTACATCGCCAAGCTGATCCGGCGCGGCCACAAGGTGGCGATCTGCGAGCAGGTCGAGGATCCGGCCGAGGCGCGGCGGCGACCGGGCAAGCCGCTCCTGCGCCGCGCCGTGGTGCGCATCGTGACGCCCGGCACGCTGACCGAGGAGGCGCTGCTCGAGGCGCGCCGGCACAACCATCTCCTGGCGCTGGCGCGCAGCCGGGCCGGCTGGGGTGCGGCCTGGGTCGACATCTCGACCGGCGAGCTCGCGACCCAGCCGCTCGAGGCGACCGGCCTGGGCGAGCTCCTGGCGCGGCTGGAGCCGGGGGAGATCCTGCTGCCCGAGCGGCTGCTGGGCGGGCCGATGCCGGACCCGGCGCTCGCCGAGCGGCGCGCGCGGCTCACGGCACTCCGCGACGCGGCCTTCGAGGTGGCCGCCGCCGGCCGCCGGCTGGCCGCCTTCTTCGGGGTCGCCGAGCCCGCCGCGCTCGGGCCCCTGGAGCCGCTCGAGATCGCCGCGGCGGGCGCACTCCTCGACTATCTGGAGCTGACCCAGAAGGGCGCCCTGCCGCGGCTCGCCCGGCCGCGCCGGGTACTGCCCGGGAGCCTCCTGCAGATCGACCCCGCGACGCGGCGCAACCTGGAGCTCGTGGAGAGCCTGGCCGGCACGCCCGAGGGCGGGCTGCTCGCCACCATCGACCGCACCCGGACCAGCGCCGGGGCGCGGCTCCTGGCGGCGCGGCTGGCCGCCCCCCTGGCCGAGGTCGGGGCGATCCGCGCCCGCCTCGACCGGGTCGCGGCGATGGTCGAGGGTGCGGCGCTGCGCGAGGATGTTCGCGCCGGCCTGCAGCGCTGCCCCGATCTGGAGCGGGCGCTCGGCCGGCTCTCCCTCGGCCGCGGCGGGCCGCGCGATCTCGTGGCGGTGGCGCGCGCGCTCGCCGTGGCCGAGCGGCTGCGCGCGCCGCTCACGGCCGGCGGACCGGCGGCGGCCGGGCTCGCCGCGGAGCTGCCCGCGCTCGGCGCGCTGCGCGACCGGCTCCTGGCCACGCTGGTCGACGAGCCGCCGCCGCTCGCGCGCGACGGCGGCTTCGTGCGCCCGGGCGCCGACCCGCTCCTCGACGAGCAGCGCGGGCTCAGGGACGAGGCCCGCCGGCATCTGGCGGCGCTCGAGGCGCGCTACCGCGAGGCGACCGGGATCGGCTCGCTCAGGATCCGCCACAACCAGGTGCTCGGGTGGTTCGTCGAGGTCGGCCAGAGCCAGCTCGCTCGCCTGCCGGCCGGCTTCACGCTGCGCCAGAGCATGGCCGGTGCCGGCCGCTTCGGCACGCCCGAGCTCGCCGAGCTCGCCGAGCGCATCGCGCACGCCGCCGAGCGCGCGCTGGAGCGCGAGCTGGCGATCTTCGCCCTGCTGCGCGCGGCCGTGCTGGAGGCGGCCGAGGACCTCGCGCGCACCGCCCGGACGCTCGCCGAGATCGACCTCGCGGCGGCACTCGGCGAGCTCGCCGCGGCCAGCGGCTGGACCCGGCCTCTGGTCGACGAGGCGCCGCGCATCCGCATCCGCGGCGGCCGCCATCCGGTGGTCGAGGCGGCGCTCGCCGCGGCGCAGCGGCCGTTCGTGGCGAACGACCTGGAGCTCGGCCCCGACGACCGGCTGTGGCTCCTGACCGGCCCCAACATGGCCGGCAAGAGCACGTTCCTCCGGCAGTGCGCGATCATCGTGCTGCTCGCCCAGATGGGCAGCTTCGTGCCCGCCGAGGCGGCCGAGATCGGCGTGGTCGACCGGCTGTTCTCGCGGGTGGGCGCGGCCGACGACCTGGCGCGCGGCCGCTCGACCTTCATGGTCGAGATGGTCGAGACGGCCACGATCCTCTGCCAGGCCGGGCCGCGCTCGTTCGTGATCCTGGACGAGATCGGCCGCGGCACCGCCACCTTCGACGGGCTCTCGCTCGCCTGGGCGGTGCTCGAGCACCTGCACGAGAGCTGCCGGTGCCTGGGCCTGTTCGCCACCCACTTCCACGAGCTGACGGCGCTCGCCTCGCGCCTGAGGGCGCTCTCCGCGCACACCGTCAAGGTCAGGGAGTGGCAGGGCGAGGTGGTCTTCCTGCACGAGGTCGGCAAGGGTGTGGCCGACCGCTCCTACGGCATCCACGTGGCGAAGCTGGCGGGCCTGCCGGCCTCGGTGACGCGCCGCGCCGAGGAGGTGCTGCGCCGGCTCGAGGAGGGCGAGCCCGGCTCGGCCGCGGCGCGGCTCGCCGACGACCTGCCGCTGTTCGCCGCGGCCGCCACGCGGATCGCCGCGGTCCCCCCGCCGGCGGCGGCACCGGAGCCCTCGCCGGTCGAGCGGGCGCTCGCCGAGATCGTGCCGGACGAGCTCACGCCCAAGGCGGCGCTCGAGCTCGTCTACCGGCTCAAGGAGCTGCTCGCCGGCCGGGGCTGAGCCCGCCCTGGCGGGAGCGGCCGGGCGTCCCCATCTTGCCGGACGGAGGGCGCTGCGGAGAGCGGTCGTGGACAAGAAGCAGCAGTTCCATCTCTGGTACGCGGCGGCGGCGCTGCTGCTCGTGCTGTTGATCCAGGGCTGGCTGCGCGAGGTGCGCACCACCGAGGTGATCCCCTACAGCGAGTTCAAGCAGTTCCTGGAGCAGGGGCAGATCGACCGGATCCAGGTCGGCGACCAGTTCATCACCGGCCAGTTCAAGACCCCACAGGACGGCAAGACCCAGTTCGTCACGCCGCGCGTCGACCCGGCCATCGCCGCCGATCTCGCCAAGCACGGGGTCACCTTCACCGGCGTGGTCGAGAACACCTTCCTGCGCGACCTCCTCTCCTGGGTCGTGCCGGTGCTCCTGTTCTTCGCGCTCTGGGCCTTCGTGTTCCGCCGCTTCGCCGAGAAGCAGGGGCTCGGCGGCTTCATGTCGGTCGGCCGCTCCAAGGCCAAGATCTACGTGGAGAAGGACACCAAGGTGAGCTTCGCCGACGTGGCCGGCGTCGACGAGGCCAAGGCCGAGCTCGTCGAGATCGTCGACTTCCTCAAGAACCCCAAGGACTATGGCCGCCTGGGCGCGCACATCCCCAAGGGCGTGCTGCTCGTGGGCCCGCCCGGCACCGGCAAGACGCTGCTCGCCAAGGCGGTGGCCGGCGAGGCCGGCGTGCCGTTCTTCTCGATCTCGGGCTCGGAGTTCGTCGAGATGTTCGTGGGCGTGGGCGCCGCCCGCGTGCGCGACCTGTTCGAGCAGGCGCGCAAGGCGGCCCCGGCGATCATCTTCATCGACGAGCTCGACGCGCTCGGCCGGGCGCGCAGCGCCCTGACCGGGATCGGCGGCCACGACGAGCGCGAGCAGACCTTGAACCAGCTGTTGACCGAGCTCGACGGCTTCGACCCGTCCGAGGGGGTGGTGCTGCTCGGCGCCACCAACCGCCCGGAGATCCTCGACCCCGCACTGCTGCGCGCCGGCCGCTTCGACCGCCAGGTGCTGGTCGACCGGCCGGACAAGCTCGGCCGCGTGCAGATCCTCCGCGTGCACGCCAGGAAGGTGCAGCTCGCGGGCGACGTCGACCTCGAGCAGGTGGCGGCGATCACCACCGGCTTCTCCGGCGCCGATCTGGCCAACCTCGTCAACGAGGCGGCGCTGCTCGCCACCCGCCGCAAGGCCGCCGCGGTGGCGATGGAGGACTTCACCCAGGCGGTCGAGCGGATCGTGGCCGGGCTCGAGAAGCGCAACCGCGTGTTGAACCCGCGCGAGCGCGAGATCGTCGCCTACCACGAGATGGGGCACGCGCTCGTGGCACTGGCGCTGCCGGGCTGCGACCCGGTGCACAAGGTCTCGATCGTGCCGCGCGGGGTGGGTGCCCTGGGCTACACCATCCAGCGGCCGACCGAGGACCGCTTCCTCATGACCCGCGAGGAGCTGTTGAACAAGATCGCGGTGATCCTCGGCGGACGGGCGGCCGAGCGGATCGTCTTCGACCATCTCTCGACCGGTGCGGCGGACGATCTGGTGCGCGCCACCGACATCGCCCGCTCGCTGGTCGCCCGCTACGGGATGGACGAGAAGCTGGGCTCGGTCGCCTACGACGTCGAGCGCAGCCCGTTCCTGCAGCCGGTGGCCGGCCAGTACACGATGGAGCGGCGCTTCTCGGAGGATACCGCGCGCGAGATCGACCTCGCGGTGCGGCGGATCATCGACGAGCAGTTCGAGCGCACGGAAGCCGTCCTCGTGCGCAACCGCGAGGTGTTGGAGCGCTGCGCGCGCGAGCTCCTGCAGACCGAGACGCTGGACGAGGCGACGCTCCGCCGGCTGACCGCCGATCTCGGCCGGGCGGAGGAGCCGCCGGCCCGCGCCGCCGCCTGAGCCGCGCTCACGGCAGGAGGTCGCGGAGGATCGCTCCGAGGTTGCCCGGCTGCAGCGGGGCGAAGCGGAACTCGACCTCGTGCCGGCCGGGCGGCAGCGCCACGGCGCGGAACAGGAGGTTGGCGCGCAGCAGCTCGGCCGGGCGGCCGTCGACCTCGACCTCCCAGCCCGGGTACCAGAGGTCGTTCAGCACGAGGAAGGCGCGCAGCGGGGTGGCCGCCCGGATCCGCACCCGGGTCGTCCCGTAGAGCTCCACCTCGAGCTCGGGCTCGTCGATCGAGCCGTCGATGCGGGTCGCCCAGCGGTTCCACTCGTGCGGCTTGCGGTCGAGGATCACGCTGGTGGCGGGATCGAGCGCCGGCCAGCGGCCGCTCGCCAGGATGCGCTGCTCGTCGAGCACCACGCCGCGCCGCACGAGCAGGGTGCGCGGCAGCGCCCAGGGGTTCTCGTACACGGTGATGCGGCCGTGCTCGGCCAGGATCGGCATGGGCTCGGGCGGCAGGCGCGGGTCGAGCTGCCCGGGGCGGACGGGGGAGACGAGGAGGCGGGCGCCCAGGAGGCGGTGCAGCGGTGCGGCGTAGCCGGGCGCCAGCGCGGCGAACCGGCGGACCGGCTCGTGGCTGTTCTGGCCGGCGCCGGTCGCCTGCTCGTAGGTCCGAAGACGCAGCGGGCCGTAGCCGAGCGTGCCCTCGAGCCCGTGCAGCATGGTGGCCTTCTGCCAATAGCCGCCGAGCCCGACGAGCTCGACCCGCGGCCGCCCCGTGGGCCCGCGCGCATCGGCCACGAGCGAGGCCACGGCCTGGCCGAGCCCGTCGCCCTCGACCGCGGCGAGCTCGCGCCGGTCCTCGGCCGAGGCGGCGTTCAGGACCGAGCCGGCATTGTGCAAACGCAGGTCGAGCAGGGCGAGCAGGAGGAGAAGGCCGGCGAGCGCCGGGCGCAGCACCCTGGTCCGGCCGAGGGCGGCGAGCAGCGCCAGGGCGAGCCCGACCGCCGCGAGCCCCGAGGCGAGCCGCGGCAGGACGCGGCCGAACTCGCCGAAGCGGTCGGCCAGGAGGAGGCCGTAACCCAGCCCGGCCAGGAGCGGCAGGCCCACGAGCAGGAGCGGCCAGCGCCCGGGACGGTCCGGCGGCCCCTCGTCCAGGGCGCGGCCGAACAGCCGGCCGCTCAGGAGTGCCAGCGCGAGCGTGAGCAGGAAGGCGGCGTCGGCCGGCCGGCGGAACCGGTCGACCCCGGGCAGCCAGTCGAACAGGAGCTCGAAGACCGGTGTGTGGCGGCCGAGGGCGTAGAGCCCGGCGCCGGCCGCCAGGAGGACGAGGAAGCGGCTCTCGCGGTCGGCGAGCCTTCGACCCAGGACGCCGTGGCCGAGCAGGAGCGCCAGCGGCAGGGCGCCCAGATAGAGGTAGTTGGTGGCCCGGTCGGTCCAGTCGCAGCACGGCCAGCGCGGGTTGGTCGGGCCCCAGTAGCCGGTGTGGTGGCCGAGCGAGCCGAAGAAGTCCGGCGCCAGCATCGTGAACAGGTTGACCGGCGAGAGCGAGCCCGTGAGCGCCTCCTCGAGCGGGATCGCCGGACGGTTGCTGAGAGCCGCGAGCTGCAGGGTCAACAGCATCGGCACGAACAGCAGGGCTCCGGCGGTGGCGAGCGCCACGGCGAGCGCCGGCAGCCGGCTGCGCAGCCAGGCGCCGGGCCGCTCGGCGGAGAGCCATTCGTGCAGCACGTAGCCGGCGAGCGCCCAGCAGCCGAGCATCGCCACCTGGTCGCGGCCGAGCGCCATCAGCGCCGCGACCACGCCGAACGCCGCCGCCCAGGCCGGCGAGGCGCGCGCGAGCGTGAGCCGCAGGAGCGGCAGGGCGGCGGCGAGCCAGGCGTAGCTCGCGACCAGCCCGACATGCTGCAGGCGGCCGGCGAGCGTGCCGCCGAGCATCGCCAGGAGCGCCGCGAGCACGCCGCCCAGCCGGTTCCAGCCGGCGATCTCGAACCAGGCGAGGACGGCGAGCCCGGCCAGGAGCAGGTGGAGCAGCTCGACGCGGTCGACGGCCGCCATCGACGGCCGCTCGACCAGCCAGGCGAGCGCCGCGAACAGGGGCTGGAAGATCAGCGACTGGGGGTCGGCGACGAGCGGCCAGCCGCCCCACACGAACGGATTCCAGAACGCCGACTGGCCGCCGTGCCAGGCGTCCGACAGGAAACGGACGGTCGGGTAGAACTCGGTCTTGGCGTCCCACGGCACGAGCGCGCCGCCGGCGAGCCAGGGCCAGGCCAGGACCAGCCAGCCGGCCACCACGAGCCCGATGCCGAGCCCGCGCGATCCGCCGAGGGCCAGCGCGCGGGCGCGCGCCCGTGCCGCCCGGCCGGTCGCGACCGCCCCGCTCGTGCTCGAACCGATCACGCGGCTCTCGCGACCCTCGTGCATGCATCCGCTCGCCGGGCCGGGGAGCGGCTGGTCGGGGCGACCCCGCGCGGCAGGGCGCCACCGCTGCTCTGGTCGTTCCCCCTTCGGCCCGGCCGAGCGATGGCGCGCCCGCCGATCGCGCGCAAGCGCCGTGCCGGGGGCGTCACGGTACCGTGTTGCGCCTTCGCCGCGGCGAGGAGCGCTTCGGTACCGGGCGCCTCAGTACCAGGCGCCGCTTCGGCGCCAGCGCGGCGGTCCGGTCACCGCCCGCAGCCCGGCCGGCAGGGTGAGGCGGCCGGTCGGCCCCGGCGGCGGCCGGTCGGGCTCGAGCAGGTCGAGCAGGCGGCGGATGCGCTCCTCGGTCGGCGGGTGGGTGCGCAGCAGCGAGGGCACCGGGATCCGCCGGCCGGGATAGAGGATCTCCTCCCAGTAGCGGCCCTGGTACCGCTCGAGCTTGGCGAGCGCGCGGGCGAGCCCCTGCGGGTCGCCGGTGAGCGCCGCGGCGTCGAGGTCGGCGTCGAACTCGCGCGATCGCGAGAGGGCGAGCTGCAGGAGGCCCACGAGGGTGGGGGCGAGGACCAGGAGCAGCACCACGAGCCAGGGCACCGGCACGGCACCGCCCACGAGGAAGGGCAGGTTGAGGAGGACGAGCATCTGGCCGAGCCAGGAGAGCAGGCTCGTGAGCCGGCTCACCACGTCGGCCAGCCCCATGATCCAGAGATCGTCGTTGCGCACGTGGCTGAGCTCGTGCGCCAGCACGCCCGCCAGCTCGCGCGCGTCGAGCGCCCGCAACAGGCCGTCCGAGAGGCCGATCGCGGCGCGCTCCGGTCGGCCGACGGCGAACGCGTTCAACAGGCTCGTGGGCAGCCAGTAGAGGCGCGGCGGCCGCTCCAGCCCGGCGCGCGCGGCGAGCCGGCGCAGGAGTGCCACGCCTTCCGGGAAGTCGTCCGGCCCGAGCGGCACGGCACCGTAGGCGCGCATCACCCACTCCGGCACCACGCTCGGGGTCAACAGGAGCGAGAGGAGGGTCAGCGCCACCGCCCAGAGGAGGCCGGCCCAGCCCCACACGAGCCCGGCGCAGCCGCCCAGGATCGCCAGCATGGCGAGCACGAGCAGGGTGGATTGGACCAGGTTGCGGAGCTTGTGGCGGCGGCGCTGGCGGTCGCTCAGCACGAGCGGTGGGTGGCGCGCGATCATCTCTCCTCGCCGGCAGGGGCGTCGTGCTAGGCAGGCCCGGGGACCGGGGAAGGTTGGGCGATGACCTTGGCCGGGGCAAGCATGCGCGACGCCCTCGGGCGGATCGAGGTGGTCGAGGGCGACATCACGCAGCGCGCCGTCGAGGCGATCGTGAATGCCGCCAACGAGCGGCTCGCACCGGGCGGCGGGGTGTGCGGGGCGATCCACCGCGCCGCCGGGCCCGAGCTCGCCCGGGCCTGTGCCGCGATCGGCCGCTGCGCCACCGGCGAGGCGGTGGTCACGCCCGGCTTCGGCCTGCGCGCGCGCCGGGGTGATGG